>PLUW01000002.1:265-6591 GCA_003162935.1 Acidobacteriaceae bacterium
ATTCGCGCCTCCATTACTCTCCATGTCGTCTCCTGGCCGATTGATCGGCAACCCGAGGAGGCTCTCAGCTCAAACACGGCTAGGGCGGTCCTGATCATACCCGTGCATTTCGGAAGGGATATGGCGCTAGGAGCAAATTCTCCCGTTCAATTGCTGGTCGACGCCTCGGACGCCAATACCGCGAAGATTACGGCAGGTTATGCCAACGAGATTACGCGTGCCTACAATCAACGCATCGCTGGCAACCAGGGCCTCCCGCTAGTCCAAACCGCCATCCGCCTCTGGTACAACCCAGGCCTCTCCGCCAAGAAATTTTACGGTCCAGGGATCTTCGTGCTGGGACTTTCAATGTTCCCTCCTTTGCTGGCCGCCCTCGCCATGGCAAAAGAGAGTGAACTGAAGACAATCCTTCAAGTTTATGTGTCTAGCATCTCCGCCCACGAATTTCTGTTGGGAAAGATTCTTGCCTTTATGGTAGTCGCGCTCGCCGAGTGCGTCGTTATGCTTGTCCTTCTGTTTACGTATTTTGGTTTGGGGCTGGCGGGCGATCCAACTCCCTTCATCGTCGCCACAATTCTCTATACGTTCTGCGTGGCGGCCTTTGGAACCATGGTGGGAGCGACGATTCCGAGCCAGGTCGCCGCCATGCAAGTGGTGGCCCTCGGCGGCTTTCTCCTGGTGTTTCTGCTCTCCGGCCTGATCTTTCCCATCGAAAACATCCCTGTGGGATTGCGTTGGATCTCGAATTTCATGTGGGGCCGGTACTACATCGAAGTCGTGCGGGATGCGCTACTCCAAGGTGGCGGCTGGCTCGCCGACTGGTGGAAGGTCGCGATCATCGGCCTCATCGGCTCGGTTTTCTACGGGGTTGGATGGTTCAGCATGCGCCGAATGCAGCTCAAAGCGTAAGCGTAGTCAAATGACGAATCCCTTTCAAGACGTCTTCAATCAGCGGTTCCGCGCACTGGTGGGCAAAGAGTTCAACCAGATCCGGCGCGACCGCCGTCTCATGCTTTCTTTGCTTCTTCCTCCGATCTTGCAGTTGACGCTGTTTGGCTTCGCGCTCAGCGCGGCGGTGTCGAATGTTCGCCTCGGAGTCGTCGACGACAGCAAGACTCCGGAGAGCCGGGAACTGATCGCGACTCTTACGGAGAGTGAAAGCTTCCGCCTCGGAGGCTACTATTTTTCGGTAGACGAACTCGGGGATTCAATCAGTCAGGCCAAGGTAGACGCCGGAGTCGTTATTCCCTACGACTATGCCCGCGATTTGCACCGCGGACATTCCACCACGGTCCAGTTCCTGTTGAACGCCACGAACGCGAATACTGCCACCATCAGCCAAGCCTATGCGGAAGGCATCATCCAAACTTACAACGCAGGACTGCAGAGTATGGGTATTCATGCCAGCCTTAAGCATGTCGCTGCGTCGGAGATAAGCCGCCGGGGACAAGTGCAACTCATGCCGGCTTTCATCTACAACCCCGGCCTGGTCGATTCCTGGTTCATTGCGACTGGGGTTTTCGGTCTCTTGCTAATTCTGAACAGTTCACTCGTAGCATCCGCCGCGATGGTAAAGGAGCGTGAGGCTGGAACGATGGAGCAACTGATCATGTCTCCCGCCAGCACGTCTGAAATTATTGTCGCCAAGATCGTGCCGTTGTTTGCCCTGCTCTGCGTGATGATGGTGATTGCGCTTGGGGTACTTAAGTTCGTATTCCATATACCGTTCCATGGCAGTTTGCCCTACGTCGTGTTTGGAGGCATGCTGTGCATTTTGTCTGGGATCAGTATCGGTACAGTTATCGCCACTTTCAGTAAATCGGCACAGCAGGCGCAGCTGACTGCTTTTTTCATCAATCCCCCCATGGTTTCTTTGTCAGGAGCCTTGAATCCTGTTGAAGCGATGCCGCGATGGATGCAGCCCTTGACGATCATCAATCCCATTCACCATTTCGCGACCATCGTTCGCGGGGGCATGCTCAAAGGAAGTGGGTTCGTCGCGCTGTGGCCCAATTTCCTGGCGTTGCTTATTTTTACGATCGTCCTGGTTTCACTCAGCATCTGGCGTTTTCGCAAGCAACTTAGTTAGGCCACTTGGTTAAGAACGGAAAGGCACGGTCAATTGTCTATGGGAAAGAGGAAGACGAAGACGAAACTGAACACGCTGCCGAGTCGCCTGAAGACGAGTGCCACATCGATCCTGCTCGGCATTTTCATTTGCATTCCGAGCGGCAACGCGTTTGCCCAGACGCCGCCTGGGCAATCCCAGGGCACGCAAGCAACGCAGTTGCCGCTATCGGGCAGAACCGCACAGAGCGGCTCCGTGACAGCCACGCAGTCCTCCACTCCGGGAGCAGCGACCACCGTCAACACACTCAATCCCGCGGTTCAAGTTCAAGGCGCTTACTCGGGAAGTACATCTGGCATTTCCAACATGCCTTTCTCCGGCAAGCTCTCTTTGCAAGACGCCATCCGCCGCGGCCTTGAATACAATCTGGGAGCAGTAGGACTCGCCCAAGCCGTGCGTCAGGCACACGGGCAAACGCGCGTGGCCCGCAGCGCTCTACTCCCCAACCTCACCGGCGATCTGGCCGAAACTGTCCAGCAGACCAGCCTTGCAGCTTCAGGCTTCAAGTTCAAGCTTCCAGGCTTCACTTTGCCGACCATCATAGGCCCCTACAACTACATCGACTTGCGGGCCCGNNTGCAAACCAACTTTCGGCTCAAGATTCTCGCGACCTCGTGGTATTAGCCGTCGGAGGCGCATATCTCTCGGTTCTTGCCGACAAAGCGCGAGTGCAATCGGCGCTTGCTCAACTGGACACAGCCAACGCTCTTTACCAGCAAGCATCGCAGCAAAGAGCTGTAGGAGTGGTGGCACAGGTCGATGTCGATCGCAGCCAAGTGCAAGCTCTCACCCAACAGCAGCGAGTAACTTCACTGCGGAACGATCTTGCCAAGCAGAAGATCAACCTGGCGAGGATGACCGGTTTGCCGCCCAATGACCAGTATGACCTCTCCGACGATGTCCCTTTCTCGGCTGCGCCGCCGATTACCATGGAGGAGGCATTCCGACAGGCCTTCGAGCAACGTCCGGATCTAAAGGCAGCCGCGGCTCAACTCCGGGCCGCCGAACTCGCGCGCTCTGGCGCGCGCTCTGAACGACTGCCCTCCCTTGCCGTGAACGCCGATTATGGAGTGATCGGAACCAATCCCTCCCAATCTCACGGTACGTTCTCGGTCACTGGGACACTGCGCTTTCCCATCTGGCAGGGTGGCCGGACGGGCGGCGATATCGAGCAAGCCGACGCCACCTTAACGCAAAGACGCGCCGAACTCGAAGATCTCAAACTGCAAGTCGAGGGAGACATCCGAAAAGTCTATCTCGACTTAGAGGCGGCAACCAGCGAGGTGGAGGTGGCGCAGATTAATGCGCGGGTCGCGAAGGAAACTCTCGATCTCACGCGCCAGCGAGTGGAGGCAGGCGTGGCCGACAGCGTTGAACTGGTTCAATCGCAGGAAGCGCTGGCCGGTGCGGAGCTTGACTACATCGACAGCGTGTTCGCCCACAACGTCGCCAAACTAAGCCTTGCTCGCTCCATGGGCCGCGCAGCGGAAAACCTGCGGAAGTTCCTTAGCACCCCATGAAACACGCCTGCAGCAGCGTGGTCCTTGCGAAAAACAACTGACGAGCATTTGCCGCGGAGCGAACGGCACCATGGACTGCGATCAATCGAAATGTTCCTAAACCGCCGGATAAGTCCCGGTAAACGATAGATCCCTAGCGTTGCTTCATCCCTTGGTGATGCGTATGTCTGCTTCTCAAGGGACTCAACCCGACCTTTCAGGTCGTTCAGTTGAGTGGCTTGTTTCGACAAGGCTTGTGTGTCTAAGACATCGTTGACTTCCCATTGCAGCATCCCTAACATTGCTGCCTGGGTACTGCATCAATGATCGGGCAGACCATCTCGTACTACCGCATCGTCGAGAAAGTCGGCTATGGGGGCATGGGCGTCGCCTACAAGGCCGAGGACATTACCCTCCACCGATTTGTCGCTTTGAAGTCCCTGCCAGACGAAGTCGCCAAAGACCCCCAAGCCTTGACACGAGGGCGAAATGGGGCGACTGCCAAAGCCAGATGGGCAAAGGAGAGGGGTCGAGAGCAGAATGTGGTTTCGATTGCATCGAAACCCAAGCGCACAATTTCAGCAGCAGGTCGAAAGAAGATCGCGGCTGTTCAGCGGGCACGGTGGGCGAAGTGAAGGTATCGCTCGACAACAGAGTCCAGTTCAATCTGCCCGCTTTTGGGTATCGGTTGTTCGAAGTGCAATAACGCGAGGAAAAAAGATGAGAGCGCAGACAACATCCCTGCTGTGCATGGTCGTTCTCTTTACAGGTATGGCGTACCCGCAGCCAGCGCCGAGGGCAGCGTCTGCGCAGGCTTCGGCTAGAATTCTTCAGTTGTCGCGGGAGGAATATCTTGACCGGGTACAGGCAATCTGGACCGCACAGATGATCGCGCAGATAACCGGGGTCCGATTCGAACATCAGCCCGCTTCGACTCTACCGGTGACTCCCATGACCCATTTGCCTGGCTATGCGCCAGTAGATGATGACTACTACTACGAGATGGTGGCGGTGCGTGCCTTCGAGAAATACGGCATCGGGCTAACGGTCGAGCAACTCGGACAACAATGGCTTGAGAACAATGCTGGATCGTGGGGATCGAGCGAACAGGCTCTCCTGTTGTTGAAGCGAGGAGTCAAGGCTCCGGACACTGGTCACCCCAGGTACAACAAGCTCTGGTGGACTATCGGGCCTCAATTCAGCAGTGACGTCTATGGAGCACTGACGCCGGGTATGCCGAACGTGGCCGCTGCGCTGGCGCGGAATCTCGGTCACATCAATGGCTACGCGGAAGGGACGGATGGCGCCGTTTTCGTTTCCGGAATGATCAGCGTCGCTTTCGTGGAAAGAGATACCCACTCGATCGTCCGCAAGGCCGCTAGTCTGATCCATCCGGATTCTCCGTACCGTCAGTGTCTCGACATGGTCATCTCCATGGCGGAGTCGGGTCGCACCGCCGAGCAGATCTTCCGGGCGGTCGATGAGCGCTGGGGAATCGAATACCCCGCTACCAATAATGCAGTAGTCAATGGCGGCATTGTGGCCACCAGCGTCTGGTTTGGGGACGGCGACTTCGGCAAAACCCTGCAACTCGCAGTTCACGCTGCCGACTTCGCGGATACCGACTGCAATTCCGCGAACTCAGAATCCGTGGTTGCAGCCATGCATGGCATGAAAGCGCTGCCTTCCGAACAAGTCTCGGAACTCCATGATCGGATTCAGGGGAAGGAAATGGGCCCACTGCAACTCACGCCGCCAGTAGACGAGAGTATTTCGGAGCTGGCGCGACGCACGGTGCGAATCGGCGAGGCAATCCTCGTGTCTCATGGCGCGATCGACGAAGGAAAGTCGATTCGAATTCCCGTTCACGATCCTGCCACCCAACCCGCCGAGCTCTTCAAATTGGCGGACCTCATGCAGTACTGGAACCGGGACTGGACGATGGAACGGGCCGGGTTCGGAGGCGCGGGTGGCGGAATGCCGGGAATCCGGGGTATCACCTACCTGGACGGCCAGGTGCTGGCCACCTATCCTCGGGATGAGGTACGCGGAACAGTCCTCAAACGGACAGTGAACTTAGGGTCAGATTCATCTTTGCAGTTCAAAGCAGGTGTGGACGTGGGACGTGCGTGGCAGCTGCAGGTCTATGTCAATGACGAGAAAATGTTCGACAAGCTTATTGACGGACTCTACGACACGGGGCAATCCGATTCCCGTCATTGGGAAGATATTAGTATTGATCTATCTGACTACAAGAACCAGAAAGTGGTTCTACGACTCTACCAGCGCGTTCTGGTTCCACACCACGAAGCAGGCAACGCCTACTGGCGGGATTTGACGGTGCAGTGATTTCTGGCGGACCACAGGTGGCAGCCAACTTCGACTGTGGGATTCAGCCTGTCAACCGAAGGCAGACAAAAGTCAAGGCCGCTTCGCCACATGATCGGTTTGTGATCGCCTGTCATTCGCCGGATGGAGTCGTTGAAACCCGAATGCTCGTGTGCCCTCCGGAGAAAAGGCGCGAAAGCCTGCCTGCAGCGTTGAGCAGGACACTTTCTCCGGTCCGGTTTGAGAGCAAGACTTGTGGAATTGCGGCGATTTTCTGCGATTGTCAGGGGAATGCTGGCAGATTTCTCCGCACTTCAGACTGTCTGGTAGCGCTACCGGGAATCGAACCCGGGTTTGAAGATTGAGAATCT
>PLUW01000106.1 GCA_003162935.1 Acidobacteriaceae bacterium
GCGGACAGGAGTGTCCGCGCCACACGGGCATGTTTGCCACGCGATTATGTTTATTGATGAGGCGAAAATTCGGGTTAAGGCGGGGGATGGCGGGAACGGGTGCATGGCGTTCCGGCGGGAGAAGTTCATTCCGCGCGGCGGGCCATCGGGGGGCGATGGCGGACGGGGTGGCGACATCTGGATGGAATCGAGCGAGCAGCACAATACGCTGATCCATTTCCGGTTCAATCCGGAATACTCGGCGGAGCGGGGGCGGCACGGCGAGGGCTCGAAGAAGACTGGGCGTGACGGCGAAGGGATTGTGCTGAAGGTGCCGGTGGGGACGATTGTTTATGACGAGGACACGGGGGAGAAGGTTTACGATTTTTCGCAGGCCGATGAGCGCGTGGTGATTGCGCGCGGGGGACGCGGCGGGCGGGGGAATGCGCAGTTTGCGACTTCGACGCATCAGGCGCCGCGCGAGCATGAAGATGGGCGTCCGGGAGAAGAGCGGAATTTTCGGCTGGAGTTGAAGCTGCTGGCGGATGTGGGGCTGGTGGGGTATCCGAATGTGGGGAAGTCGACGTTGATCTCGCGGATTTCTGCGGCGCGGCCGAAGGTGGCGGATTATCCGTTTACCACGCTGGAGCCGAATCTGGGCGTGGTGCTGGTGGGCGACAAGGGACGCGAAGAGAGTTTTGTGGTGGCGGATATTCCGGGGCTGATTGAAGGGGCGCATACGGGATCGGGGCTGGGCACGCAGTTTCTGCGGCACATCGAGCGCACGCGGCTGCTGGTGCATATGGTGGATGTGTCCGATGGCAGCGGGCGGGACGATGTGGTGAAAGATGTGAATGTGATTCTCGGCGAGCTGGCTAGTTTCGGAGCGGAGCTGGAGAAGAAGCCGGCTTTGATGGTGGCGTCGAAGATCGATGTGGCGAATCCGGAGAAGCTGAAGAAGCTGAAGGCGTGGGCGACGCGGAAGAAGATGAAGCTCTATCCGATATCGGCGGTGACGGGCGAGGGGATTGAGAAGCTGAAGTTTGCGATGGCGGAGGGCGTGGAGGGGGTTAGGAAGGCGCTAGCGAGGGAGCAAGCGGAAGAAATGAAGGGTGGTCGCTCCTAAATATCAAAGACTCGGGCGGGTGGCGCACTTCTCCGGCGAGTACACCCTGAGTCGCGAACCGTTGGCAGCGAAGATGAAGGGGGTGCCGCACTTCTCGTGGTTTTCGAGAAGTGCGCAGCAAACCGCTTGCACCACGAGTTCTTGATTTTCACTTCCGTTCATCAACGGTGTCGAAGGTTCGTGCCCGCTCTTCTGTATCGGCAGTTGGAATGCCCACGTCTCGAAAAGCGCGAGACGTGGGGCACCCCCCAGTTGTTTCTCTGTCAACTTTCAAAGAATAGGACGTTATAAGCGCGAAGATGTCGGCCACCCGCCTGAAGTTTGCGATGGCGGAGGGTGTGGAGAAGGCAAGGAAGGCGCTGGCGGAAGCGCAAGCAGAAGAGACGAAGAGCTCTCGCTCCGGCGCTTAGACTAACTATCGGCTGGAAATCGCGTGACCTCGAAACAGTTCCGGGTTTTCGTGAAGTCCATTAGGTAGCTGGAATAACGACGGGCTCAGCGGCGAGTCCGAGAGTTCCTCGACCGTTTTTTCAACCGTAATTGTTCGACTGGCTGTACCCTTCTTGACCGCTGCGAGTTTGCTAATGAGCTTCAATTTAACCGCCAACCCTGTCGGCAACGGCCCGGTGTGATGGATCAGGGCGACATCTGGATAGTCCACAAGTGCGGTCCCAGCCACATAATAAGGTTCGCTGCGCACAAAATCGGGAGCGCAACTGCGATCTGGAGGTTCATGGTCGATGTACCACCCGTCAAGGATCTCTTCCCCACCACTATCAGTGTTCGCGTCTGCCCGCTTTGTTGTCGTGATAAGGTGCCTTGCCGGATGCCCAAACAACACCTTCCGCTCGCCGGTATCCACCGTCTTGCTTTCCACCTGAACCGCCGTTTTGCCCGTCTTTCGTAAGTACTCACCGCGCTGCGCTTCCGATGCGAACTTTACGAGTTTGTAGTTCCGATATTCGTGCGCCTCCAGATCGATAAAGAATCCAACCCTCGTTTCGCAGTTCGCGATATCTGCGATAGAAGCTGTTGTCGCCTCGCCGATAATGTCTCTTCTTCGCATAGTTCCCTGTCGATACTGAATCTCTCGAGTCGCGCTAGGGTTCGCGACGTTCGGATTCGTGTCGGAATCTGTAATAACCGTTTGGGTCTTCATCATCGTGTCGGCTCGGCACGGAACAGAACATCCCCAGAGGATTGCGATGGATAGAATGAGATTGCAACGTCGTCTGTTCACAATGCATGTAGGCTAGTCCGCTTTGTGACAGTTATCTAGGTTACTGTCGTTTAGTGACACAGCTCGACGCACACGGATTACACTCAGAACCTACCCCAACCCGAATTCCGTCGGCTCCGCCACCCTCCTCTGGCGGGTGGCGCACTTCTCCGGCGAGTACACCCTGAGTCGCGAACCGTTGGCAGCGAAGATGAAGGGGGTGCCGCACTTCTCGTGGTTTTCGAGAAGTGCGCAGCAAACCGCTTGCACCACGAGTTCTTGATTTTCACTTCCGTTCATCAACGGTGTCGAAGGTTCGTGCCCGCTCTTCTGTATCGGCAGTTGGAATGCCCACGTCTCGAAAAGCGCGAGACGTGGGGCACCCCCCAGTTGTTTCTCTGTCAACTTTCAAAGAGTAGGACNNTATAAGCGCGAAGATGTCGGCCACCCGCGGTATGCAGTTGTGGAATCCCACCCTTCCGCAAAGTGCGCGGAAGGATGGGGCACCCACCTGATTTGAAGTGGCCGTACGGCGGTGCGGTTATCTGCCCGCCGAGATATTCGAGTTCACAGCCTTCGCGATTGTATATAGCGGCGTAAGAGGCGAGCCTTCGGTGGGGATTGCGGCATATTTGGTGATGAAGGCGGTGAGGATTGCCGCATATTTACCATTGGTAGTGGTGAAAACAATGCTATTAATCGTGCTCGAACCTTGGCCCAACGTACAGCTGGAAGCCGGGAATCCGACGATGGTGTCTATCGGAGAGCACTTGTATCCTTCCATGCCCAATTGTTTGACGGTAGCGCTATAGGGGCTTTCCAGGGAAGCGTCGAATAATTTGAGGCTGATAGTGCCGGAACCGCTTACCCTGTGGGCGCAGTTCACAATCAAGGCGCCGGCAGCTGGTTGGTTCGGCAAAGTACTGGCAGTTTTTCCCGGGTACGCGCTTTGCATCATAGCTATGGGGAAGATGCTGTCACACATTGGACTCGCTATTGCCGGGACCGCGGAGCTTCCCACACACAAGGCAGCGAAAATCGCTGCCCTCGCCGTCCGTGAAACGCTTCGAATGCAATTTATGTTTTTCATGGGTCAATTCTATCGACCCCGATTGTGCGCCAGGACGGCAACCAGTATGTGGGCGTAACTATCGTAATCAGGCGATTTCACTCAGAATCCATCTCTGACCGAACTTCGATTGTGGCGCTCTCTAAGTCGCAGCCGCGTGCTAGAATTTCCACAGCTTTGACCCTACTTCTGATTTTCTATATTGGACCCTTGTCTTGATCGAGCTTGCGCCTTCGATACTTTCGGCGGATTTTGCGCATCTGGCGGATGCGGTGGAGCGGGCTACGGCTGGCGGGGCTAGCGTGGTCCATGTGGACGTGATGGATGGGCATTTTGTGCCCAATATTACGATTGGACCTCCGGTGGTGAAATCTTTGCGGCGGGCAACGCGGCTGCCGCTGGATTGCCATCTGATGATTGAGAATCCCGACCAGTACATTGCGGATTTTGCGGAGGCGGGAGCGGACTGGATTTCGGTGCATCAGGAGGCTTGCCGGCATTTGAACCGGACGCTGCATCTGATCAAACAGCATGAGTGCCTGGCGGGGGTGGTGATCAATCCGGCGACTCCGGTGGAGACGCTTTCGGAAGTGCTCGATATTGCGGATTATGTGCTGGTGATGAGCGTGAATCCGGGGTTTGGCGGGCAGAAGTTTATCCCGTCGACGCTGCACAAAATGAGGAAGCTGGCGGAGATCCGGGCGGCTCGGGGATACTCCTACCGCATCGAAGTCGATGGCGGGGTGGGGATGGATACGGTGGCGCAAGTGGTACAGGCGGGGGCGGAGATTCTGGTGGCGGGGAATGCGGTGTTTGGGAAGGGCGATGCGCGGGCGAATGCGGCGGCGCTGCTGGACGCGGCGCGGAGTGCGAGTTTGCAGAAGGTGTAGGCAAGGTCAGAGGTTAGAGGTCAGATTGCAGAGGTTAAACCTTTATGCGTCGAAGTTCTATTTTCGTAGTGCTTGGGTTGCTGCTGGCGTTGACGGTGGGGTGCACGAACAAGAAGTCGTCGAACCCTTTGGCGAACGTTGGGTCGAAGCAGCCGGACAAGGTGCTGTTCGACCGGGCCATGGATGCGATGAAGCACAACCGCTTCGACGTGGCGCGGATGACGCTGCAGACGCTGATCAACACGTATCCGGATTCGGAGTTTATCGCGCGGGCGAAGCTGGGCGTGGCGGATTCGTGGTACGCCGAGGGCGGGACCACGGCGTTGCAGCAGGCGGAGATCGAATACAAGGATTTCAAAACGTTCTTCCCGAACATGCCGGAGGCAGCCGAGGCGCAGCTGAAGGTGGCGAACATCCACTATGAGCAGATGGAGAAGCCGGACCGCGACTTTACGCACGCGATGCGGGCGGAGGACGAATACAGGGCGCTGATTCAGGAGTATCCGGACAGCAAGCTGGTGCCGCGGGCGAAACAGCGGCTGCGGGAAGTGCAGGAAGTGCTGGCGGATCGGGAATACGCGATTGGGCGGTTTTATTATTTGCGGCTGGCGTATCCGGCGGCGATTGCGCGGCTGAAAACGCTGGTGGAGCGGTATCCGTTATATAGCGGAGCGGACGAGTCGTTGTTTTTGCTGGGGCAAGCGTACGAGGGCGAGGTCAATGCGATCCGGAAGAACGCGCGGCTGAACGAAGTGATCAAGACGAGGATGATCGAGGACCTGACCAAGAGCGCGGCGGACGCGTACGCGAAGATTATTACGCGGTATCCGGCGATGGACCGGGCGGTGGATGCGAAGGAGCGGCTGGAGGCGATGCATCAGCCGGTGCCGCGGCCGACGCGGGCGGCGCTCGAAAACAACAAGAAGGAAGTGGCGAGCCGGCAGGAAGCAGGACTGATGTCGACGATGCTGAGCGGCTTCGAGAAGCATCCCGACGTGGCGAAGGCGGCACATGTGGGCGATCCGACGCTGGTGGATCCGGAGCCGGTGACGGCGTTGGGAGTGGTGCGACAGATGACCACCGCGGCGCAAGGGGGCGGCGCGAGCGAAAAATTGGGAGTGGAGACGATTCGTGGGACGGATGTGCCGAACCAGCCGGCGCCGCGTTCGGATGCTCCGGTGGCGACGGGCGACGCGGCAGCGGGAACGCCTGCGGCGCAAGCTGTTTCGCAAATTGGGGCGCAGGGCGCGCCGGCGACCGCCGAGTTGAAAGCGACGGTGGCGGATCCGAATGAACTGAAGCCGAATGTCGAGCCCGACCCGGCGGCGCTGCCGCCGCTGCAGCAGACCAATGAACTGGAAGGTGGCGGGACGTCGAGTTCCAGCGCTTCCGGCGCGCCTCCGAAAGCCGAGGAAATGGCGGAGATTTCGTCGAGCCAGAAGAAGAAGAAAAAGGGATTGAAGAAGCTGAACCCGTTCTAGGGAGGTGAGAGGTGAGAGGTCAGAGGTCAGAGGTTTGATTGCAGAGGTTACTTCGGTTTTACCGGATGGAATCTGTCTCTCAACTTCTTGCCCGCTGGTGCTGGCTTTTGCCTTTCACCTCTTCAATCTGACCTCTGACCTCTGACTTTTCCGCAAATCTGACGTCTGACCTCTGAACTTTCCGGCCCCTCCCAATAGACTAGGAACAGACGTAACGGGTTACTTTTGCGGGAATCGTTGACTTAGGTTGAGGGACACGGTAATTTCGCGTTATCTCTTCTTTTGTGTCGAAGGACGACGATTGACGCGGAAAATCCTGCTCGCCGATGACAGTGTGACAGCCCAGAACATGGGGCGAAAGATTCTGGCCGACGCCGGATATGACGTGGTCACGGTCAACAACGGATCGGCTGCGCTGAAGCGAATCGCTGAAATCAAACCGGATCTGATCGTGCTGGACGTGTACATGCCCGGCTACAGCGGGCTGGAAGTGTGCCTGCGGCTGAAGGAAGCGGAGGAGACAGCGGGTATTCCGGTGTTGCTGACGGTGGGCAAACTGGAGCCTTTCAAGCCGGAAGAAGCGCGACGGGCCGGGGCCGACGCGCACATTGTGAAGCCGTTTGAAGCCAGCGAATTGTTGAGTGCGATCGCGCGGCTGGAAGAACTCGCGGCGGCTCAGCCCAGTGGGGGCGCGCGGGGCGGCGCGGTGGATTTGGGCGCGGGGCGGTTCCGCCCGGAGGGAAGCGGCAGGAAAGCGGAGAGCAATTCGGGGTCCGATACTTCGTGGAAGAGCCGGCTGGGATTCCCATCGAAGAAAAAGAAAAAAGAAGAAACAGAAGAAACCGAAACTGCGGCAGCGGGGAGCTTCCACGATTTCCGGGAGGGGAAGCGCAAGGGAGCGGTTGGAGCGAGCGCGGAGAAACGGACGCCGGTACAGGAACCGGTTGCGGATCCGGATATTCCGCGCGACATCACTCCGGAAGAACTGGACGCGCTGAGCGCGCTGGCGGCGAAACTGGATGGAACGAGCGCCGCTGTTGAAGAAGTTGGGGCGCAGGCGGACGAGACGCCGCGCGAAACGTCACTGAAAACCGCGCCGGAAACGTCGCCGGAAACCAGGGTAGACTCGGTTTCGCGGCCGGCTGAGTTGGCGGAGGCAAGCGCGGCGGAACAGAAGCGCGACGAGCACGCGGGTGTGGAAACTCCGGTGGCGGTAGTGGAAGCTGCGCTTGCCGAAGCTCCAGCGGCTGAGGTTAAGGAATTCGCGGTCGAAGGCCGGAGCGAAATCGAGATTCGGGCGCAGCACCTGGCGCCGACGACTGAAGTTGCGGCAATCGCCGAGCCTACGCCGGTCGAAGTCGAGCAGAGCGGAGTCGAACCAGCTGCGACCCAAGCGGCTGCCAGTCCGCTGGCAGAGAAGCAACTCCAAGAAACTCAGGCTACAGAGAATCGGCCTTCCGAAAAACCCGCAGCGGCAGTGGAAACGGTGAACGCCGCGCAGTTTGCGGAGGAGCCGGCATGCGTGGACCGAAGCGATGAGCCGATGTTTGCTTCGGGGGCGAGCGCGGTTGGGCCGACGGCGAAAGAACCGGCGCCGAGCGACGACGAATTGGTGCAGGCGTTGCGGCTGCTGACGCCGGGCGGATGGAACGCGGATGCGTCCACAGTTCCGACGCACGGAACGCTGGTGGCGGCGGGCCATTTGCTGGCGGAAGAAGCGGCTCGGATTGCGGCAGAGAGTCCGCAGTGGATGGCGGAGGCGGTGGCGTTGAGTCCGGAAGAAGCGGCGATTTCGCTGGAAGCGGAGATGTTCGGCACTTTTTCGGCAAAGCCGGCGACGGCGGCCGGCGACGCGATGGAAGCGGCTGGGATTCCAGGAGTTTCCGCGATGGCGGCCGCAGTTGAGAACACGCTGGCGAAAGCGGCGTTGGCGGCTGGCGCGAACATTTTGCCGGAACCTGGTCCGGAACCGAGCGAGGAGCCGGTCTGCGGGACAACATTGGCGGCGACGGCGGTTGTGGCGGCGGAAGAACATAGGGATGCGAGTGGGGATGGCACGGGCGAAGAATCCACAGACAAAGACGCGATCGCGGAAGCGAATCACTCGGACTTGACTCAGACGAGCACGGACGCGGGCAGCTCTGCCGCAAACATGGAAGTTGCCGCAGCGGCGGAATCGGCTGAGCGCGGGGCCGACGAGGCGTTGAAGACCATGGCAGCGGCGGCGGCAGCAGCAGGTGGGTCGTCCGCGCCCGACGCCAGTACGATTGCGAGCATTGTGGACAGAGTGCTAGCCGATCTCCGGCCCAAGCTGGTGGAAGAAATTGCCAGGAAGCTGGCGGGGAAGTAGGGGCGTCCGCCGTTCGCCGTCAGTTATCCGTTCCGACCGTTCCCCGACCAGAGCTTTAAAGTGTGCCCCGATCCGTTGCAAGATTTAAGGAAGCTCTGATTAAGTGTCGGCAAAGGGCGTGGACCACAGGGTACACAGTGGTGCACGGAGGAAACCGGGACTTAATCAGAGTTTCCTTAGTGGCTGGCGCCATCCGTCGAAGAGTGCATTGCGGATTGTGAATAGAGTAGTTTCGCAACGGTTGCAGAGCGTTGTCTTGCCAGTTCGTCTCCCGTGATCTCAAATTCTTCTTGATATTCCGCAAGCGCCTGCGGGAGCAGGTTTTGTTTTTGGTAGAGCACGCCCCAGGCCCAATGAAGTTCGGGGAACTTGTCGTCGCGCTGCTCCACCTGCTGAAGGAGTTGTTGCGCTTGGTCCAAATTTCCGAGGCCGATTTGCACGTTGGCGAGGGAGAGAAGCGTCGCTTTCCGCCGTCGCAGGTTCAGGTCTGGAGTCTGGAGCAGTCCGTTGAGCACGGTTTCGGCGTCGTGGTATTTTCCGGCGACAAAAAGTCCGCGGGCCAGAAACAAGGTGACCTTCTGGTTGTCGGGAGAGATGCGATGCGCCTTCTGGAATTGTTCGACGGCGAGGTCGAAGCGTCCTTCATCGAGGTAGACATTGCCGAGCATGCCGATGGCGAATCCGTCGGACGGTGTGACTTCGATGACGCGGGAGTAAAAGGCGACGTCGTCCTGGTAATAGCGCTGTTGAACGATGGTCTCGGCCGAGAATGCAATCAGGACCGCAAGCGCGACGGCGAGGGCCGCTACTTTAAGGAAACTGTGATTCAGTGTCGGCAGAAAGCGTAAACCACGGGGTACACGGGGGTCCACGGAGGACCCCAAGGACTTGATCAAGGCTCCCCTAGCGGGTTTTTCGATAGGCCAGAGTTGCTTGATCAGCATGGCAACCAGCAGCGAAAGGCCGACTGTGGGCAGGTAGAGATAGCGGTCATGGGTCATGTCGCCCTGGGGGTAGATGCGGGTGACCGCCAGAGCGGGAAGCACGGGAATCACGATCAGGGAGGCGGCGAGGCCGAGACGCCAGTTGTAGCGAATCGCGAACCATGCGACGGCGGCAAGGCCGATCAGGACGGCTGTCAACTGGAGCCAGAATGCGGTGGTTGGCGAGGCGGTTAGCGGGTTCACGTAGCATCCGCTCAGGTTCCAGGGCAAGAAAAGTTTCTTAAGGTAAAAGAGGAAGATGGAGGGAGCGCTGAAAATCACTTCAGCCCAGGTGTGCTCACCCGACTCCACGCCAACGCGGTGCATGACGGCAAACCGTATCAGCAGATAGCTCGCGGCCGTTGCGCCGTAGGGAAAGGCGGCCTTCCAAAGCCGTTTTCCTCCGGCGGCGCAGCCTTTGAGTTGCACCCAGGCGAGAACGGGCAGGATCGCCAACATGACCATTCCCGTTTCCTTGGCAAAGAGTCCGGCGGCGAACCATAGTGCACTGACCCATACTGCGCTGACCCAGAGGCGGGGCGGCGCCTTCTGGTCGCTCGCGAGCAGCGGCAGCATCGCGGCCAGCGCGGAGATGGCGAACAGGATTTCGCAACTTGCGGAAACCCAGGTGACGGCGTCCACGTGAATCGGGTGCACGGCGAAGATGGCGGCTGCCACGGCGGCGCCCAGGTCGCTGCCCGTCAACTTCTGACAAAGCCGGAAGACCAGGTACGTTGCCGCGACGTGCAGCAGGATGTTGGAGAGATGCCAGAACCAGGGCGCGAGGCCGCCGAAGGTGTACATCAGCAACATCCATACGGAGAAGATCGGACGGTAAAAGAGCATGGTCTCGTCGCGTCCGACCTGGCTCCAAAGATGGGAGCCGAGAAGCCGGGGCAGATAGTCCCAGGACTGCACCTGCGGGTTGCGAACGATTTGGGGAAGGTCGTCGCGCACAAACCCGCACCAGAGGGAACGCGAGTAGACGAGGAACGCGAGAGCACAAACGGCGAGTGGCACACGGACGGCGCGCAGGCGCTCGGGCCAGCTTGGCGGCGCGCTCTTCGGCTGTTCGGTTTTGCCGGGCTTTTTCATTTTCATGTTCATGACAACCAGTTCATGCCCATCAGTCCATTTCAATCTGTGGATGCATCGCAGAAATCAAAGACGGGCTTGAGCGAGGGACTGAAGCCGCTATGGGGGGAGACTGTAGGATTGATGAATCGCTTCGGGTTGTCAAGATAGAATTGGAGATGGTCGAACATGGATTCGGAGTGATCCCTTGACCGGCGCTGCACGACTTTTTTCGCACCTTCTCTTTCCGGGAGAAGTAACCTATATAAGTAACAATCCTTTGGAGTTACTAGCGTCGCGTGTGGTTCGAGTATGCAAGTTATTTCACACTATCGCGGGCCGTGGAGGCCGGTGTATAGTCAAGTTCGGTGATACAGCTTGCTGCCCAATGCATTGCTGGCAGGCTTCGCATTTCTTCCCCCGAAGTGCGGGAAATCTGTAGAGTTGCGCGGTGATGTTTGCGGGTAGCCGAGATGGAAGCCCAGCGTCGGATTGAAATTCGCCTGAAGTAATAGCCAAGAGAAAGTGGTGGGGGGATCAGAACATGCCAAAACATCCTAGAGGCCGGGGCCGCATTGGCGGCGCGGCTGTCGTCGTTATTCTTTTTCTTATCAGCGTGGGTGCGATGCAGGCTGCCGGTCAAACGTCGGTCACGACCTATCACTACGATACCAACCGGACGGGCTGGAATCGGACTGAGTCGGTGCTGACCCCCGCCAACGTGACGAGCAAGACGTTTGGTTTACTGCAAACGGTCGGGGTGGACGACCAGGTGGATGCACAGCCATTGGTGGTACCTGGCGTAGTGATCACGGCGGGACAGTATCAAGGCACGCATGACGTGGTTTACGTGGCAACGGAAAACAATAGCGTGTACGCGATCGACATTCACAGCGGGACGGTGCTGCTGAGCCCAAACTTTGGAACGCCGGTGTCGATGCCATTGGGATGCAACAACAACGGGCCGAATGTAGGCATCAACTCGACGCCGGTGATCGACGCGAGCAGCAAGACGTTATATGTGATGGTTTACACGCAGGATAAGAGCGGTCCGGCGTACCGTCTGCACGCGCTGGCACTGGGGAGCCTTACCGATAAGGTGACACCGGAGGTGGTGACGGCGTCGCATGCGCTGACGGATGGAACAACGTTCGACTTTAACGCGACGTATCAAAGGCAGCGTCCGGCGCTGCTGCTGGCGAACGGAAGTGTTTATGCGGGGTTTGGCAGCTTCTGCGACTCGAGCGGGGGTTTGTCGCGAGGCTGGCTGCTGGGGTGGACGGCGGGAACGCTGAAGCCGTTTCCGACAAACGAGCTCATTGATCAGCAGGTAAACCCGGACGACTTCTATCTTTCCTCGATCTGGATGGCGGGTTACGGACCGTCGACCGACGATGACGGCAACATACTGTTCGTGACGGGGAATTCCGATCCTGGCACGTACGACGGCATCACGAACATTCAGGAGAGCGTGGTGAAGCTGTCGCCGACGCTGACCACGGTGATGAGCGTGTTTACGCCCAATAACCAAAAGAAGCTCGATGACGAAGATGGGGACTTCGGGTCGGGCGGAGTGCTGGTGCTCCCGGATCAGCCGGGAGCGACGCCGCATCTGGCGGTGGCGGCGGGCAAATTCGGCACGATGTATCTGATGAACGAGGACGACCTCGGCGGGTACACGACGCGCAAGAACAACGTGCTGGGTAGTTACGGCGTGGGCGGCTGCTGGTGCGGCCAGTCCTATTATGTGGATCCGTCGGACGGAATCGGGCGAGTGGTGAGCAGCGGCGGCAGGGCGGTGAAAGTGTGGAAAGTGGAGACGTCGCCGAAGGCAGCGCTGACGAGAGTGAAGGTGTCTCCGGGGTTAGGAGGCTCGCAGGATCCGGGGTTCTTCACCACGATTTCGTCGAACGGCACCGCCAATCCAATTATCTGGGCGTTGTCGCGTCCGTCGAGTGGCGATGGGGCGCCGCTTCAGCTCTTTGCGTTTAATCCGGAATCGACCGGGGCGACGATGAAGACGCTGTTTAAAGCGACGGCGGGTGCGTGGCCGAATCTGACGGGCGATGCGAATCTGGTCCCGGTAGTAGCGGACGGCGAGGTATTCGTTGCCAGCAACCAGCAATTAGAGATTTTTGGACTGCTTGCCGGGAAGAGCGAGAGGACTAAGAAGAAGTGAAACAGCGCCTCGGCAGGAATTTCGAGGAGGAAGATGTTTCACAGTAGCGCGGGCTGCGATTGAGGAACGATGGCAATATTCTCTGGGGCAACTCTGATTCAGTGTCGGCAGAAGGGGTAAACCACAGGGTACACGGGGGTGCACGGAGGAAAGCGGGACTTAATCAGAGTTTCCCTGGGTGAAAAAGAAAATCCGGTTGGCCACCCTCCAGATGACCAATCTCATAGAGGAGTATCGAAATGAGAGTCGATTTTGCACGGTCCATCGGGAAGCGAAGGAACTCCGTTTTTTTCTGCCGACTTCTTGGGGTTGAGGTCTTGGCGAGCATGTTGTTTGTTTCCGTTTGTTCTGGGCAACCGCCCACGACCCCAAGTCCGATCCCGACCAACCGCTCGGATAACGCGCGCAGCGGCGCCAACGTCAATGAGACCATTCTGACACCGAGTAACGTGAACAAGGAGCAGTTTGGCGCCCTGTTCAACTACCCGATCGACTATCTGGCATTGGCGCAGCCGCTGTACGTTTCTGGGGTGAGCATCCCCGGCAAGGGAACGCATAATGTGGTGTATGTGGCGACCATGGCCGATTCTGTGTATGCCTTCGATGCCGACAGCAACGCCGGGTCGAATGCGACTCCGCTATGGTGGGTAAATTTCACAAATTCTGCGATCTATGGTCCCGGAATTACGACGGCGAACACCGTCAAAACTCTGCCTTGTTCGGGAGGCAAGACCACCGGTTTCACGCAGGAAGGAATTGCCGGGACGCCGACCATCGATACGACGACGGGCACGATGTACGTGGTGGCGAAGACCCTGCAAAACGGAATTGTTTACCACTATCTGCATGCGCTCAACATTGCCACCGGGGCGGAACAAGCGGGCAGCCCGGTGCAAATTACCACCAAGGGTTATAAACATAACTTTTGGAGCTTGCACCAGTTGAACCGTCCGGGCCTGCTGCTTTCCGACGGGGTGGTGTATATCGGTTTTGGCTCGAACGGATGCAACGACCACAACACGGGATGGGTGCTGGCGTACGAAGAGTCGACGCTGAAGCAAGTTGGATCGTTTAATACTTCGCCGGATATCGGGTTTACTTCGATCTGGCAGACGGGCAATGGCCTATCTGCGGATGAGTTTGGCAACATCTACGCCGTGACGGCGGAAGATGCGAGCAAAAACGAAGCCAACGATGTGGCTTATGGCGGATCGAGCTACTCGAACAGCGTGATCGAGCTAACCCCGAATCCGAACCTGGCGAATTCTCTGGTGCTGACGCAGTGGTTCGCGCCCGACGACGTTTTGTTCCTGAACGGTCACGACCTGGACCTTAGCTCCGGCGGACCGGTAATTCTGCCCGATCAGGCAGGTCCGGCGCCGCATCTGGTGGTGGCGGCGGGCAAGACGGGCAGGATTTACGTGCTCAATCGCGACGACATGGGGATGTTCAACAGCGAAGACAGCCAGTTGTCGGCGCTGCCCACGGGGACGGGCGGGCAGGAATTGGATGGTGAAGCCAACAAGTTCGATGGCGCGGTTGGGGTCTTGTTCAGCTCTCCCGCTTATTGGAATGGAATGCTCTATTACGCGGGCGACGCGGATGAAATCAAGGCATTCCAGCTGACCGGCACATATCCGCCGCTTTCGACCGAGCCGGTTATGATGACGACCCGGAGATGGGTGGGAGCTCATTCGCCCTCGATTTCGGCGAATGGGACCACCGACGGCATTCTTTGGGTAATGAGCGGCGGGCTGCTTGCCTTCAACGCGACGGACCTGGGGCAGGAGCTTTACGCCTCCACCATGGTGCCGGCGCGAGACACGCTGCCTAAGGTGGCTCACTTTGCCACGCAGACGATCGCCAACGGCAAGGTCTACATCGCCACACAGACGACCCTCTCGGTGTACGGGCTCTTGCCGGATGCGAGCGAAAAGGCGATCTCGATGCGGGGCCTACGGCGGCGATTGGGTGAAGTTAGGGCAGGTCAGAGGTGAGAGGTGAGATTGCAGAGGTTAGAACCCTCACGGGAGTAGATTTTACTTCTGCAATCTGACCTCAAATCGCTGACCTGGGGAAATTCCGATTGAAGTTCGAGGCTAACGCCTTTGGATTAACGAGCCGAACAGGTAGCCGAGCGCCAACGATGCGCCGGCAACCACGGGCGCCAGTTGGATCCAATGAAGCAGCAGCCAATGCAGCAGGTCATGCCGAGGCGCGGGTGCGGGATCGGCCTCGGGTTCGGGGATGTTGTCGAGAGCTTGCGCCGCGGCGGCATTTTCACTCGCGGCCTGCGGCGAAACTTGATCGAGGACTTCGGGCTTCTGGTCCGGGGAATCCTCGCGCGTGGTTTCGATCGGAACTAGCGCCGGCGAGGCCGATTTGATCGAACCGGATTCCACGCCGAGAGGTTGCGGCGCGGTTTCGGGGATTTCCGGTTGAGTTTCAGCAGGAGCGGCTCCTGGGTCCGCCGGTTCGCCAGCGGGTTGGGGGATCATGGAGACTAGACTGTTCAAAATCGTCGCGTGGTCGCTGGTAAAAGCGTGGGGATGCGGAGAGAAGATCTCGAGCAGGCCGACGACCGTTTTATCGGCGGGCCCCGCATTGGAGACGATGGGAGCGGCCATGAGGGAGCGTAGGCCGAGGACGCGAGCGACTTCTGGATCGATGCGGGGATCGTTTTCCGTATCTTCGCAGGATACGAGGAGGCGGTTGCGAACGCATTCTCCGGAGAGACCCTGGGTTGCGTCGACCGGGGCGCCGAGCGGCGGGGCGGGGTGACCGGCGCGGGCGCGGCAGATCATTTTGCCGCCGGTTTGAAACGCCAGGGCGGCGCCAGTGGCTCCGGTGAGGCTGAGGGCGGACTCGGCGATTCGATACAGAACAGCGTCGAAGTGCTCGTCGCCAAGGTCGCGGACGTCGCGGCCCACCACCTCCAGCGAAGCGGGCGTCCCGCGGCGATTGGACATGGGAACGACTTCGGGGAGTTCGATGACGGGCGCCGGCGATCTGCGAGTGCTCCGAGACATACTAGCGACCATTTTATATGGAACTTGTCTTGTTGACTGCGAAGACGGCGGCGATTATAACCGATCGCCCCGGTTCGCGACATTCGCCAAACGGGTTGGTTCGGTGGGGGGCGGGGGATCGATGCCGATTCCGTCTTGTGGCGTTCTTAGGGGGATACGGCCGCCGGCGGCGTAGCATGGGGAGAAGCTCCGGTGTCGGCGGCGCGATAGCCCACTTCTCGAAAAGCGCGAGAAGTGGGGCACCCCCGTTTCTGATTGGTCAGAGTTGAGAGACGAGCCGCGTAATCATCGCACGCTGGGAGAAGGTGGCCACCCGCGAAGTGCCAACCATAGGTCGTCCGTTTCTACCGTCCACCAACTTGATTTCGAGCGTTTGAGCAGCAAGTGACATAGCAGGCAAGATCAGCAAAACGGTTACCAGAAGATTGAGCAACCGAGTCATCGTTTGAAGTTCTCGAAGAACGAAGACTTTCTGGCGAAAATAATTAGCTTGCCTTTGACGGTTTCACTCTTCGCTCGACCGCAGGTATTCCCATCGGTAAAGCCGTCCTGCAAGATGGTGGAGACCGGAACGAAGGGAACCACGCCCGGAGTGATAGTCCTACAGGTGACTCTCCATTCTGTGGCCACATAGACGGACGCAGAAGGATCAACTTGGAGAGAGAAGTTGCCCTCGCTATCTGTCGTGTAATCTCTTGCATCCTTCTCGCCTTTGATCAACACCGATACCTTCTCATTGGGAACGCGGGCACCGCTCTTGGCGTCCAACACCCGGACTTGAACGGATTGAGCCAAAAGAGTTGCTATGGCTGTACTCAGGAAGAGCACTCCGGCTACCCATCTCATTTTTGGAAGAGTTTCCAGAGAGAGGACTTCTCGGCGAAGATAACCAGCTTCCCTTTGATCGTTTCGCTCTTGGCCTTCCCGCAGCTATTCGGTACGGTGACGCCATCCTGGAACACTTTGCTAACCGGAACGTAGGGATCGACGCCGCTCTCCATCTTTCGGCATGTCGTCCACCATTCGGTCGCTGCGAACACTTCCGCTTCAGGCGGAAGGTTCACGCTTATGTCTCCCTCAGCGTCGGTCGTGTACTCCGTAGCGCCCTTCACGCCCTTGATTCCGACAGATACTTTTTGATTTGCGACACGTTCCCCGTTTTTCGCATTCAGCACTCGGATTTGGATTTGCACGGGGGCTTCCCCGACAGCCTGAAGACATAGAGCAAATAGCATTATGCCCACCGCTGGCGTTCCTATCGATACTCTACGCGCTGATCTCATTGTCAGCCTCCTTAGGCGGGTGGCCACCTTCTCCC
>PLUW01000094.1:0-602 GCA_003162935.1 Acidobacteriaceae bacterium
GATCGGTTGGCGCGAGCCGTGCTGTCGTCGGGCGGGTCCGATGCTGGAGCCGGCCCGAAACAAGCCATGTACAACACGGCCGACCCGGTGCAGGCGCTGGCGAACCTCGAGACCATGACCATCGAGGCCGTGTTTGTGCTCAAGGATTTTCATCGACACATGGACAACCCGGTCGTGGTGCGACGCCTGCGGGACGTGGGTCAGAAATTTTCCGCTAATCGCCGCACGCTCGTCCTGACCGCGCCCGCGATCGAAATGCCGCCCGAAGTGGCCGGTCTAGTCGAGTTTCTCGATCTGCCGCTGCCCGACCACGACCGGCTGCGCGAAATCATCCGCGAAACCTATACGCGCATGGCCGGGACGCACACGCTGAAGCTGCAGCTCGACGCCAATGGGGTGGACGCGATGGCCGACAATCTCCGCGGCCTGACCGAAGAGGCCGCCGAGCGCGCCATCTCGCAGACGGTGGTCGGACGCCTGGCGCTTTCGCTCGATTGCATCACCGACGTGCTCGACGCCAAGAAAGCTCTGCTGAAGCGCTCTGAAATGCTGGAGTTCGTCGACTCGACCGACAACATGTCGAGCGTCGGTGGCCTGGATAA
>PLUW01000094.1:648-68440 GCA_003162935.1 Acidobacteriaceae bacterium
TACGACAAATTCATCGGCGAAACGGAAAAGAGAATTCAGAAAGTGTTTCGCGTAGCCGAGGGGCTGGCTCCGTGCGTGTTGTGGATCGACGAACTGGAAAAAGTCTTCGCCGGAAGCGGCCCCGATTCCGCCTCCGCCGACGCAGGCGTTTCGTCGCGTCTGCTGGCGTCGTTTCTCTCCTGGATGCAGGAGCGCAAGCCCGCGGTGTTTGTGGCAGCGACGTGCAATAACGTGACCGTGCTGCCGCCGGAGTTGATCCGCAAAGGGCGCTTCGATGAACTTTTCTTCGTGGATTTGCCAAGTGCAGCCGAGCGCAGGCAGGTATTCGCGATTCAGTTGGCGAAGCGCAAACGCAGTCCCGGCGACTACGATCTGGATCGGGTAGCGGAGGCGGCCAAGGGCTTTTCTGGGGCGGAGATTGAATCTGCTGTGCAGACGGCGCTCTACGCCGCGTTTGCGCGGAAGCAGGAACTGAGCAACGAAGACCTGCTCACCGCGTTGTCGTCTACCGTGCCGCTGTCGGTTACGCGGGCTGAAGAGATCGCGGAGTTGCGGGGGTGGGCTAAGGATCGGGCGGTGTGGGCTAGCGCGCACGAGGCAAGAGCGAGCGATCATGACGAATAAGCTAGCCTGAGGATAAAGAGCCGCTATGTCATGGACGTCAAGCACCAAGTTCGCAAAGAAGGCCCTGCGCGAAGGCGCGTGGATCTTTGGATGTACTGCTGTCGCCACTGTCTTCTGCTGGTCGGAATACGGCTGTTCCACGGTTCCGTTTTTCGCTGTCGCCTTTTATACGTTGACCGGAATCATCAGGGTTTTCTACTGGTTTGTCCGCTGGCTCTCACGTCGCAACTGAGCCCCGTTCCATCTTAAGCGCGCACCATCGGCCGGTAACGCTCTATATCAGTCCGACATTTTGGCCGCACTCTTTGCGTCTCTCCAGTCCCTCTCCAGTCCCAAATCGCCGATCCACTTCTCCAAATAGCCGTGATCCAGCGCGTCCCATCGCACTCTCAAGATTGCCGCTGCGTCCTCAACCTGCCGCCGGGACTGCGCCAGCTTCGCCCATTCGAGCTTGGAGATGACTACATCCTCGGCACTTGCGATAAAGAGAGCGACGCCGTGCAGGTTGACGCTTTGGCGCCGTCCGAACTCCTCGATACTGAAGGGTCGCGATTTTCGAATGATCAGATCGACTTTCCAGCCGGTTGCGTGGTCAATGACGTTGAACATCGATTGCCGCTTGAGGGCATTCAAAGCAGTGTCGAGGTCGGAATAATACTCTGTGGCGGGTAACGACTCGATGAACGCTTGCAACTGCGCGGGTGTTGCCTCGACGACAAAATCGATGTCTTGTGTAGACCGCGGAACGCCGTAATGAGCGCCCGCGAACGATCCGGTNNGGCGCCGGGAGAAACGCCAGCCTCAACAGTTCGCGCGCGACCTGTGCTTCCGTCCATTGCGGATGGTCTCGCCGGATTCCCGCCACGGCTAATTCGCGGGCGAACTCGCTCATCTCGAGCGCTAGCAGCATGCGTTGTTCTCCCGACATGGCGCTCTGAATCTTAAGCTGGAGAGCTTGCGCCGCCGGACTTGTGTCGCCAATCGCCACGGGCAGATGTTACCACGCTACTGCGCGTTGCAATTTGGTTGACCTCACACCCGCGCGAACATCTCCAGCAGGGTAGCCGAAACCTCCTGCGCAGTTTTAGCTGACACGGTTCCGAGCATCTTCACTAATCGCAGCCGGTCCACGGCCCGCAGTTGATCCAGTGCCACCTGCCCTCGTTTCCCCTGAAATCGCACGGCGACCCGTGTGGGAAAGGGGCGCGTTACGGTAGTCATGGGAGCAACGACGACGGTCCGCAGATGCCGATTCATTTCATCGGGAGAGATGACCAGGCAAGGACGGGTCTTCTGAATCTCAGCCCCCTCGGTGGGATCGAGGGCTACGAGCCAAACCTCTTCCCGCTGCGGTCCGTCTCGCTGTGGCCCGCCTACCACCGCCATTCCTTATGATCGAACTCGTTGGGTTCGGCGGCTTCCAGCAGGAGTTCGTCTTGCGCGGAGTGGTTCGAGGCTTGGAACGCACCATCCCAGCCGTGGCGCGGCTTGCGTTCGGGAGAGATGATCAGGCAATCGTCGGCGACTCTCAAGTCGACGGTTTCGCCCAATCCGCATTGCTCGATGAAGGGCTTGGGAATGCGGACGCCACGAGAGTTGCCGATGCGAACCAGTTCCGTCTTCATGCCGGGAATACCTCGGTAATTACATTGTAGTCACTTGAGCTGTGCTCCGCAAGGCCTCTCCGGGCCGGACTCTTCTACGGGCGATGGTTGCCGCGGATTGTCCCCCTCCCCATTGACTCCCCCGCCCGCCCGCGATACGCTGATCTCAAATGGTTGGGAACGGCCCCGTGGACGGGGTGCGCAATCCGGTTGGCTCCACTTCTTTCCTTAGCGATTTGCGTTCAAAAAGCGCTGGAACGGGTTCGCCCGAATCCGGCGGCAAGCCACGTACCGGTGATCCACATCAGACAGTGAGCCCAGTCCGGCTGCTGGAGGCGGCGACTCATCCTGAATGAAAAAAAATATTGCACTTACTCCTGATATCTCGACCCTGTTTGGCACGCGCGACGAGAATCTCCACGTGCTGGAAGACGGCCTGAACATCAATATCGATCTGCGCTCCGACCGCATCGAACTGGAAGGCGCGCCGCGCGATGTGGCCCGCGCCGAACAGCTGTTTGCGGACTACGAGTACTTGCGCAAGTCCGGCCACCAGTTCGTCAACGGCGACCTGAGCAGCATGTTGCGCGTCGTGGTTGGCGATCCGAACGCTACTCTGCGCGGACTCGCCGAAGCCGGTCGCCAGCGGTCGTTTGGGCGCCGCACCGTCCAGCCCAAGAGCCCCAACCAGCGCCGCTACCTCGAAGCCATCGAAAAGCACGACATGGTGTTTGGCGTCGGGCCGGCCGGGACCGGCAAGACTTATCTTGCCGTGGCCATGGCGATCTCGGCGCTGCTCAATAAGCAAGTCAACCGCATCATTCTGGCGCGCCCCGCAGTCGAGGCGGGAGAGCGTCTCGGCTTTTTGCCCGGTACTTTGCAGGAGAAGATCGATCCTTATCTGCGACCTTTGTATGACGCGCTCTTCGACATGCTCGACCCCGAGCGCGTCGAGCGCTATCTCGAAAAAAATATTATCGAGATCGCGCCTATCGCCTTTATGCGCGGACGCACGCTCAACGACTCGTTCGTCATTCTCGATGAGGCGCAGAACACGACCTCAGAGCAGATGAAGATGTTTGTCACTCGGCTGGGATTTGGCTCCAAGGCGGTGATCACCGGCGACGTCACGCAGATCGACTTGCCGACGGCGCGGCGCAGCGGTCTGATCGAGGCCGGCGACATTCTTCAGGGCGTGAACGGAATTGCCTTCGTACACTTCGACGAAAGCGACGTGGTGCGCCATCACCTGGTGCAGAGAATCATCCGCGCCTACGACGAGCACAAGACCAGGCAGGCGGAGCAGCAGCTGTCATTGCTGGAGCCGAAGCCCGTCGCGCCGCCGTCGCCAGATGAGCCGCGCTTGCGAAATTGAGCGATACGATGGTGGGACGTTGGTCATCTTTCAAAAGCGCGTCGCCGATCTTACCGAATTAGCGCTCGGGCGCTTCATGGCGCGCGCCCGGCGTGCCGCCGGACTGAAGGGCAGAGTCGACGTGTTGCTGACGTCAAGCGCTGAGATGCAATCTCTGAACCGCCGTTTCCGCGCTAAAAACAAGCCCACTGACGTGCTCTCGTTTCCCGTCGAAACTGCCGCGGCGAAAAGCCTGGCCGGAGAAATCGCCGTCTCCGCCGAAATCGCATCCAAGAACGCCCGCACGCTCGGCCATTCGCCGGCCGAGGAAGTGAAGATTTTGGTATTGCACGGCCTCCTGCACCTGCGCGGCTACGATCACGAGTGCGACAATGGACAGATGGCTCGCCGCGAAAAACAGTTGCGCGCGCAATTCCACCTGCCGCTGGGACTGATCGAAAGGGCGATGGGCGAGAGAGTAACGGTTTCCCCGGCGCGGAGGAAGCACTAGGAGATGATCGGCGCCAGCATCGCTCTCGCGCTCTTGTTTGCCCTGCTGACGCTCGTCTCCTACGTCGACCGTCTTTACCAGGAGATCGGAAAATTTCTTTCCCGCGAATTTCAGGACAACATCGACGCCTTCGAGCAGATTGTCGAGCCGCGCCTGAAGGTGACGCGCCAGCGGGCCTCGCTTTCCATGGCGATCCTCACGCAACTGGTCACCGCGGCCATCGCCATGATTGTCGGCTTCACCGTGTTTCGCGACCGCGCCTGGAGTATCTACGAAGTCCTCGAAGCCACGCTCAGCCTCATCCTGATCATCATCGTTTTCAACCGGCTGCTGCCTTTCGTATTTTTCTCGCGATCCAAGGGACGCTGGCTGGGCGACTGGGTTCTGCTCCTGCGCATTCTGATTTATGCAGTTCTGCCGGTCACGCTGGTGCTGGGTTTCTGCCAGTCCGTGGCCGCGCTGACCCGCGAGCACGCCGACGCGCTGCCCGAAACTTCCTCCGAAGCCGTCGACGCGCTGATTGAAGCGGGACAGGAAGAGGGAATCATTCAGGAAGGCGACCGCGAGCTGATCCAGTCGGTGGTCGAGTTCAGCGGCAAAACCGTGCGCGAGGCGATGAAGCCCCGGCCGGAGATGGTCGCGGTTCCCTCCGATTGCACGGTCGAGAAGATTGTCGAACTGCTCAAGGGCAAGCCGTTCTCGCGCATTCCCGTCTACGAAGGATCGATTCACCACATCAAGGGCATTCTTCACACGCAGGATGTGCTGCAGGTACCCGACTCCGAGGCGCACACGCGGACGGTCGCGACCTTGATGCGGACCGATGTTTACTTTGTCCCGGAAAGCAAGTTAGTAAGCGACCTGCTGCGCGAGATGCAGCGCAGTAATGTCCGAATGGCGATTGTGGTCGACGAATACGGAGGCGTAGCCGGGCTGGTAACGATCGAAGACCTGGTGGAAGAAATCGTCGGCGAAATCGGCGATGAGCACGAAAAAGCGCAGGTAGTGCAGGAAAGCGACCACTCCTATATAGTCCCCGGCAACATGGACGTGGACCGTCTCGATGAACTCTTCGGCATGAAGCCCGAAGGCCATGAGTCGTCTACCATTGCCGGCCTGGTGAGCGAACTCGCGGGACGCATTCCCAAGAAGGGCGAAGTCATCGAAGACGAAGGGCTGAAGTTTGAAGTCTTGGAGTCGACCGATCGCCGGGTCGAGCGCGTGCGGATTACGACGGCTGAGCCGAAGCAGATGAAGCTGATTTGAGAAGAAGGGTGGCCCCACGCATTCGCGCTTTTTGCGAATGAGTGGGTTCCTCTGTTTAGCGTTCGTTAAGCAGCGGACTTACCGTTCCCCCGCCAGCGACAAAGACAGAGATTCACCGTCCGTCGTATTCGTGCTCCAGACCACGCTATTGGCGGTGCTCCAGACGACGCTGAACCCGCTGTTGGAACTCGTGCCCCAGACTACCGACGTACCCCAAACCACGGAACTGCCCGCTACATTCGTGCCCCAAACCACCGACGTTCCCCAAACCACCGACGTTCCCCAAACCACGGAGCTGCCCGCTACCTGCGAGTTACCGTTGGACAGAGTTACGGTCTTGGTTTTGGAGTTGTAAGAGGCGGACGGAGATAGCGCCGCTCCCAACGTTGCTGGCGCCGCGTCGTGGTTCGCCAATGCGGCCGCAACGTCCAGGTATCCGGCTCCGACCGTGAACAGGTCGTAGAAGGACGTGTAGCTCTGTCCAGTCGTGGGATCGACGGCCACGCTGGAAGTTGGAAAGCTCTTATATGCGGTCTTCATCAGCCGGGCCTTGACCTGGTCCGGAGTCAACGACGGGTTCGCTTGCAGCAACAGGGCCACCGCGCCGGCCGCTGCCGGAGTCGCCATGCTGGTGCCGCTCAGGATGAAATAATCGTTCGAATTGCCCGGGACCATATTGCCCGGGTACTCCGTGGCCAGGGTGCTGGTCAAGTCGGCCAAAGACGGCACCATATTGCCTGGAGCGACGACGTCGGGCTTCACCACGTGGTCATAAGTGGTGGGCCCTTTTGAACTGTAGCTGGCGATCCGGTCGTCGGTGCGCGAAGCGGTGTTCATGGTTTTCATCGCGCCGACGGTTAGCACCAACGGATCGTTGCCCGGCGCGGAGATGGTTCCGTAGCCGTTGCTGCCGTTTACACTCACGCGGCCATAATTGCCCGCAGCCGCGACCACCACGATGCCCGCCTTCCAGGCCGATTCCACTGCCTGGCAGAGAGGATCCTTGGCATAGGGAACGAACACTCCGCGCCCCAGCGACAGGTTGATCACCCTGATGTTGTAGGTTTTCTTCAGCGCAATCGCCTGCTGAATGGCAGCGATCACCTGGCTGTCTTTGCCCGAGCCTGTGCCATCCAGCGCGCGCAGATCGATCAGGTTTGCGTCCCGGGCAACACCGGCAAACTGGCCGCCCGACATGGTGCCTGTGCCGCCGATGATTCCTGCCACGTGCGTGCCGTGGCCGTAGGTGTCATACACCAGCGAGCCCGAGGGGTTGTATTCGTTCGCTCCCGTAAAATCCTGGTGATAGAGCACTCGGTTAAAGGTGCCGGCCATGTTCCACCAATCAACGTGGTTCGGGTTGATGCCGCTGTCGATGACGGCCACGCCAATCCCGGTTCCGTTGTATCCCGCATTCCAGGCAGTGCTGACGTTCATCGCGTCGTTCGTGTAATCGTCCATCCCTTTTACCGGATGATCCACGCTCACGAACTGCACCTCCGGATCGTTTTCCAGGGCCGCCAACGCATTGACTGGGACTGAGAAGGCCGCCCCCTTGATCAGGTCCAGTTTCGCCCCCATCCGTCCGCCGTTGCTCTGCACACGCGCCAGGGCCGCACTCTTCGGCGCCTGTTTGTATTGCACGATCACTTCGAGGTTCTGGTTCCCGCCCAAGCCCTGCCGCGCCCGCGAAAGCTCCCTGTTAAGTTCCGAAGCGATCCGAGGCGATAGCTGCGTTCGCTGTTGCAATTCGGCCGCGTCCCATCCCTGAGCAAACCCCATCTCCGCAACCAGAATCAGCGCTAGAGTCGCGATCCGCCTGCCCCACGCCGTGTGGCGCCGTTCTCCCCGATTTGCCTGTTTTCCAGTAGCTTCCCGCTCCATACTCCACAACCTTTCGCAGTAGTCCTCTGGAGGCTCGCTTTGCACGCGCGCCTCCCTTCCACCCACCGTAGCTGCACGGGATGCTCCAATCAGGCCTTCCATTAAGTCATAGATTGCATGGAACTCCCCTGGGTTCGTCGACTGCTTTTCGGGACAAGTTGTCCTCTGCCCGCGGCTGTCGGCCATTTTGTCGCATCCGCGGGTCGCATCAGGCAATGCAGCGCCCTGCGAATTATCACAGGCCGCCGGGTGCATTCGCGTCCCGTCTGACAAGTAGAACGTCAAGCGCCGGAGCGTAAGTCCATGTGTCATCTTGTGCGTTAAGTGACATATCTGTAAGATATGTCATATACGTTGGAGCGTGACACATGAACGCTGAAACTCGCATGCGGGTCAACCAAAACGGTCGCGTCGTCATTCCCGCTTCCTATCGGAAAGCGCTGGGGATCAAGGCTGGCGACGAAGTGATCTTGCGCATGGAAGACGACGAGCTGCGCATCACGACGATGCAGCGCAAAATTGAGCGCGCGCAGCGACTGGTCCGGAAATACGTCAAGCCCGGTGTCTCTCTGGTCGACGAACTGATTGCCGAACGGCGCGAGGCCGCCAAACGTGAATAGGGTTGTGCTGGATGCATCGGCACTGATGGCTGTGATCAATCGCGAGGCTGGTGCGGAAATGTTGACGCCTGAGATCATGAGCGCCGCTGCTGCCAGCACGGTCAACCTGGCCGAAGTGCACGGGAAGCTCGTCCTACGGGGCTTTAGCCGCGACGATGCGTGGGCGGCCGCCAACGGAACCGTCCATGAGGCGGTCGCATTTACCGCCGAGCAGGCCAAGACCGCCGGAGACCTCGTCATCCAGACCCGAGCGCTCGGCTTGTCGCTCGGAGACCGGGCTTGCCTCGCACTCGGGATTGTCTTGCGCGCTCCCGTGTATACGGCGGACCGAGCGTGGAAGAACCTGAAGCTCGGCATTCGCATCCATGTGATTCGATGATCAAGCGGAGATGGAGGTAAAAGAACCAACTGATACGCACAAGCCGCCACCTGCAACTCCACACGCAGACACTGACGTCCCGCAGGGAGAAGACTTCTTAGTCCGACGGCCAACTTATGTTGGCAGCAGGCTGCCCGCGACTACTTCCATGGCGGACTGAACGGAGCTCCACATGGTGACGGGATCCTCCAAAACGGCTGCGGCCAGCACCTTGTCGTGCGGCAGCGCGGTGCGGGCCTCGGCGACAATCGCCTGCGCGATCGCGATGGTTCGAGTGTCAACGCAATGCTGATGTGGAGTCTTACAGACATTAATGATTCCGAGCGCCTGTTCGTGAAGGATGGAGATGGTCGGATTCTTATCCTCATGTTTCATCCTTTTAAGAATAGCCACGTGCGATTCAGAGTGACTGTGATCGGCGTCCCACCTGATTGTGATAACCCGAACCGAGGCCGACCTGCCACCTGACACCTGCCACCTGCCACCTGCCACCTGACACCTGCCACCTGCCACCTGTAACCTATCCCTATGTCCTTCCATTCCGGATTCGTTTGCATTCTCGGCCGGCCCAATGCGGGCAAGAGCACGCTGCTCAACGCGCTGGTGGGCGAGAAGCTGGCCATCATTTCGCCGAAGCCGCAGACCACGCGCAACCGCATTCTGGGCATCATCAACGTCCCCAAGCAGAAAGGACGTGAGGCTGGGCAAATCGTGCTGATCGACACGCCGGGAGTTCACCAGTCGGGCTCGTCGCTGGGACGCAAGATGATGTCCGAGGTGCGCGAGGCGCTCGAAGGGTGTGAGCTGATTCTGATGATTGTCGACGCGAAGAAGAAGTGGGACCGCGCAGACGCCTTCGTCCTCGACCTGGCGAAAAAAGCGGGCACTCCGGTTTTTCTTCTGCTCAACAAGATCGATTTGCTGGCCGACAAGAGCAAACTGCTGCCGCTGATCGCGGAGTTTCAGACGCTGCACGATTTCAAGGAGATCGTCCCCATCTCGGCGCTGAAGAAAAAGGGGCTCGATGAATTGCTGCCCTGCGTGCTGAAAGCCCTGCCGAACGGCCCGCGCTATTTTCCCGAAGATCAGATCACCGATCAACCGGTGCGCTTCATGGCAGCGGAGACGATCCGCGAGCATGTTCTGATGCAGACGCATGAAGAAGTGCCGCACGCGGTTTCGGTGCTGGTCGAGCAGTTCGAGGAGAGTCCGCGGATGACGCGGATTGCGGCCGTGATTTTTTGCGAGCGCGACGGGCAAAAGGCGATCCTGCTCGGCAAAGGCGGCCAGATGCTGAAGAAAATTGGCACCGACGCCCGGCTCGACATCGAGAAGATGGTTGGGACCAGGGTCTTTCTCGAACTGTTCGTCAAGATCAAGGCCGGTTGGCGCGATTCGCGGACGTTCGTCGAAGAACTGGATTGGCGCCGTCAATTGCAGCAAATCGGAGGCCCGCCGGAACCGGAGTAGGGAAGCTGCGTCCGGCAGCCCATTTCGTGGAGACGCGGCAAGTGCCGTTGTTGCCGGAGTTTACGGTGATTTGCCGAGGCACTCCAAATACAGTTGCATCTGGAGCCGCGAGTCCCTAGAATCTGTGAGCGCCTTTCTGCATCTCACATAGCGGAAAGTCTGGAAGCAAGCTCATAGTCCGCTTATGGCAGATTCGGCATCCCCAGAGCAACCGCGGAAAGACCTGCAGACGCCGCAAGCGTTTGCCCTCGACCCGGACAAACTCGATCTCAAACTCAGCGTCACCCTGGCCGGCGATAGCAATGCCGTCGATCCGGTGGTGCGCAGCGTGATGAATGTGGTGCGGGAAATGAAGTGCGCTCCGGGACGCGAGGACGACATCGAACTGGCGCTGACCGAGGCGCTCGCCAACGCCGTCGTACACGGGGCGAAAGGCGATCCCACGAAGACGATCGAGTGCGACGTTGCCTGGGACGCGCAGCATGGCATCCTGATCATCGTGCGCGATCCCGGCCCCGGTTTCGATCCCGCCAAGGTCGCCGACCCCTGCCACGGGGAGAACCTCTATTCCAACCACGGCCGCGGCATCTACCTGATCAATCAGCTGATGGATGAAGTCCGGTACCACAAGAACGGGACTGAGATTCATATGCTGAAGAGATAAGGTGTCAGTTCGCAGGCGTCAGGAAAACCTGGACTTTGACCGTCGCAGTTTTACTGAGACTGAGACCTTCTGCTACAGCTCGTATTTTTTCATCAGGTGGCGGAACGACCGGTAGGAAACTCCGAGCACGTCGGCGGCCCGGACCTGCACGCCGTTGGTTTGCTCCAGTGCCGATTGCAACAGGGAACGCTCGATCTGCGCGACATAGTGTTCCATGTTCACGCCCTCGGGCAGAACCGCGCCAGCGGGGATGCTCATGGCCGTAGTGGTTGCGCCATCGGCTCCGGCGGCCGCAGCGCGAACTTTCGCACGCTCCACCGGCAACTCCACGTGCAACTCGCTGGTGGTCTCGAGGGCCACCGCCCGTTCGATCGTGTTTTCCAGTTGCCGCACATTGCCCGGCCAGTCGTAGCCGGTGAGAGATTCGAGCGCTGCCGGTGCGACGCCGTGAATGCTCTTGCCCGCGCCGGGCGAGTATTTTTTCAGGAAGTGGTTCGCGAGCAACGGAACATCCTCGCGGCGCTCGCGTAATCCTGGCACGCGAATCGGGATGACGTTGAGGCGATAGTATAGGTCCTCGCGAAACGTTCCTTCGGTGACCTGGCGGTCGAGATCGCGGTTGGTGGCGGCGATGACGCGAACGTCGACGGGAATTTCGCTGGTGCCTCCGACCGGCCGCACCGTGCGCTCCTGCAAGACGCGCAGCAGTTTGACCTGCATAGGCATGGTCATATCGCCGATTTCGTCGAGGAAGATGGTGCCTTGGTCGGCGACTTCGAACAGGCCGCGGCGGTTCTGGTTCGCGCCGGTGAATGCTCCCTTGACGTAACCGAAGAGTTCGCTTTCGAGGAGCGTCTCGGGAAACGCGCCGCAGTTGACCGAGACGAAGGCTTCTCCGGCACGGGGCGAGCAGGTGTGCACGGCGCGAGCTACAAGCTCTTTGCCGGTTCCGCTCTCGCCATAGACCAGGATGGTGCTGCTGGTGGTGGCGACGGTGCGGATGGTCTGCTTGAGTGTTTCGATCGCGGGACTGACGCCGACGATGTTGTCGAGCGAGTTGCGCGTGGCCGCGTCGCGGCGGAGGGCGAAGTTCTGGCGGCTGAGCGAAACCCGGGTGAGGGCGCGGGCGATGGCCAGTTTGACGTCGTCCACCAGGCCGGGACTCTTGCGGATGTAATCGGTCGCGCCTCCGGCCTTGACCGCTTGCACGGCGGCCTCGTAATCGTCGACCGCCGTCATCAGAATGACCGCCGAATCGGGTGAGATCTGGTGCGCGTGGCGCAGCACTTCGACGCCATCGACGGCCGGCATCTTGATGTCGGTAACGATCACGTCGAACAGGGCACTGTCGATTTTGCGCTTGGCGGCTTCGCCACCGGTGACGGTTTCGACTTTGTGGCCATCGCGGCGCAGGGCAATGTCGAGGAGTTCGCAGATCGAGCGCTCGTCGTCGCAGACGAGAATATTACCCACGCGCACCTCCCCCGGCAGCGGCCAGCGCGGTTCTTGCCGACGGTGAGGCCAGGGAAGGCCCGCCGGCGGCCTGCTCCAACCGCCGCAGCCGCAGGACGAAGCTGGTACCCTTGCCGATTTGCGACCGCGCCCACACCTTGCCCTCATGCGCCTGTACGATCTGGTAGACAATGGCCAGACCGAGGCCCGTACCGCCTTCAAAGTTCGACTGGAACGGCTCGAAGATTTTCTCCGTCTGCTGCGAGTTGATGCCGGGACCGGTATCGGCGAAGCTCATTTCCCACTCCGGTCCGCGCTCGGTCAGGGCCACGGTAAGGCTTCCACCTGTAGTCTTCATCGCGCGCACGGCATTTTCGCAGAAATTCCAGAACACCTGTTTGAGCTTGTCGCCATCGGCCACAACCCAGGCCTCGGACTTTGCGAAGTTGCACTCGAGCGTAATGCCCGCGTTTTCGGCGGTGAGACGATGTTGGAGCAAAGTCAGAGTATCCTCAAGCAGCGGAATCAGATTGACGCGCTCGAAGCGATATTGCTTGCCGCGGGAATAGGCCAGAAAATCGGTGATGATGTTGTTGAGGCGTTCGGACTCGCGGATTACGATCTGCAGCAGGTGACGCTCTTCGGGGTTCAAGGAAGGCGCATCCGACAACATGCCGACCGAACCGGCGATGGAAGTCAGGGGATTACGGATCTCGTGAGCGATGGCTGCGGCGAGGCGGCCGACGGCAGCCAAGCGGTCCTGCATGCGCACCTCGCGTTCCAGGCGGCGGACTTCGGTGAGATCGTCAAAGGAGTAGACAAAGCCCAGGTCGCCGCGGGCGCTCACATTGAGCGCCGACACGCGCACGCGAAAAGTCTTGTGGAACCCGTTGCCGGTGTTGTAGCGGACTTCGGCATCACCGCGGTCTCCGCCGAAATGGGGCAATGGATCCTGAAAAAGGCCGGCCACGGAGCGTCCCCGCAGTTCGGCTTCGGAGATCTCTAGCAGTTGCTGGGCGGCTCGATTGACCAGCGTAATGTGTCCATCGAGCCCGGTGGTAATCACGCCGCCGCTCATGGATTGCACAATATTCTCGTGCAGCGCTTGCAGATTTTCGAGCGCGCCGCTGGTGTCCTTCAGTTGCACATCGACCTGGCGGAGTTTGCTCATCAGCAGGCCGGCCAGGTAGGCGATGGCGAAGTAGCAGAACAGGTTGACGAAGATCACGACCTGCAAGGCCTTGAGCTTGGGATGCGAGGTCGAATACGAGGGAATGACCAGGTAGTAATCGAGTTCGAGGATGGTTCCGAACAGGATGAACGCCAGGGCCGCGCTCAGATACCCCCAGGCCCGCGGCAGAAGCATGCAGGCGACCACGATGACCAGCGGGTACAGGAAATTCAGCGAACTGTCGATGCCACCGGTGAAGTGGACGACCAGCGTGACCATCGCGAGGTCGGCGAGGACCTGCAGCATGGCCTGCAAGCGGTGTTCATTCCAGACCGAGACCAGGAACATGAAGAACAGCGAAAGGGCGAACCACAGCACCATCCCGGCGAGGAAGGGCAGGATGGGCAGCGGGCTGGGCGTGAGGCGAAGGACGGCGAGTTCGATGGCGAGCAAAACCATCAGGATCAGGATGCGAACCTTCACCAGCCAGGTCAGCCAGTTCCGCTCATCGGAGATGGAATGCATGAATTCAGTCGTTGGTCGTTCGCTGTTCGTCGTTGATGCGCTCGTCGTTGTCATTCGCCGGTTCGCTGCTGACCCCGGAGTTGGGTGTTAGTCGCTGGGCCGAGACTTTGTGCCCAGCGACCAGCGACGAACGACCAGCGACGGTTTTTCTATCCCGCCAGTTTTCCGATCATGGCGAACAGCGGCATGTACAGAGAAATAATGATGCCGCCGATGCTGACGCCGAGACAGCCGATGATGACGGGCTCCAGCATGGCCAGCATGTCTTTGGTGGCGGAATCGACTTCGTCTTCGTAGAAGTCGGCAATTTTCTGGAGCATGGAGTCCATGGCGCCGGTGGCTTCGCCGACGCCGATCATCTGGGTCACCATGTTGGGAAAGACGCCGCATTCGCGCAAGGGATCGACGATGGTGCGGCCTTCTTCGATCGCTTTGCGTACCTTCATCAGCGCCTCTTCGAGGACTTTGTTGCCCGAGGTGCGGGCGGTGATGGACAAGCCTTCGAGTATGGGAACGCCGGAGGTAATGAGCGTTCCCAGCGTGCGGGTGAAACGGGCGACTGCGATCTTTTTCAGCAGGATGCCGATAACGGGCAGCTTGAGCAGCATCGCATCGAAGTAAAAGGCGCCACGCGGGTGCTTGCGAATCTGCTTGGTGCCATAGATGGCTCCGCCGATGGCCAGGAAGAAGAACCACCAGAAATGGCCGACAAAGGCGCTGAGTCCGATGGTTATACGGGTGGGCAGGGGAAGCGCGACGCCCAAGCCGACAAAAAGGTTGGCGAAAATCGGCACCACCCACTTGAGCAGCGCGCCCACGATCAGCGCGGCGAGGGAGACGACGGCGACCGGGTAAATCAACGCCGACTTGACGGCCGCACGCATCTTGACCGCTTTTTCCACGTAGATGGCCAGGCGCTGGAGAATGATGTCGAGAATGCCGCCGGTTTCGCCGGCCTCGATCATGTTGGTCGTCAGGTCGTCGAAGATGACCGGATACTGGCGCATGGCGTTCGCCAGCGTGGCGCCGCCTTCGACGGTGGTGCGGACGCCGAGCAGCGTTTTCTGAAAGGCCGGGTTTTCCTGGTTGGCGCCCAGAATCTCCAGGCACTGCACCAGCGGCAGTCCGGCGTCGATCATGACCGAGAACTGGCGGAAGAACACCGCCACTTCCTTGACCTTGACCTTGCCGCTGCCGAACGTGGGCATGGAAAATTCCTTGCCCTTCTCCCGGATGGAGCCCGGCGTGATCCGTTCTTTCCGGAGTTGGGTGGCCAGACCATCTTTGTTGGCGGCGACGCGCTCGCCTTGAACTTTCTCACCCGTTGCGGTCTTNNACCTGACACCTGCGACCTAAAATCTGACACCTGACCTTATCGCTTGGCCGGCACCGAACCTTTGGCCATCGGGGCCGGATTGCTCCGATTCGTCAGGGTGGATCCGCGCGCGATCATCTCCTGCAATTCGTCCGCATTGCTGGAACGCGCCAGCGCCACTTCCAGCGAGATCTGTTTCTGGAAATAGGCGGTGGCGAGCGACTGGTTGAAGGTCTGCATGCCGAACTTTTCCTGCCCGGACTGCATGGACGAATAAATCTGGTGGATCTTGTCTTCGCGGATCAGGTTGCGCACGGCGGCATTGGGCACCAGGATTTCCATGCACATGGCGCGGCCCTTGTTGTCGATGCGCGGCAGCAGGCTTTGGCACATGATGCCTTCGAGGACCAGGGAAAGCTGGGCGCGAATCTGCGACTGCTGGTGCGCCGGGAAGACGTCGATGACGCGGTTGATGGTCGACGACGCCGAATTGGTATGCAGCGTGCCGAAGGTGAGGTGGCCGGTTTCCGCGATGCGCAACGCCGATTCGATGGTTTCGAGGTCGCGCATTTCGCCGATCAGCACCACGTCCGGGTCTTCACGAAGAGCGGCGCGCAAGGCGTCGGTGAAGCTCTTGGTGTCGGAATGCAATTCACGCTGATTGACCAGGCAGTTTTTGTTCATGTGCACGAACTCGATCGGATCCTCGATGGTGAGGATGTGTTCGTGCCGCTCGGTGTTGATCTTGTCGATCATGGCGGCCAGGGTCGTCGACTTGCCCGAGCCGGTCGGCCCGGTCACCAGCACCAATCCGCGCGGTTTGTCGCACATCTTGCTGACCACGGGGGGCAGACCGAGTTGGCTGAACGATTTGATCTCGAACGGAATCAGACGGAAGACGCAAGCCGAAGCGCCGCGCTGGTTGAAGACATTGGCGCGGAAGCGAGCGAGACCCTTTAACCCGAAAGAGAAATCGAGCTCGAGAGTTTCCTCGAACCGGTGCTTCTGGGTATCGGTCATCACGCTGTAGGCCAGTTGCTTGGTCTCGGCGGGCGTCAACTGCGGCAGATCGAGCGGCACCAGATGCCCGTGTACGCGGATTTGGGGGGGAGAGTTGGTGGTGATGTGGAGGTCGCTTCCACCCATCTCCAGCATGCGGCGGAGCAGATCGCTTAATGAAAGTGCCATAGTTTTTTCTCTCCTGGTACCGTTTCTAATGAATCGTTTCCCGAGCCACTTCTTCGAGCGTGGTCCAGCCTTGCGCGACCTTCATCAACCCGCTGCGGCGCAGGGTGATCATGCCGCGTTCAATCGCTTTCTTTTTGAGTTCGACTGCTGAAGCGCCGACCAGAACCAGTTCCCGGATCTCGTCGTCCACTTCCATGACCTCGTACAAACCGGTGCGGCCCTTGTAGCCGGTCTTGTTGCAGGTGGCGCAGCCTTTGCCCTTCATGATCTGCACCGTTTTGGCTTCTTCGGGCGTGTAGCCTTCATCGATCAGAGCCTGGGGAGGCATTTCGACCGGCTCGGCACAGTCTTTGCAAATCCGGCGCACCAGGCGCTGGGCGCAGATCAAATGCACCGAAGTCGCCACCAGGAAGGGCTCGATTCCCATGTTCATGAGACGCGTGATGGTTTCCGGCGCGCCATTGGTATGCAAAGTGGATAGAACCAGGTGGCCGGTGAGCGCGGCCTTGATGGCGATTTCCGCGGTTTCAAAGTCGCGAATTTCGCCGACCAGAATGATGTTGGGGTCCTGGCGCAGAAAGGCGCGCAGTGCCGCCGCAAAATTCAGGCCGATCTGCTCCTTCATTTGCACCTGGTTCACGCCCCCCAGTTGGAACTCGACCGGGTCTTCGGCGGTCATGATGTTGGTGTCGGGCTGGTTGAGCTGCGAGATGGCGGAGTAGAGCGTGTTGGTCTTTCCGGATCCGGTCGGGCCGGTGACCAGCACCATGCCGTAGGGCTTGAGGATGGCCTTTTCAAATTTGACCAGCGATTCGGGCTCGAAGCCGAGCTTGGTCATATCGAGGCGCAGATTCTCTTTATCGAGCAACCGGAGCACGATCTTCTCGCCCCAGAGCGTGGGCAGAGTGGAGACTCGGAAATCGAGTTGCTTCTTCTTGCCGCCGATCTGCATTTTCAGCATGATGCGGCCGTCCTGCGGCAGGCGCTTTTCGCTGATGTCGAGCTTGGCCATGATCTTGAGCCGCGAAGTGATGGCGTCCTTCAATTTCAGCGGCGGATTCATGATCAACTGCAGAACTCCGTCAATACGGAAGCGGACGCGAAATTCCTTTTCGTAGGGCTCCATGTGAATGTCGCTGGCGCCGCGCTTGACGGCGTCGGTGAGCACCAGGTTCACGAGCTTGACGATGGGGGCTTCGTCGGCCGCTTTTTCCAGTTCCCGGAGTTCGAGTTCCTGCTCTTCGTTCTGCACCTCGATGTCGGTGCCTTCACCGGCATCGTTCATCGACTGCATGACACTCTCGAGCTCTTCCTCTTTGGAAGTGCCGTAGGCTTTGTCGATGCCGGCGAGAATGGAGCTTTCCGAGGCTACGACTGGCTCAATGTTGAAGCCGGTCATGAACTTGATATCGTCCATGGCAAAGACGTTGGTGGGGTCGACCATGGCGATGGTGAGCGAAGCGCCGACGCGGCTGAGCGGCAGAATCTGATAGCGTTTCGCGGTTTCGAAGGGAATCAGCTTGACGACGGCGGGATCGATTTCAAAATAAGAAAGATTGATGGCGGGCACGCCATACTGGCGCGAGAGAAAGTTGGTGACATCCTCGTCCGAGAGGAAACCCAACTTCACCAGAGCGGAGGCGAGCCGGGTGTGCGACTCCTTCTGGAGTTTGGTCGCCTGCTCCAACTGCTCCGTGGTAATGACCTTTTCTTTGACGAGCAGGTCACCCAGCCGCTGAGACATATCTCTCCTGTATTCCCGCGAGTTCCCGGTCAGTGCGAAGCCGCTGATTTGCGAGGGGATCAGCGGGGATGTTGTGCACTGACACAAATTGTCAACCCAATGGGAATTCCGAAAAAGTAACTTCGGTACCTGTACTCCGTGAAAGGTGCGGGTTAGACGCGCCAATCGTGGCAATTGTGCCGAAAAATGGCAGTTGTGACGAGGATCACAACGCGACAGGTCATGTTCTTCGGTGTCGGAAAGGCGGTCGTTGGTCGGCAGTCGTTCGTCGTTGGCGGACGGGTGCGCAGTGATTGGGATTCCGATGAATCGCGAACGACCNNACGACTAACGACCAACGACTAGACCTACAATCGTGATGCTGTCATGGACGCCGCCGTACTATGACCGAAGCAACTCAAAATCAACAGACCGCGATCCGCGTTTACTACCGCACGCTGCTCTCCGCGTGGGGACGCCAGCACTGGTGGCCGGCGCAAGCGCGCTTCGAGGTGATTGTTGGGGCCTACCTGACGCAGAACACTTCGTGGACGAATGTGGAGAAGGCGCTGGGCAATTTGCGAAAAGCTCGGCTCTTGACGATCCGCGGAATCCGCCGAACGCCGCAGTCCCAGCTGGAACAACTGATTCGCCCGTCGGGATACTTCCGGCAGAAAGCGCAGCGGCTGAAACTTTTCGTCGACTTTCTCGATGCGCGCTACAGCGGCTCGTTAACGCGAATGTTCGCGCGGCCAACGATGGAGCTCCGCGAAGAACTGCTCGCGCTCAATGGCGTGGGGCCGGAAACCGCCGACTCAATTCTGCTGTATGCGGGCAATCATCCGATCTTTGTTGTGGACGCCTACACGCGGCGCATTCTGGAACGGCATCAGATTGTTTCCAGAACGGCTGACTATGACGAGATTCGATTGCTGGTCGAGCGAGCGCTGAGCGAAGAACGGGAGCCCAAGCGGAGCCTATATGGGCCAGCGGCGAGGGCTGTGGGTGGGCCTTCGGGTTCATCTCATCGCCCTTCGCGCATGAGCACAAGCGCACGTACGGGGATGGTGCAAGCGCTCAATGAAATGCACGGGTTGATCGTTGGAGTCGGCAAAACGTACTGCCTAAAGTCACAACCGCGGTGTGAGCAATGTCCTTTGCAGAAATTTCTGCCTGCGGCAGAGTGAGTAAGCGGAGGAACGACATGAAAAGGCGAGCGTTGGCTTTTGCTGTGGGGGCGGCGGTGGTTTGCCTGGGATTTGACGACGGCGGAGGGAAGTCGTTGCGCGAAGCGGCCCAGGGCGCTGGACTGCTCATCGGTGCCGCGGTGAGGTCGGCGCAACTTTCCGAGGCGGCCTACTCATCCACGCTGACGCGCGAGTTCAACATGGTAGAACCGGAGGATGCGCTCAAGTGGGAGGTGGTGCATCCCGAGGCGCAGCGCTTCGATTTTTCGCAAGCCGACCAGATTGTGGATTTCGCGGCCCGTCACGGCATGAAGGTGCGCGGGCACACACTGGTTTGGCACCGGCAGAATCCGACATGGCTGGCGGAAGGAAACTACACTTCCAGCGAGCTGGCGGCAATTCTTGAAAATCACATCAAGACCGTAGTCGGGCACTACCGGGGCAAGATATTCGCGTGGGATGTGGTCAATGAAGCCTACGATGAGTTGCATCCGGGCACGCTGCGCAGCACGATCTGGCGCGACCAGCCCGGAATTGGTTTGGCGGCTAACGGCGCCTCCTACATTGAGCGCTGTTTCCGCTGGGCGCATGAAGCCGATCCGCAAGCTCTGCTGTTTTATAACGAGGCCGAGGCGGAGGTTGTGAATCCCAAGTCGGACGCGATCTATGCCATGGTGCGCGATTTCCGGCAGCGCGGCGTCCCCATCGATGGCGTGGGATTGCAGATGCACATCGCGAACCTGCACGCTGACGTTGCTTCCATTTCCGCTAATATCCAGCGCTTCACTGCTCTGGGAGTGCAGGTCCACATCACCGAGATGGACGTGGCTCTGCCGGTCGATGCGCTCGGCAATCCTCGACCCGAGGACCTGCAACTACAGGCGGACATCTATCGCCAGATTGCCGGCGCTTGTCTGTCTCATCGTCTGTCGTATTCAGGATGCACGGCGATCCAGACATGGGGATTCACCGACAAATACTCCTGGATCGGATCGCATTCGAAGCAGACACAAGGAGCGGCTCTGCCGTTTGACAGGAGCTATCGGGCCAAGCCTGCCTACCTGGCTCTGCGGAACACGCTCGCTGCGCGATCAGCCATCCAGTGACGAGCCGATTCCGGCGTTGTGAGTGATATCGGAATTTAACAACAGTTAGACGCCGATTGAAGGCGGTGCCGCTGTATGTTGAGGGTGCTGAGCATTATGAAAGACTGAGGAAGCGTAGGCACCTAGCGAATAGAAGACGCTGCGAAAAAAAGGTATGGTGAACACAAACCAGTTGATGCACCCGATTGGGCGAACCCCCTCGACGCACGCTTCCCCAGAGAACTGAAACAGCAACGAACCCTTCCCAATTGCGAGGAGGAGCTTCACGCCGAACCAGAGAGTGGGGAGAACCCACGTCCAGTACGCGATGTGGCTTCGCCATGTACGCCACATCCCGAATCCTATGACTGCCGCACAGCCAACGCTCAGACTCCATTCCTTCCAAAGTATGGCGCTAAGCGAATGAGCGTGAAACGTTTTGCCGATGGCAGTATCCAGAATCGCTGTCCCCATGACTGCCACAGCAATGTTGACTAAGAGAAGTCCGAAAACCTTGAGCGCACCTACGCTGCGAACCATGGGACAGATAATACACGCTCAACTGTCGCTATCAGGCGATAACGCTCACGACCCGGACTGGCTGGGTTCGGATTCCGGTCGGATCACGGGCTACTCAGAGGCGACTCGCTCGGTTGAGCAGACGGGGCATTCGCCACTGACCGACCGCTGCGGCTCTATAATGGAGGCGATTCCGTCGCCGGCTCTGGGCTCCTGCCGGGACGCTTAGCCTTGGCCGCAACGGACCCAATTCGTGAAGAAACACGGCCCTCCGGCCGTCGGAAGGCTGTAATTGGGTTGGCCATCGGTGCTTTTCTGCTGCTTGCGATCCTGGTCGCGCAGGCCTCGTTCAATCTGAAGTTCATCAGCCCCGACAGCAACGAACAGCTTTTGTTTTTTGCCGGACTGAGCGGCCTGATCTTCTTTGCGTTCGTGGCGCTGACGATCGTCCTCGGGCGCAACCTGCTGAAGCTCTACGCCGAACGGCGGCAAGGCGTGGCGGGATCGAAATTCCGCACCCGCCTGGTGGTGGTGAGCCTGCTGCTTTCGTTCTTGCCCGTGATTGCCATGTTCTGGTTCTCGTACGGGCTGATGAACCGCTCGATCGATAAATGGTTTTCCCAGCCAGTCGAAGAAGTGCGCGCCGATACCGCGGCCATGTCGGCTCTGCTCTACGATTACGCGGGCCAGAATGCGGCTTCGGAAGCGCAATCGATCGCCCAGTCGGAAGAATTTCAAAGAGCCTTGGCGGGCAGAAACGCCGCCGCTGCCAACGACGAACTCCGGGAGCACATTCCAACGCTTCAGGGCGGATTTGCGGTGGCCTTGGCGAACGGCGATGCTGCGGCAAGTGTGAACCCACCGGCGCCATGGGCGTCGATGAAAGACGGTTTCCCACTGCAAGCGGCGTTGCGTGGGGAACATCCGCATTTCGAGTGGGGTCAAACGGATTACATCGTGGCGGCTACCCCGCTCCACAACGGCGCGGTGCTGGTGGCCATGCCTCTGCCGCCAAAATTTGCTGAAACGGCCAAGCAGATTCAGGAGAGCCAGCAACGCTACATCGAACTGGCTGCAAAAAGAAAACTCTTCCGCCGGACCTATATTGGATTCCTGCTGCTGCTGACCGTGGTGGTGTTGTTCGCTTCGACCTGGCTGGCGCTTTTGCTGTCGAAACTCGTCAACCGGCCGGTGGCGGCGCTGGCGGCGGGTACGGAGGCGATCTCGAAAGGGCAACTGGACTATCGCGTCGATATCCGCGCCACCGACGAACTAGCCGAACTGGTGCAGTCGTTCAACAGCATGGCGGAGCAACTCGAATCCAGCCGAGCGCAGATTGAAGCTTCCACCCGCGATGTGGGTATCGCGAATGAAGCGCTCGAGAGGAGACGCCAGTTCATCGAAACCGTCCTCGAAAGTATTCCGACGGGAGTGATTTCCATTGACGGGGCACGGCGTGTGACATTGGCAAACGCCGCGTTCTCGCGCATGTTCTATCTCGATCGGAACGAGTATCTGAGCCCCGCTGCACTGGTGAAGCGGCCGCTGCGCGATGTGATTCCCGCCGATGTACTGGCGGATCTGGAACCGCTGCTGCGGCGCGCCGATCGCATGGGCATCACGGCGGCTAACATGGAACTTGCCCTGCCGCGAGCACAATTGAACGTCGCTGTGACCGTATCGGCGCTGCGGCAGGACGCCGAGGGTTTGGGATACGTGCTCGTATTCGAAGATCTGTCGGATTTGCTGCGCGCGCAGAAACAGGCGGCCTGGCGCGAGGTGGCGCGGCGCGTGGCGCATGAGATCAAGAACCCGCTGACGCCGATTGCGCTTTCCGCCGAGCGCATTCATCGCCATTTGATGCGCGGCACGGTGCCCGATGCGGCTTCGCTCGAGGTGATCCGCACCTGCTCCGAAACCATCCGCAATGCCGTGGAAACGGTGCGCACGCTGGTGGACGAATTTTCCGCGCTGGCGCGTTTTCCGGCTTCCCGCCCGCAACCGGCGAGCTTGAATCACGTGGTGGAAACGGCGCTGCTGATGTTCAATGGACGGTTGGAGGGCATTCGCGTGCGCACCGAACTGGCGCAGGATTTGCCGGAAGTGCTGGCCGATCCGGAAGCGATCAAGCGCGCGGTCGCGAATCTGGTGGATAACGCCGCGGAAGCGATGCAGGATGCGATTCTGAAAGAGATCACGATTTCAACGGCGCTTGTGGGCAGCCGCGACGCCGTTGAATTGGCGGTCTCCGACACCGGGCAGGGAATTTCGCGCGACGTGAAGGAACGATTGTTCCTGCCGTATTTTTCGACCAAGCAACGCGGCACGGGATTGGGGCTGGCGATTGTGAGCAGAATTGTGGAAGACCACCACGGTTCAATCCGGGTGGAAGAGAACAAACCGGTCGGCAGCCGGTTCGTGATCGAGCTGCCGGTGGCGGCGGAAAAGGTCGGGGCTCCGGCGGCAAGCTAGGAGAAAGTCGGTCGTTGAGTCGTTGGTCGTTCGCGATTCTCCTTGTCCCGCGGGAGGCAAAGCGCACGCCTGCCAACGACCAACGACTAGCGACCGGCGACAGTTAAGTTAAACCATGACACACATCCTCATTGTCGACGACGAATCCAGCATCCGCGAATCCTTGCAGGGGATTTTGGAGGATGAGGGATACAAAACCAGCGTGAGCCCGAGCGGTGAACATTGCCTTGAGCTGCTGCGCAAGACCAGCTTCGACCTGATCCTGCTCGATGTGTGGCTGACCGGCATCGACGGGCTCGAAGTTCTAGAGAAGATCCGCGAGATGGAGGATCCGCCGGAGGTCATCATGATCTCGGGCCACGGGACGATCGAAACGGCCGTGCGCGCCACAAAGCTCGGCGCCTACGACTTCGCGGAAAAGCCGTTATCGCTTGAAAAGACGCTCATCCTGATAAAGAACGCGATCGAAGCTCGCCGCCTGCGCCACGAGAATCTCGATCTGCGGAAGCAACTGCAGACCAAGAGCGTGATTGTTGGGGACAGCGTCCCCATGAAGGCGTTGCGGCAGCAGATTGGGTTGATGGCTCCGACCAATGGGCGCGTGCTGATCTACGGCGAATCGGGTACCGGCAAGGAACTGGTGGCGCATGCCATCCACATGCAGAGCCTGCGCAAAGACGAAATGTTTGTGGAGATGAATTGCGCCGCGATTCCCGAAGATCTGATTGACAGCGAACTGTTCGGCCATCGCAAATCGTCGTTTCCGGGAGCGACGGCTGACAAAGAAGGCAAATTTCAGAAGGCCGACCGCGGCACTTTGTTCTTGGATGAAGTCGGCGACATGAGCTTGAAGACGCAGTCGAAAGTTTTGCGCACTCTGGAGCAGCAGCGATTTATTCCGGTGGGCAGCGACGACCCGGTCACGGTGGACGTGCGCGTGATTGCTTCCACGAATAAGGACTTGGAAGAGGAAATCGCGAAAGGCAACTTCCGCGAAGATCTCTTTTATCGGTTGAATGTGGTTCCGTTTGTGGTGCCGCCGCTGCGTGAACGCAAGGAGGACATTCCGCTATTTGCGCGGCACTTTCTGAAAGAGTTTGCCTCGGCCTACGGCCGTCGTCCAAGAGAGATCACCGATGATGCCATCGACGCCCTGATGCGCTACGCCTGGCCCGGAAACGTCCGCGAGTTGCGCAATGTGATCGAGCGCATCGTGATCATGAATCCGACCACGTCGCGCTTTGAACGCAAGCATCTTCCGCCGCTGGTGCATCGCGATGGCAGCCGCCGAGTCGCGGGCACCGAGGGATCCACGCTGCACCAGGCGCGAGCCGCCTATGAGCGCGACTACATTCTGAAGAAGCTCGACGAGAACCATGGCAACGTCAGCCGCACGGCGGAAGTGCTCGGCCTGGAGCGCAGCCACCTGTATCGCAAAATGAAGAGCTTAGGGATTCCGGCAAAAGAGTAGAGACGGTCTCGGGCGTCATCGAGTAACCTCGTGCGAGTGACTGGCCGGGCGACTGGCATAGAGCCGTGTCCTAAAGTCTTGGACGCAGTGTGCCGATAGGTTAGACAACCGGGAGTGACGCCCGCTTCCGAGCCATGGGAACTGAAAGGGAACTATGCAAGTTGGTGCGATTTCCGCCGCAGGTCTCAGTCAGTACGTTCTCTCCTCCAGCAACTCAACTCAGTTGCAGCAGGCATTGCAGACCTTGCAAAGCAGCCTTTCCTCGGGTGATCTGAATGGCGCCCAGGCGGCATTCGGGACTTTGCAGCAGCTGAATCAAAGCCTGGCAACTGCCAGTGGAAACAGTTTGTCCAGCAATTCCCAACTCTCCACCGATTTGACGGCGCTCGGCAGCGCGCTGACCGCTGGGGATCTATCCACCGCTCAATCCGCTTTTGCGACGGTGCAGAGCGANNCACCTCCGACAGCACCGCCTCCTTATTAGAGAGTGTCTATGGCAGCTCGGGCGGACTTAACGTAATGGGCTAGCGAGCGCTTCGGAGCGCATGAGTTGGCAGGCTCGCTCATGCCGCTCTATCAGCCTGCCATCCTGCGGGAGCGTGCAGGCAATCCCGGTTGTTAGCGGGAGCGCGGTTTCTGTGCTTCTTCCACCAACGCCTTCATGGCGCGACTTTCGTTGGTGTCGAGTTTCGCAAGTCCCTCGATCACGCCTTTGCGTTCTTCCTCGGTTCGGTTCTGGCTCACCTTCCATTTGCCTTCGAGGCGCCGGATGGGCAATTCCAGTCCGACTATCCCGTGCAAGAGCGTTTGAATAAAATCCGCTGGCGCATCGCTCACCTTCCATGGAACCGGCGACGACGCTTCATGAACGTCGGTCAGACGGTTCAGGAACGTCAAGAGCCACTGCTCATCCTCGATCGCCTTGAGGGGGCCATAGGCGTGCACCACGGCGTAATTCCAGGTGGGCACTTCTTTGCCGTGCTCGATTTTACCCGGATACCAATTCGGCGAGATGTAGTGTTGATGGCCGGAGAAAATGGCGAGCGCATCCACGGTTGGCACGAAGTCATGCCACTGCGCGTTACCGCGGGAGATGTGACCCTTCAGCAAGCCAAACTCCGAGCCGTCGTCCTCGAAGATCATCGGAATGTGCGACGCAAAAAGGCCAGAGGCTCCCAGTGTCACAAGTGTTGCCAGCGGTTGCGAAACCATCAGCGCCTGCATCACCGAAACACGGTTCTCTTCGTTCGCCTTTGGAATATACATTTTCAGCCCGACTACATCATATAGCTGGCTGCTGCGCCTGTTCCATGGCAATTGCTCGCGGAAACAGGATGTTATTTTCGAGGTGAATGTGCTGGTGCAGATCGGCCTCGAATTCCGCCAGAGCCCGGTAGCGAGCCCGGTAGCGCATGCCATTGGAAAACGGAACTTTCCCGCCGAACTCAAGAGCGTGGATCTATTGCAGCAGACTGTTTGGAGACGCAGGAACGGTGAGAAGAGCTGAGCGAGTGGATTAAATGGTAGGCACGAGGAGATTCGGAACCTCCGGCGTGCCCGTCAGCGTCTAAAACCTCTGGTTCAGGATGGACTGAGAACTGACTGGCGAGCATGGGTAATTCCAGTCCGAAATCGTATATACTGCGTGCACTGCGAAGTCCCCGCAGGCGCTCTCTCGGGTGCATTCGATGGGGTCTGATTTCGTTCCTCTCGGGGGCCCGTCTGTAAATTGCAACATGGATGATCCCAGCACACCTCCGGACGAGAAATCTGTCAACAAAAAGCCAGCGCCACGCGGCATCGGGACTCCGTTTGCCGGTGAGAGTTCCGGCGGCAATGTCCCCGCTTCTCCTCACGACGAGGCCACGGTCGTGGATGCCATGCCGTTTCAACACGATCCCGACGCCACCATCGTCGATGTAGGACCGCGATTGGATCCCGAAGCCACGATGGTGGACGCCGACGCTACGATCGCTCCGGGAGTTCCGTATCGGAAGCCATCGGCGCCGCCGTCCAGTCGGCGTTCCGGTTCAAATGCCCAAGCCAGCGCGGCGGTATTGGAGATCGGCGACCTGCTGGGCGGGCGATACGAAATTTTGCAACTGCTCGGCGAAGGCGGCATGGGCGCGGTGTACAAGGCCTCGGACCGGGAACTGGATCGGTTTGTCGCGTTAAAAGTCATCCGTCCCGAGCTGGCTTCCAACCCGTCGATCCTGGCCCGTTTTAAGCAAGAGTTGTTGCTCGCTCACCAGGTCACGCACCGCAACGTGATTCGCATTTACGACCTCGGTGAAGCCGAGGGCGTGAAGTTCATCACGATGGAGTTCATCGAAGGGAAAGATCTGCGGTCCGTCATCCGCGAGAAGCAGAAATTTCCTCCCGAAGAAGCCGTGGAGGTGATTCAACAGGTTTGCCAGGCACTGGACGCCGCGCACAGCGTTGGCGTGATTCACCGCGACCTCAAACCGCAAAACATCATGCAGGACCCCGCCGGCCGAATCCTGGTGATGGATTTCGGCCTGGCCCGCACCCTGGAAGGCGACGGGATGACCCAAACCGGGGCCATCGTCGGCACCATGGAGTACATGTCGCCGGAACAGGCTCTGGCCAAAGATCTGGATCAACGCTCGGACCTCTTTGCGCTCGGTCTGATCTTGTACGAGATGCTGACGGGCAAACAACCCTTTTTCGCCGACAGCGCTCTGGCCAGCCTCATCAAGCGGACGCAGGAGCGGGCGATTCCAGTCTCGGATATCGACAATCAGATTCCCGGGGCGTTGAGCGGGATCGTCAGTAAGTGCCTGGAACGCGATTTGGACGAGCGCTACCAGAGCGCTTCGGCCATTCTTGCCGATCTCAACACTTGGAAAGACAAGAGGGCCGCCGGCACCATCCGGCTCGATGCCGCCGTTAAACCGCTGGGGCGGACTGTTCCCTGGCCGCTCATTACAGGAATTGTGACCGCCCTGGCGCTGGCGATTACCGGCTTCCTGCTGCGCGGGAAGCTCTTTGCCCCGAGCGCGAAGACGCCAACCGCCCCGGCGGCGGTCTCGCTGGCCATTCTGCCTTTTCGCAACGCGTCCGGCGATCCCAGTATCGATTGGCTGGGGCCGAGTCTTGCCGATATGTTAAGCACGGATGTGGGCCAATCCGCGCGTTTGCGTACCATCTCTCCCGACCGCCTTCATCAGGTCCTTTCCGATTTGCATGTCACACCCGGAACCTCGATCGATCCGACCATGATTGGCCGCATTGCCACATTCAGCAACGCCGACATGATGGTCTGGGGACAGTTTGCGAAGTTTGGCGGCCAGATCCGCATCGACGCCACGTTGCAAGACTTGAAGCACGATCGCCTCGTCCCCATCAAAATCGAGGGAGTCGATGAAAAGGATATTCCCGGCGCGGTCGACCGCTTGGCGGCTTCGATCCGCAACAATCTCGCGTTCTCGCCGGACGTAGTGAACGAACTCAAGGCTAGCTCCTTCCAGCCATCTTCAAAATCCATTCCCGCGCTCCGCGATTTCAGTCAGGGTGTGCAACTGCTGCGTGAAGGCAAGAATATGGAGGCAATCAAAGTACTCCAAACCGCCATTCAGGAGGACCCGCAGTTTGCCCTGGCCTATTCGCGGCTGGCCGAAGCCGACTCGGCGCTCGGCTATGACACCCAGGCGGAGCAGTCCTCCCGCAAAGCTCTCGAACTCAGCCAGCAGCTTCCATTGGCGGAGAGATACCTCATCGAAGCCAACCACGCGTACCTCATGAAAGACAACAAGAAGGCCATCGCGGCTTTCGAGAACCTGGCCAAGACTCTTCCCGATAGCACGGACGTGGAGTACACGCTGGGGAGCCTCTACCTGGCCAACGGCGATTTTGACAAGGCGCGCGCGCAGTTCACGGCCATCTTGAAAGCGGATCCCAAGAACATCAAGGCCCTCTGGCAAATGGGAACCTTGGAATACCAGCAGGAGAACTTCGAGGCCGCCCTGGAGCCGCTCAACAAGGGGCTGAGCTTGGCGGTCCAGGCCGACAATCCCGAGCAGAAGGCGCTGATTCTGCAAGCTCTCGGCATTTCCTATCGTCTGATGAATAAGCCGGATGAAGCCATCAAGAGCATCCAGGATTCGATGGAAATCACCCGCAAAATGGGTATGAAGCGCCTGCTGGCGGCCAACCTCGCGGAATTGGCGGCGAATCAGATCACCATCGGCAAGCCCGATGCCGCTTTGACCAATTTCAATCAGTCGCTGCAAATTCTGCGCGAGATCGGGATGCAAAAAGATCTCGGCAACATCCTGCTCAATCGCGGCGTGCTCTACCAGGCACGCGGCGACCTGGATAAGGCGCTCCAAGACTATAAGGACGCGTTGCAAATCGAGCGCGATACGGCGGACATTAATTTGCAGGCATTGTGTCTCAGCGATATCGGCGCCGTGTATTTCGAGAAGAACGATACCGACAACGCGATCACTTACTACCAGCAATCCCTCCAACTGCGCCAAAAGGTGGATGATCCCGTGTACCTTGCCGTGACCCTGAGCTCGCTCGGCGATGTGTACGCGGCTATGGGCGATTACGATAAAGCCCTCGAGAACCTCATGAAGGCGCTCGACACCTCCCGCAAAGCGAATGACGCCAATGGGGCCGCAAGTGCGTCGGAATCCATTGGCAGGATCTTTATGAACCAGGGGCGTCTGGGAGCTGCCGTGGGCGCCATGCAGGATTCCGTGAACGGATACCGCTCCGCAAAGAACAAGAGTGTGGACTTGGCCGAGTCTTTGAATGACTTGGCCGATACCCTCACCCTGGCAGGCAGGGGCGACGAGTCCGGCAAACTATTGGAAGAGGCGACCAAAGTCGCGAGCGAACTCAAGAATGAAGGGGTTCGCAGTGACATTCTGAACACGCAGGGAGATGCGGCCTTCTATCGTGGAGACTATAAGGCGGCGCGCAGCGCTTATGAACAGGCTGCCTTGGCTGCGGCCAAAGCCAAGGATCGCGAAAAGATGCTGATCCCCAAGATGAATCTCGCGCGCGTCTCGATCGCCGAAGGGCGGGCGCAAGCCGCCATCCCGGATTTACGCGCTGCCATCCAACAGGCCGATAGTCTCCATCTGAAATATTATTGGCTCCGAGGTTCGGTCGATCTGGCGGAAGCGATGATCAAAAGCAAGGATTACGCCCACGCACGGCAGGCCCTGGACCAAACCCTGAACACCAGCGAGAAGCTGGGCACACGGCTGCAGACTGCCATCATTCATTTCCAACTTGGAAACCTTCTCAAGCAGACCGGCGACGCCTCGGGATCCGCCGGGCAATACGGCGAAGCGGCCACGCTGCTGGACGAAATCAAGAAAGAGCAGGGGGCCGAGCACATCCTGGACCGCGCCGACCTGAAAGCAATCTACAACGACTCGACCCAGGGCGCCCAGAAAGCGCAGAACTAGAGCGCACACCCACGGTAGTAAGTGGCGCAGTTTCACGATTGACCGGCGGAAACTAAGGCGCCGGGCAAGGACACAAGTATCACCAAGCTCGAGCCCGCAGCATTCCTCAGGTTAACGACTCGCTCAGCGCCTTGGGCCTTTCCATCCCTATCATTTTCCTGACAGGTAGACGATTTGCGTACTGACCTTGTTCGGGTTCGCAATCGTCACCGCATTGTCCGTAATGGTCACGCTGCCGATCACAGTCTGCGAACCCGACGCCGGCTTCGTGAAGGTCACGTAGAACGCACAACTGGAGCCAGCGGGAACGCTTAGGCCGTTCGTGCAATTCGGAACGCCGCCGTCGGTGCCAGCGCCCAGTTCGAAGTACTTGCCGGTAACCTTGATGGAATTCGTATTTCCGAGAATCAGCGTGGTCGGTCCATTATTGGTCAGCGTAAACGTCGTCGTGCCTGATGTCGATCCGAAGCTGTAAGGAGAAGAGGACGAGGTCGTCGGCGACAGGGACACCGTCGGATCCTCGGCTTTTCCTGTCAGCGTCGAATAGGCAAGGACTGCCTTTGCCTTACCGGTCACTTGCAAATAAGCTAGGCTGCCGCCGGCTGCATAGAGCGCGAGATCGTCGCCGTCGGGAGTAAAAGTCACAGTGACATTGCAAGTCTTCCCTCCGGCGAGCGAACTCGGGCAACCGTTGGTTGTAATCGCGAAGTCATCGGGGTCAATCTCCCCTGATTGGCCCCCGCCCTCTCCACCACCCGCTCCGGGGATAGCCACCTTAATCGTGGTCAAGGTAGGAGAGGGGTTTTGCACAACAAAACTACACGAGGAGCTCTGCTTCAAAGACAATGTGCCGAAGAAAGGACAAGGCGACGAAGACGTCGCCGTGACCGTCCACGGGCCAATGATCACTTGGAAGCTTTGGGACACGGGCGGGGCGGCAGAGAAGTCGGCATCGCCCCCCTGCGACGCCGTGATCATGCAGAGACCAGCGTTAATGTAGGACACGGTAGTTCCGGAGACCGCGCAGACCGTCGGTGTACCGGAAGAGAAGCTCACCGTCAGGCCGGAGCTGGCGGTCGCGCTCAGTGTGATCGGCGGGTTGATATAAAACTGGTTCGAGAGCGGCCCGAAGGTGATGGTTTGCGGCGCGGGGAGCACCGAGAAACCGACCGAGGCGGGCGTTGCCGACAAGCCGACATTGTCGGTTGCGGTTACTGTGAAATTGCCGCCGTTCACGGGGGCGGTGTTGGGAATGGTACCGGTACAGGTGACCGTCTCGCCGGGAGCCGTGCAGCCGGTGAGAACGAAGCCAGGCGCGTTGGTGGTGCTGCCGCTACAGCTGGCAATCCCGGAACCAACTCCATCAGAGCAGCTGAACTGCACGGAGATCGCCGGTCCATAATTGACGTAGTAAGGTCCAGCGCTCAAAGTGAGCCCAGTGATCGTTGGGGGCGTCCTGTCGATCTGGAAAGAGTACGGACCGGACGGAGTAGAAGAATTACCCGCTAAGTCGGTGACTTGCAGGGGTCCAATGGCGTCGACGCATGTACTGCCAGGGCCGCATGCAGTTGTCTGGCTAATGCTCGTAGTCGAGCTTCCTTGGAGGACTGTGTTGTTTGTGTTGGGCACAGGCGTTCCAGGAGCAAATCCAGATTCATTGTCGGTGCCGTTGCAACTTACCGTTACGTTGCTGTTGTACCAGCTGCCGCTGCCGCCCGTATAGGCAGGGGACGGCGTCGTTGAGCACGAAAGCGTCGGCGCGACTGTGTCCACGCCAAATGGCAGGTTCGGGAAACTCGCCCAGTTGGCTGACGCGTTGGTAAGCTGACCGCCCTGCGGGTTAAAGAGCAGCCCTTCCGTGAAGGCGCAGTCTGTCGTGAAGTAGTGGAGATAGTAGATTCCCCCTTCGCTCAGGACCAGTCCGTTGGGCAGGTTGTTGAAGTAGCCGGGCAGCGTAGCCAACGTACTATAGGGCGCCATCGGCGCAAACGTAAGCGGCGCGCCGTTGCAGAACGGAGCCGTCGGGGTCGTGTTCGAGTTGTAGATCGCCGTGTCCCCCGGTACAGGGTAGGTCGTATCCGGAAGCGGCCAAGCTGAAACGCCGTAGGTCAAGCTGTAAGGGGCCGCTGGATTGAAACCATTTGCCGGAGGATTCGCGGCGCTCGGCGGATAGTTCGCCGCAACCGAAGTGAAGGCTGCGGTAGCGGCCGAGAGGGAGTTGATCCAGCCGTTATTGCTCGTCGGGATCGCCGCTGTGGCGGACGGCAGGGGCATGTTTACAACCGGGATGTACAGCGAGTTTCCGGTTGGGGGAGCAGCGCCATGTTTCCCATCCGACGCTCCCTGGAACGAGGTCAGGACGTTAAGCGGGCACGGAGCGCCGTACAGGTTACCGGTGCTTGTGAACAAGCAGTTGACGTTCGAATATGTAGCGGGAGAGGTCGGCGTTGTAGTGGTGACCGGGGGCGGAGTGCAGCCCGGCGACCCGCACAACCAGTAATCGCTCCCCATCAACATGCCCGGTCCTGTGCCTGGCGCGCAGGCGATCGCTCCCCCACCCGCGTTGACTCCGCCGGGCCCCGAGTCTAGGCAGGCGTTCACGCCGTCGTTGGTCCAGACCAGGCTCGCTCCATCAGAGGTCGTGCCACCCACGGTATCGGGACTAAAGTTGGGGATGGAACTAGATGAAGTACCTGCTGTGGTGACCTGCTGAACGTAGCCACCTGGATCGACGATTGTTTGCCCAAGGGTGTACGGAGTACTCGCCGCCCAAGGCTGAGTGGTAAGAAAGTTGTAGCCAGACGGCTCATCCGGCGAGGTAAATTGCGCGGCGTAAATCAGATATCGGAACGAGGCCGCAGTCTCCGCGTTGGTGCAGTTATCGCCCGTGGTGGTGGTGATGCCAGTGTCTGGATCCGTATATCGGCATTGCAGCAGATAGCCCGCGCACATCGGCGCGGGGGGAGTGACGGAAAGATCCGCTTCGCCGGTCAACCGAACGCAAACGGCAGAAGCAGTGGATGTGCCAGCAACAAGCTGAGAGAAAAGCTGCTGAGGTATCGCGAAATTGGTAACGATCGGGACGATTCCGGAATTCACGATTCCAGAATTTTGTTCAATCGCAACCGACGTGCTGGTCGTGAAGGAGATGTTCTGGCTCGGAGAACTATCCAGAGTGGCAGTTTGAGTTTGCGACGCACTATCGGTCTTGATGATCGGATCGAGGGTCACGTTCGCTCCCGACACGACCCCCGGCGAGGTGCAGTTTGTGACCAGGAAAAGCGTGGAGTTGTCGTAGGCGTCACTCCCAAGTTCTTGAAGCGTGAACGCAGCCTGAAGGAAGGGAGGAGTCGCGCCAATGGTATTTGGAAAGAAAGTATGGATGTCGAGCGCTGGAACGCCGCCGTCGGAGTTGTGGGCTACCGGTGGCAGCACCGCATTGGAATTCGTGAACGTATCAGGATCGAGTCCGTTCAATGCGGCGAAGTTCTCTTCCACGAAATCCTGGTAGGCGGCGGTGGAGCAGTTGCTGTAATTTTGTCCGCCGACGTAAGGCTCTGGGCCACCACTGCATACGTTTCCAGCAGGAGAATTGTTGCTACCAACCGTTGTGCCATTCACCGCAGTGCCGTTGATAGACAACAAGATATAACTGTCCACGAGAACGTTGCCCAAACCGTCGGGAGTATTCGAAAGTTTAGCCGTGGGCGTGGCTCCGCAGCTCAAGTTCAATTCCGTGGTTGCAATCGTGTACAACCCGTATGGGTTCGTCCCGGTGACCAAAGAGGTTGTGCTCGCGACGCTTGTTTCGTCGAACAGCTTGATTGCCCCATAGGCTCCGCTCAAGGGCACTGACAAAGCACCGGCAGTGTTGGAAATTACCAGAGTGTCGGTGACAAGGGCGGTCGAAGACGTAGTCAGGGTGACGCTGACTTCGCACGTCGTCGGAGATGTAAACGTTATCGGCTGACTTGAGGGTGTGAGGCATGACGTGCCCGTGACCGTGAACGGCGAACTGGGACTAACAGCAACGCTCGAAATCGTCACGGACCCGCTCCCCGGGACGACGTTGACTGTCACGACCCCCGGCGCGCTCGTTGGTGCGGTCACTGGCGGTGGGGTTGCCGCAGGAATCCCGAAGGAGAGCGAAGCCGGCGAAACTGATACCGTCTGTGCCAAAGAGTCTTGAGGAGCACAGGCGAGCACCAAGAGGACTAGTGCGACGAAGGACATCAGGCGAAAACTAGTATCGAGAGACTTCATGGCGTGTTCCTCCGGTCTGAGCATCTAGGTGGAGTAGTCCCTAATTCAAGCGACTTGAACCGGACATTGCGCCGACTCTATTTTTTCCCCAGATGCTTCTTTGGCGCACGCTCTTGGACGATTGGGGGAATTACTATCCAGGTTGGCGCAGCCCGACCCACACAATCACGCAATTCTGCGCTTCGCCGACTAGCCTGTCAAGAATTGCCGTCAGAATTCAGCATGGGGCATCCTGTGCTCTAGCCGTTCGAATTAGGCCATTTGGAGCATTCTTCTGATCATCGGAGGTAGCCCTTACCTGTCAATGACTTGGCCTAAGGTCCGATGCACGCTTTGGGGGTGTCGAGGGCCCCAGGATGAAACCGGGCCAGCGACCTGACGTATGCGCAATTACGGGCTGGAAAATTTCGGGGATTCTCTCAATCCCTGGAAAATATGGTAGGCACGAGGAGACTCGAACTCCTGACCTCTACCGTGTCAAGGTAGCGCTCTAACCAACTGAGCTACGCGCCTACAGTGAGCCGTTCAGTAGTTTACTAGACTTTCGCTGACGGCCGCAGACGGAAATCACCTGTAAAACGTCACCTATAAACTCAGTTTACCGCGTTCGAACCGTTTCGCAAAATCGCGCTCGGCCAGAGTCGATGAACGGAACCCATGATGTGTCATTCAGAATCGGTTCAGGACCGTATGTGATCCGCTGGTTGATGGGGAGACCACTGCGGGTCTTCCTCGGGCGTCACGATTTGGCCATCGCGCATGTGCACGATGCGGTCGCCATACGCGGCGGCTTCGGGATTGTGCGTAATCATCAGCACGGTCTGCCCCAGATTCTGGTTCGATTGGCGCAACATGTCGAGAACGATGTTCGAGCTTTTCGAATCCAGGTTGCCGGTGGGCTCGTCGGCGAGCACGATCGCGGGGCGGTTGATAAGAGCGCGGGCCAGCGCGACTCGCTGCTGCTCGCCGCCGGAGAGTTCGTTCGGCCTGTGCTCCAGCCGTTCGGCGATGCCCAGCATCCCGGTGATCTTCTTCAGGAACGCGGGATCGGGCGCTCCCAGGCCGGCAATGTCGCCGGCAATCTCGATGTTCGAGCGCGCGCTGAGTGTGGGCAGAAGATTAAATTTCTGGAAAACGAAACCGATCTTGCTTTTGCGCAATCGCGTGCGCTCGCCATCGGAAAGTGTGGCAAAATCCACGCCATCGATGGTGACGCTTCCCGAGTCGGCGCGGGTCAATCCGCCCAATAAATAAAAGAGCGTCGACTTGCCGCTGCCCGAAGGGCCCACGACCGTGACGAACTCTCCTTTTTGCACGCTGAAGGAAATGCCGCGAAGAGCCGGCACATCCACCTTGCCAACCCGATAGGTTTTTCGCAGTTCCCTAGCTTCGATGAAGGCTGACATCCACTGAAAACGATATCACACGAGGCCGCGACGTTCGCCGAGGTTGGACCAGAGGCGATGACGCCGCTCACGCCACCGTTGCATGCTCCACTTCTGCGGGACAGACACGAAGCGCAACCGACCGCTTGGGGCCGCGCTTGCGCACCAGCAGCAGACGGATGCGTTCCAGCAGGTCGGCGGGTTCGTACATTCCCTTGGATAGAAAAACATCGGCCAGCGTTTCGCGCTCGAAAATCTTGGTTCGACTCGAAATCAGCACGGCCGGAGTCTGCGGCGAAACGCGTTTCACTTCTTCAATCAGGCGCGAACCATCCACGCCCGGCATCATCAGGTCGGTGAGCACCAGGTCCACGCCGCCGCGACGAAAAGCTTCGAGCGCCTGATCGCCGCTGTTGCACGCGACGACACGGTAGCCTCGCGTTTCCAGGAAGATCTTACGAATTGAAAGGGTCTGCTGATTGTCGTCCACACAAAGAATTGTTTTCTTGGGCTTCATCGATCTGACCGGGAGACTGTCATCACAAATTTCTTTCTGCGTTCTTTTTTGGGAATCGCGAGCGAGGTGCAATGCTAAATAGAATTGCTGCGCTGGGAAAGTGCCGCGCTCGCCAATGGCGCCTGCGTGTGGGGCAAAATTGCGGGATGCGCCGAGCGCCGCGACTGTCGCAGCGTTTCACCCTTCTAGATCGCGATCGCGACCTCGCCGCGGAGAACTTCTACACAATTTCCACCGACGCGCACATTGACAACATAGTTATGCCCGACGTCATGTCCGACGGCATCCTTGCTCTTCAAGTCTCGCGTGGCGCGAACAAAAATGCTGCTGGGACGGTGCATTTCGAGACCTTGCTCGATCAGAACCCGCTCGTCGCTCGCGGCCACGCCATGGGCAACCATCCAGGCAGCGCAGCATCCCGCCGCCGACCCGGTCGCCGGATCGTCTCCGTTATAAAAAATCATGCGCGCGTGAAGTCGCGCTTCGGGATCGACGGTCTCGCGGCAAACGAAGTAAAAGAACTTTCCGCCCGTTCGCGCCAGAGATTCGCTGGCGCCGTCGAGATCGAGGCGGAGTCTCTGCACCGTTCGCAGCGAGCGCAGCGGCACAATCGTGAAAGGCACGCCGGTGGAGACAGTTTGGATGGGTGCGCACTCGTCGAAGTCGGCCGGGCTCAAGCCCGTCAGTCGCGCCACGTCCGCTGCGTTGTGAATCGCGCCGAACTCGGGATTCTTCTGCGTCATCTCTCCAAAGACGGGTTTTCCGGGTTCTTGCGAAAAGCGCACCGGCACGCTTCCGGCGTTGAGATCCAGCACGATCTCGCCCGCTCCGGTCTGACCGCGCAGAACGAAAGCCGTGCCCAGCGTGGGATGTCCGGCGAAGGGCAGTTCTTCCTGTACGGTGAAGATGCGCACACGCACGCTGCGGGTGTGGGCCGCTGCGGCATCCCCGGGCAGAACGAAGGTAGTTTCGGAGAGATTCATCTCCAGCGCCAGAGCCTGCATCTGCTCGGTGCTGAGGCCGCGGCCGTCGAGAAATACCGCCAGTGAGTTGCCGGTGAGGGGGCGGTCGGTGAAGACATCGACCTGCACCATGGAGAGATGTCGTACAGAGGCAGTCATGCAGATATCCTATCGCGGCGTCAGGAGGGAATAACTTGCCGATCACTTCTCGCTGGGGCGAAGTAGCGAACGCTATAGGCAACCGGCAGTCCGAAGACTAAAATTTTCACGCCTAGGCCATAGAGTGTAACGGGTTCCGTGCCATGCAGTCCGGAATGCGGCAGCACGACGAGGAGCATAAACAATTGGACCCAAACGCCGAAATTCACGCCGCAGATGAACGGATGCTCCGTGAGGAATGGGAGTTTGCGGCTGGCAAGGTAATAAACCGCCGCCCAAATGCAAGCGATGAAGAAGTGCAGGGCGAGGCCAAGGACCCAGGTACCGACTCCGCCGTGGACGGCCTGCCGGCCGAGCAACCCGGCGGCAATGTAGAGAGGAATATCCCAGCCCTCCTGGATGCAGACCCACAGGATGTTCACAGTCCCTCCAACGAACGCACCAACGGCAACTGCCAGAACAACGTTCCTTTTCACAGTTGGACGTTCGACTGCGGCGCTCATCGATTCCGATGCTGAGATCACGGGTGGTCTCCCATCTGCTCGGAAGATAGACGGACCATTTTTCAGAACGTTAGCGGCTTCACCGGATCAAACTCGACGGTTCGGGGTGGTCGTAAACTGGTTGTCGCTAGCCCGATTGACGAGCTAGGGGCCGGTGGATATTCTATCTCCACTAATGTAGTTGTGTTTAAGCCATCGATTCACTTCAAACTCACGAGGAATAACCATGCCTCTACGCATCAATTCGGAAGCTCCCAACTTCACCGCCGAAACCACGCAGGGCACGATCAATTTTCACGAATGGATAGGCAATGGCTGGGCCATCCTGTTTTCGCACCCCAAGGATTTCACTCCGGTATGCACCACCGAATTGGGATACATGGCCGGCTTGCAGCCGGAGTTCGCCAAGCGGAACACGAAAATTATCGGCCTGAGCGTCGACCCGGTGACCAGTCACGGCAAGTGGGCAGCCGACATTGAAGAGACGCAGGGCCACAAAGTGACCTATCCGATGATCGGAGATCCCGAACTCAAGGTGGCTAAGCTCTATGACATGCTGCCCGCCGAGTCTGGAACCACCAGCGATGGCCGCACGGCCGCAGACAACGCCACCGTGCGAACGGTGTTCGTTATTGGTCCGGACAAGAAGATCAAGCTGATGCTGATCTATCCGATGAGCAGCGGACGCAATTTCGATGAGGTGCTGCGCGTGCTCGATTCCATCCAACTCTCCGCGAAATATAACGTGGCCACGCCGGTGAACTGGAAGCCGGGCGATGACGTAATCATTCCAACCTCTGTGTCGGATGAGCAGGCCAAACAGAAATATCCCGGCGGTTTTAAGACGCTGAAACCTTATCTGCGAGTAGTCGCGCAGCCGAAGTAGATGGGATCACGTTCCCAACGGCTTCTTAGCAAACGTTTGCACGGACATTTCCAGGGACTATGGAAGCGCATGCGGTCCGGTGATCGTCCCGGTCTTCAAAACCGGCGGGCGGCATCTTCGATGTTGCCGGTGTGTTCGACTCACACACGCTTCCGCCAATTGTTTTCAGCGATTTGCGCGAATCTTGCGTGGTTGCCGATCCCGTCGCCTGCCGAATGGCCGGGTTGTGGGGCAATGAATTGTCACGAAACGCGCCCGTGCAGTAGAATAACAAAGCGGGCGGGAGTAACTCAGTGGTAGAGTGCGACCTTGCCAAGGTCGAAGTCGCGGGTTCAAATCCCGTCTCCCGCTCCAGTTCTTGAAGCCCTGCCCCGGCGAGGGCTTTTCGTTTTAGCTGTCGTTTTCATGAAGTGGCTGGCGCGGTAGCCAAGTGGTAAGGCCGAGGTCTGCAAAACCTCCATCGTGAGTTCGATTCTCACCCGCGCCTCCAACATCTCGGTCTGCAAATGGGGGATGAGATCCCTCGTTGCGCTCGAGACTTCCCTTCGGGCTCCCGCTTCTCCACCCCGTCACCCAAAAGCGCGCGCCGGGTAACCCGGGCTTCGCTCACGCCCGAAAACCGGCTCAAGTTGTACGATAGCTGGGAGCATTTCATCCCTACGGAGCGTGCCATGATCCCAGCACTGACGAACCTGCAACCGGAACCGGTATGGAAGCACTTTGACAAGTTGGCGGCGATTCCTCGCGCCTCGACGAAAGAGGCCGCCGCGCGCGATTACGTCCGGACGGTCGCCACCAAGCTCGGCCTCGAATCGGTGCAGGACAAAGTCGGCAACCTCGTCGTCCGCAAACCCGCGCGGCCCGGACGCGAGGCAGCGCCCATGGCCCTGTTGCAGGGCCACCTCGACATGGTCTGTGAGAAGAACGAGGGGACAGTTCACAACTTCGACGTCGATCCGATCAAAATAATCCGAGTCGGCGAGTGGCTGAAAGCGGATGGCACGACCCTGGGCTCCGACAACGGAGTCGGCGTCGCCGCCGCCTTGGCTGTAATGGAGAGCGATAACATTGCGCACGGCCCGCTGGAATTTGTTTTCACCATCGACGAAGAGACCGGCCTCACCGGTGCGGCGGAATTCCCCGGCGGCTTGCTGAAGTCCAAATATTTTCTCAACCTCGATAACGAAGAGATCGGCACCATCTGTATCGGTTGTTCCGGCGGCATCAAGACGATGGCGCGACGGAAAGTTGGACTTCATCCCGCCGGCGCAGGATCAGCCTGGCGCATCAAGGTGTCGGGCCTGAAGGGCGGCCACTCCGGGGTCGATATCCATCAAGGCCGCGGCAATGCCCTGCGAATCTTGGGTGGGGTTCTTCAGGTCTTGCTGGATCGCCTTCCGGTCGAAGTCGCCGAAATCAATGGCGGAAGCGCGCAGAATGCCATTCCGCGCGAAGCTGCAGCCGTGGTACTGCTGGACCCCTCTCGCGAAAGCGACCTGAAATCGCAGGTCGCCGCCGCCGAAGCTGGATACAAAGCGGACTTGGGAGGCTTCGATTCCGGATTGCAGATCACAGTTGAGAAGGCCGAACGCCCAACCAGAGTTTTCGACGCGAATGACGCGAAACAAACCGTGGCGCTGCTCGCGAGCCTGCATCACGGCGTTCTCGCGATGAGCCCCGACGTTGCCGAGTTGGTCCAAACCTCCACCAATCTTGCCGTGGTCACCACCAAAGGCGATGCAGTCGAGATTGTGACCAGCCAGCGCAGCGCCATCGAGAGCAGCATGTTGGCTGCCGCCCGCATGGTGGCTACCGTGTGCAAAATGGCGGGCTTTGAAGTGGAACACGCCGGCAAATACCCCGGCTGGAAGCCGGAGCCCAACTCCGACATCGTGCGCAAACTCCAGGAAGTCCACAAGAAGCTCTTCGGCGAACCGGCAAAGCTGATCGCCATGCACGCTGGCCTGGAGTGCGGCGTCATTGGCGAGAAATATCCCGGCATGCAGATGGCGTCGTTCGGTCCGACCATCGAAAGTCCTCACAGCCCGAACGAGCGAGTGCAGATCGCGTCGGTGGAAAAGTTCTGGAACTACCTCAAGCTGGTGCTCGAGAACCTGTGAGCCGGGAGCGGACCAGCTAGGGAAACTCCGATTAGGTTCCCGGTTTCCTCCGTGCACCCCCGTGTACCCCGTGGTTTATGCTTTCTGCCGACACTTAATCAGAGTCTCCCTAGCGGTGATTCCAGAACAATGTCGATCCCCGCTCAGGTCGTGGCTCGCTTTGACGATGCGACGCCAAGAAATTCAGAACCACGAAGGACACGAAGCGCCGCGAAGGTTCTTGTTTTCTTGCTTTACCTTCGTGTACCTTCGTGCCCTTTGTGGTGGATGTTTTGGCAAAAGGAGGCACTGCCCCTGCTCACCAAAACTTGGCAAAGACGTCTACTACCGGTTACAGTACTGTAATCCCAGGGGTCTCAAGTCCCAACCGATTAGGAGTCTGCTCGATGCGTCACACCTTGATTGTGCTGATTGCTGTCTGCTGCTTCGCTGCATTTTCTTTCTCCCAGACCGCCGACGAACTCATTGCCAAGAACATTCAGGCCCGCGGCGGGATGGAGAAAATGAAGGCCATCAAAAACTTCCGCATGACGGGCAGGTTCGAGGGCGGCGGAGGTTTTACTGCGTCGGTGGGCCAGGAGTCGGCGCGGCCGAATCTGATTCGGCAGACCTTCACCCTGCAGGGGATGACGGCGATCCAGGCGTATGACGGCGCCACCGGTTGGCAGATCCAGCCCTTTGGAGGCAAGAAGGATCCAGAGTTGATGGGCGAGGATGACATGCGCGACCTGCTGCTGGCCGCCGATTTTGACGGACCTCTGGTGGACTACAAAGAGAAAGGCAGCACGGTCGAGTACCTCGGGCACGACGTAGTCGATGGAGACGACGCGTTGCGGCTGAAGGTAACGCTGAAAAACGGCGACATCATCTACGACTACCTCGATCCGGATACCTTCATCGAGATCCGCAAGGAAATCCAGCAGTTTGTCCGGGGCTCTGTGCGGGATCGCGTGGAGGGATTCGGCTCCTATAAACCGGTGGCGGGAGTGATGTGTCCCTTCTCGATTTCGAGCGGGTCGAAGAATCATCCTGATGCGCAAACCAGCACCGTACAGAAGATGGAAGTGAACGTGACCATCGATAACGCTGACTTCGCGCTTCCTGCATCCTTGAAGACCGGGGCCGCCGCCGACAAGAAGTAACGCCCTCGGGAACGACTGCAACGACGAGTTGGAAACGAAATCTTTCTCTGAAAAAGGATTTCTAAACATGAACGCACGCGTTGGTTCTTCACGATTTCTTCCGCAGTTGAGTGTTTGGCTCGTTGGCGCTGCCTTGCTCTGCGGAGGCTTGCAGGCCGAGGCGCAAGCGCCGTACCGCTTCGACGCGGCGACCGTTTCCGGATTGCCGGCGCGCAACATCGGTTCGGCCACCATGAGCGGGCGAATTGCCGCGCTGGATGCGATGGAAGAAGACGGCCGCATCACGGTCTTTGTGGGCGCGGCGAGCGGCGGAGTCTGGAAGTCGGTGAACGGCGGCACGACCTACAAGCCGGTCTTCGACCGCGAAGACGTGCAGTCGATTGGCGCTGTCGCGATCGATCCTTCGAATTCGAAGATCGTGTGGGTCGGCACGGGCGAAGCCTGGACTCGCAACAGCGTGTCGGTCGGCGACGGCGTGTTCAAGTCGACCGATGGCGGCGAGAACTGGACCAACGTCGGCCTGAAGGACAGCGAGCACATCGCCAAGATCCTGGTGAATCCCAGCGACAGCAACGACGTGCTGGCCTGCGCCACCGGACATTTGTGGAACGACAACGACGAGCGCGGAGTCTTTCGCACGACGGACGGCGGCAAGACCTGGACGAAGGCTCTGGCCGGGGCGAATGGTTCGAGCGGATGCGCCATGATTGCGCGGAGCCAGCAGGATCCGAAGACCATCTATGCCGCGATGTGGGATTTCCGGCGGCAGGGGTGGACGTTCCGCTCGGGAGGCCCGGGCAGCGGGCTGTTTAAATCGACCGACGGCGGCGCTCACTGGAGCGAAGTCAACGACAGCAACGCCAAGGGACTGCCGGCGAAGCCCTGGGGCCGCGTCGCCGTGCAGGTGGCGCCGTCGAAACCGCAGGTGGTGTATGCCAACATCGAAGCGGAAAAGGGAAGAGGTCTCTACCGCTCCGACGACAGCGGCGCGACCTGGACCAAGCTGGATGCCAGCAACTACATGGTGTGGCGTCCTTTTTATTTCGGCAACCTGATCGTCGACCCCAGGAATGAAAACAAGATTTTCAAACCCGATCTTATTCTGCTGCTGAGCAACGATGGCGGAAAAACCTTCAACATGGTTTCGGGCGGGGCCCATGGCGACTTCCACGACGTGTGGATCAACCCGAAGAACCCGAACGTGGTCATTGCCGGCGACGATGGCGGCTTGTGGCGCAGCGAGGACGGGGGCAACCTCTGGAAGCACCAGATGAACCTGCCGGTTTCGCAGTTTTATCACGTCAGCACCGACAATTCCGATCCCTATCACGTCTACGGCGGCTTGCAGGACAACAGTTCATGGGTCGGCGATAGTTCCTATCCGGGCGGCGTGACCAACTCGCGCTGGGAGAACATGTTTGGCGGCGATGGCTTCTGGATGTTCGAAGACACTTCCGATCCCGACTACATCTACGCCGAGGCCCAGGGTGGCGAGATTGGGCGGGTGAATCGCCACACGCATGAGATTCGCAGCCTCAAACCCTGGCCGAATTACGGCGAAAAGAAACTGCGCTTCAACTGGAACACGCCAATCCACATGAGTCCCAACGAGAAGGGGACAATTTATATCGGAGCGCAGTATCTTTTCCGCTCGCGCGATCATGGGCAATCCTGGGACCGCATTTCTCCCGACCTGACGACGAACGATCCCGAGAAGCAGAAGCAGGAAGAATCGGGCGGCGTGACTGTCGACAACTCTTCGGCGGAGATGCACACCACGATCTATTCGATTTCGGAGTCTCCCAAGAACGGTCAGATCCTATGGGTCGGCACCGATGACGGAAATGTGCAGATCACACGCGATGGAGCCAAGACCTGGACGAACGTAGTAGGGAACATCGGCGGACTGGCAAAGAATTCGTGGGTCACAACCATCGAGGCCGGCCGCTTCGACGAAGGTACCGCGTACGCCACATTCGACCGGCATACCTTCGGCGATATGAAGCCTTATGTTTACAAGACGACGGACTACGGCCAGACGTGGACGGCGCTTCCCGCACAAGAGAGCGGCGTGCGCGGGTTTGCCCATGTGATCAAAGAAGACACGGTGAACCCAAACGTCCTTTTCCTGGGCACCGAGTTCGGGCTCTGGATTTCGGTGGATGGCGGGCAGCATTGGGCCCAATACAAAGGAACAGATTTTCCTGCGGTACCAGTGGACGATCTCGTGGTGCAGGCGCGCGAATCCGACCTAGTGGTGGCGACGCACGGGCGCGGCATCTGGATCGTGGACGATATTTCTCCGCTGCGCGCGCTCACGCCGGAAATGATGACCAAAGACGCGACCCTGCTTCCCGGTCGGCCATCGATCCAGTATTTTGAGGCGTCCGGAGGCTGGGCCGAAGGCGACGAGACCTTCCATGGGCGGAGTCGGCCCACGGATGCGCAAATCACGTATTACCAGAAGGGCCGGCACATCTTCGGCGACTTGAAGATCGAGATTTTCAACCAGGATGGCGAACTGGTGGACACCATAGCCGGAAGCAAGCATCGGGGCCTGAACCGCGCCGGATGGGGAATGCGCGTGAAGCCGCCGGCGGTTGCTCCCGCGGCGTCGGCTCTGTTTGAAGCGGCCCAGGGCCCGCGCGTCCTGCCGGGCACGTACACCGTGAAACTGACCAAGGGAGATCAGGTCTACACCGAGCAACTGAAGGTTGTGCTCGATCCGCGGGCCAAGTACTCGCTGGAGGAGCGCAAGGCGCAGTTCGCTCTTTCGATGAAGGTCTACAAGTTGCTGGAGCACATGACCTACGGGGTCGATGCGATCGAAGGAGTGCGGGACGCGGCCAAAGCCCGGGCCGCAAAGCTGCCCGAGAAAGATCCGCTGCGCAAGCAACTGGAGAGGCTCGCCGCCGATTGCGACGCGCTCCGTTCCAAGATCGTCGCCACCAAGGAAGGCGGAATGATCACCGGCGAAGAACGCATCCGCGAGTTGCTCGGACAGCTCTATAGCGCGGTGACGGGATACGACGGCAAGCCCACCGACTATCAGGTGGCGCGAACCGAGTCGTTGGGGCATGAGCTGGAAGATGTGATCGTCGACTTCCAGAAACTGGCGCAGAAAGAATTGCCGGCAGTGAACGCCGCCTTGCAGAAGAAGAAACTGGGTACGATCCCCGTGCTGGCCGAAGCCGACTGGCAAAAGAAGAAGGCTGAGTCATCGGTTGCTGCCGGTGCAGGCATGCGGGCGGAACAGGAAGAGGGCCGCTGGCAGGAGAGGGATTAGGACGCGGGCTGCGGGACAGGCTTTGCAGCCTGCGTAAAAACTCCGCTTCGCATCCGTTTAGGGAAGGGCACGAGTTTCACTCGTGCCGTACTGCCGCAGAATCGACAGCGGCTTGCAGCCGCTGGGGGAGTNNGCCGTCGGGTGCAGGGCGACGATCTGATCCACGTTCGTCATCTTCAAGACCTGCTCCACGTGCCCGTTGGCGCCCGCAACGCGCAACTCGCCGCCGGTTTTTTTCATCTGGCCCGCCGACATCACCATGATCCCAATCCCTGTGCTGTCGACGTTGCTCACGGCGGCCAGATCGAAAATAACTTTCTTCCGGCCCTCCTTCACGAGGTTCTCGACCGCCCATTCCAGTTGTTTGCAGTCCCTGCCGATGGTGATTCTTCCCGTCAATTCGAGGACCACAATGTCCGGTTGCACGTGCTTCGTCTGGATTTCCAGCATAAGCCAAACTCCTTATCCGAGTGCGGCGATCGTCTTCTGCGCCAATCCGAGGTGCCATCTTATGAGGGTAGATAGTGCAAGTCAAATGATGCATCACGTAGTTAGGCTTCTGATCTCGTCGGCATAGGCAACACAATGGCTGCCCCATCCTTCGCGCACTTTGCGAAGAGCCTGCCCTGAGCGGAGCCGAAGGGGTGGGATTCCACGAGCGCTGCGAGTGTGGATTTCCACGGGTGCTTCCCGTTGCAGCCCAAGCATTGCCTTGGCATATATAATTGCGCGCACGCATGCCTCTGATTTCCGGCACGAAACTCGGTCCCTATGAAATCGTCGCTCCCATCGGCGCGGGCGGGATGGGCGAAGTCTATCGCGCCAAAGACGCGCGCCTCGGACGCGACGTCGCGCTGAAAATTCTTCCCGGCTCTTTCTCCGCCGAACCCGACCGCCTGCGCCGGTTTGAACAGGAAGCGCGCGCCGTGGCCGCGCTCAATCATCCCAACATCCTCGCTATTCATGACATCGGCCAGCACGACGAAGGTCAGGGTAAAAACTCGCCGTTTCTGGTCTCTGAACTATTGGAAGGCGAAAGCCTGCGCGCCGCGCTCGATCGCGGCGCTCTGCCGCAGCGCAAGGCCGTCGACTACGGAGTCCAGATCGCGCACGGACTGGCGGCCGCGCACGAAAAGGGAATCGTCCACCGCGACCTGAAACCCGAGAACATTTTCGTCACTAAAGACGGCCGCATCAAGATCCTCGATTTCGGTTTGGCGAAGCTGGTACAGAAGGCGGGCGCGGATTCGGACGGCGCTTCCGACGAAGTCACTCTCACCACCGAGAACACGGCGGCGGGCGTCGTCATGGGGACGGCAAGTTACATGGCGCCCGAGCAGGTGCGCGGCGAGGCGACCGATCCTCGCACTGACATCTTCGCGTTTGGCGCGGTCCTTTACGAAATGCTCTCCGGAGTGCGCGCTTTCCGCCGCGATACCACGGCCGAAACCATGACCGCGGTTTTGAAGGACGACCCGCCGGATTTGTCCACGCCGTCGTCCGATCGTTCGTCCGACCGTTCCTCCGGCGCCAGTCGCCTCGTTTCTCCCGCGCTCGAACGCATCGTGCGCCGCTGTCTGGAAAAGACCCCGGAGCAGCGCTTCCAGTCGGCAAGAGATCTGTCATTCGCACTGAGTTCGCTCTCGGGGACCGAAGCCAGTTCGGCGGTTCGAGCCGCTGCGACGGCTGCATCGCGTCGGACGCCGCTCTGGCCCTGGCTGGCAGCGGCCCTGGCGCTGGTGGCCGTCAGCGCTGCAACCTGGTTCATCGCGCGGCGTCCTCAGCCCACCACGCGCATGCAGTTCGCGCTGGCGATGCCCGACGAGATGAGCATCAGCCACATGGCGTTGTCGCGCGACGGCTCCTTGCTCGTGTTCGTGTCGCCGGAAGAAAACTCGGCAATGCCCATGCTCTACTTGCAGCGCATCGGCTCCTCCAGCGTCACGCTTCTGCCCGGCACGCAGGGCGCGAGTTACCCCTTCTGGTCGCCCGATGACGCCTACGTTGGATTTTTCGCGAACGGCAAGTTGCAGAAGATCGCAATCGCCGGCGGCACGCCGCAGGTCCTTGCCACCGCATTGGCCGGACGCGGCGGCAGTTGGGGAAGCAAAGGCGTAATCATCTATACGCCGGACGCCGAAGGTTCGATCCAGCGCATCAATGCCGATGGCTCGGGAATGGTGGCCGTTACCCAAGGCATTAGGACCAAAGAGGATGAAACCCACCGCTGGCCCATGTTTCTGCCCGATGGTGATCATTTCCTGTTCTTAGCTGCTAAGTTCGGAAACCTCAAGGATGACCAGTCGAGCGGCATCTACTTTAGTTCTCTCGAAGGTAAGGAGAGAAAACTTGCTGCCCTCTGCAGATCGAGTTTTGGCTACGATGCCCACAATCTGTTTTATGCGGATGATCAAAGGCAGTTGGTGAGCGTTGCCTTTGACTCTTCCACCGGCACTGTCTCGGGGAGTCCAACCGTCCTTGCGAATGCGATTGGATACCAACCCTCCACTGTTTGGACGGCCCTCACCGTTGCGCAGAATGGGACGTTGATCTACAACACCGACGTCGGTGCGGCGGCGCGGTCCGCGCTTACCTGGATGGATCGGTCCGGCAAAGAACTGGGCCGCATCGGCGATCCCGCGATCATGGCGAATCCCACGCTTTCTCCCGACGGCGCCCGCGTAGCGGTCGATATCAGCGACCAGAAGGCGAATAACGTCGATATCTGGATCGAAAGCACCACTGGAGCCGGCAACTCGCGTTTCACCTTTGACCCAGCGGAAGAAGCAGTGGGCGTGTGGTCGCGAAATGGCGGCACGGTGGCGTATCGCAGTGACGCCGACGGCGCGAGTCTAAACCTGAAGTCGGCAACTGGCCTGGAGCCGGAGAGGAAGAGGTTCACCATACCCCCTTCCATCAACGACGACATTATTCCCAATTCCTGGTCTTTAGACGACCGTCAGATTCTGTTTACGCGTCAGGGTGCGTCCGGCAAACATCTGGAATTACTACCCGTGGCTGGCGGAGAGCCAACCCGGTTTCTCACCAGCAACAGCAGCGAGGACAACGGTCAGATTTCTCCCGATGGAAAACGGGTTGTATACGCTTCCGACGAGTCCGGTGTGTGGGAGATTTACGTCACCTCGTTCCCCGGTGCGGCGGGAAAATGGCAGGTATCCCGCGGCGGCGGCACCGAGCCCCGCTGGCGCGGAGACGGCAAGGAAATTTTCTACATCGCTCCCAGCGGAATGCTGACGGCAGTTCCCGTCAACGGCGAAAATATTTTCGCCACCGGAACGCCCGCGCCTCTATTCCAAATCCACGGCCGCGCCCCGATTTCCTCCACCGATGTTTTCACTTACGACGTGGCCAAAGATGGACAGCGTTTTCTCGTCAACCGCTACGTGAAGCCGGAACATGTCGCGCCCTTGACTATCCTGCTGAACGCTGCGGTCGGCGATTCGCGTTAACGCAACAATCCCGCAGAGGCGCCGTTCCGGCCTAATGTATAGTGTTTCAATAGACATTGCACTTGGCCAGTCTGAACAAGCGGAGATACGACGATGAAGAGCAAAATCCTCTCGGTAGCGGCGGTTGTTTTGGCAGCGATGCTGGCGCAGTCGCTCGCCGCTGGTTCCGGCGGCAAAGCTGCCGATGATCCCAATGCAAAAGATCAAGCTTCCTGGCAGCGCGATCTGCTCGCCTGGCGCGCGCAGCGCGCAACCAACCTCCAGGCTCCCGAGGGCTGGCTTTCCCTGGTCGCCCTCGGTTGGTTGCAGGAAGGCGACAACACCTTCGGTTCCGCCGAAGACAGCCGCGTTCAGATCGCGGGCAAAGCGCCGGCTCACATTGCAGTCGTGCACCTGGAAAAAGGCGCGCTGCGCTTGCTGCCTCCCGTCGGAGGTTTCCCCAAAGATCTCCTGTTAGACGGCCAACCCGCGAAGGAGCAGGTTCTGTTTGCCGACGATGCCGACAAGCCCTCGAAGCTCACGATCGGCACGATCACCGTCATTGTGATCCACCGCGACGACCGATTCGCCCTGCGCGTCAAGGACCTGCAAGCCCCGACCCGTACCGCTTTTCACGGCTTGCGCTGGTATGAGCCCAACCCCGCCTACCGCGTTCATGCGCGCTGGATTCCGTACAATCCGCCCAAAACGCTCGACATTCCGACCGTCCTCGGCACCACCACACACATGCCCGCCCCCGGCGCGGCCGAATTCACGATCGACGGAAAAGTGGTCCGGCTGGAGCCCGTGCTCGAAGATCCGAAAGCGACGGATTTGTTTTTCATTCTTCGCGACGCCACCAGCAAGACCACAACCTATGGCGCGGGACGTTTCCTCTACACCGATTTTCCCGACCATGGCTTGAATCAGCCCGGCGAACTCTGGCTCGACTTCAACCGATTGTACAACCCGCCATGCTCCTTCACACCGTACGCAACCTGCCCTCTGCCTCCGCCGCAGAACCGGCTCAGCGTGCCGATTCCAGCCGGTGAACAGCGCTACCACGATTGATCGGAGATAATGTCTGCTTAGGAATCGGTTAGCATTTCGATGAATCTGGGGAGTCCCACATGAGATGGCTTTTGATCCTGCTTGCGGTTTTCGGCATCGTCGTTTCTTCGCTCGCCTTGCGCGAGCATTACCGCACTGACCCTTCGCCGTGCAGCATCAACGAGAAGTGGGACTGCGGCATCGTCAACCACAGCCCCTACGCCACACTCCACGGAATTCCCGTTGCCGTGATCGGCATCGCCGGATACCTCCTGCTCGGCGCCCTGGCCTTCGGAAAGAAATACTCTTGGATGCTCCCGTTCGTCACAATCGCAACGGTCTTTGCCATCCATCTGGCGGATATCGAAGCCTTCGTCCTCGGAGTCTGGTGCATCTACTGCGCCGCGTCACTGGGTGTGATCACACTGATGACCGTTTTGGTCATCGGCAAAGTCATCGCCGATTCCACGCCGCGGGCGCGCTAGGGAAACTCTGAGTAAGTCCCGGTTTCCCCCGTGCACCCCTGTGTACCCTGTGGTTTATGCCTTTTGCCGCCACTTGATCGGAGTTTTCTAGGCCCTTATTGACCCGGTCCCATTTTCCACGCGATCTGCCGCATCATTCCCGTCAACACCACCGCGTCGTTGGCATTCAACTTCAAACGCCGCACCAGCCGCCGCAACTTTTCTTCCCCCGCCACCGCCTGCGGCTGGATGTACTCCGAGGTGCTCAGAACTTCAAACAGCAATTGCGTCAACCGCTCCACGTCGGCCGATTTCGCCGCAGCCTTTTCTTTCTGACCGGGCGCGGCTTTTGCCGCCGCCGTCTTCCGTCCGCGAATCAACTCATACAGGCAGACTGCAACNNTGACGCTTGATCGCCCGCGCGCCCTCCTCCAACCGCAGCAGCCGATGCTGCAAATCGCGCGGCCCGGCGGCGGTTGTCCCCACCACCAGCCGGCAGTCCGCGATCGCTTCGGCGACGGTCTCGAACTGTTCCGCCTTTGCCAGCAACCCCGCCGCGCCCACCGCCGACCGCGCCTCCTGAAACGCCACTTCATAAGGATTCACGACGCGCAATCGCATCACTCCAAAATTGCTCATGGCGCGCGCCGCCGCACCAATGTTCAGCGGATTTCTCGCCGCGACCAGTACCACGCGAAGATGGTCAAGAACACCAGCCATGATTTGAGAATTCTAACGGCATTGAGTCATTGAGTCATTGAAACATTACCTCAATGTCTCAATGCCTCAATCCCCCCTGCGACCATCCGCTCTTGCCGAGCATCCAATTATCAGTGCTGGGTTGTCAGTGCTAGGATAGAAGCTCCGCCTTTGGAGACCAAACGGTCCACGGCGCGGGAGTTTATATTTCACTCAAAGTCTACTGAGAAAGCTGGAGGATGAATGGCAAGCAACGCCCTCGTCGAGGTCACCGACGCAAATTTCGATGCCGATGTGTTGAAGTCCGATAAGCCCGTGCTGGTCGATTTCTGGGCCGCCTGGTGTGGCCCCTGCCGCGCCATCGCTCCCATCGTCGAAGAGCTCGCCGGCGAATATCAAGGCAAAATCAAGGTCGGCAAAATGGACGTCGATCGCAACGCCGCCACCCCCATGCGCTACAAAGTCACCGGCATTCCCACCCTGCTGGTTTTCAAAAACGGCCAGGTCGTGGAACAGCTAGTCGGCTACCGCTCGAAAGACGACATTCAGAAGGCGCTCGACAAGGCCCTGCTCTAGGCTAAGCGGTCGTTTGGAGGTCAGAGGTATGAGGTCAGATTGCAGAGGTAAAAACCTGTGAATTCAGCCACGCGGTGTGCCAAAGGGTTTTAACCTCTGCAATCTGACCTCTGACCTCTGCAATCCCGATCCACCTCGCAACGGTCGCCTCAGTACTTCCGCAGCACCCCAATCACCCGCCCCTGAATCTGTACCGAAGCCGCCGGCACGATGATCGGCTTCATCGCCGCATTCGAAGGCTGCAAGCGTATGTTCTCTCCCTCGCGAAAAAACCGCTTCAGCGTCGCGTCGGTCGATTCGATCAGCGCCACCACAATGTCTCCGTTGTGCGCCGTTTTCGTTTTCTCGACCAGCACGTAGTCGCCATTGAGAATCGCTTCGTCCTGCATCGATTCCCCGCGCACTTCGAGCACAAAAACTTCCTTCGAACGCACAAAATCCGCCAGCGAAATCGTCTCGTTGTGCTCGACCGCTTCAATCGGTTGCCCTGCCGCAATCCTCCCCACCAGTGGCAAAACCACCGCCGTATTCACCGCCATCGACACCTTCAGCTTGCCCTTGGGAGGCAGCAGATCAATCGACCGGCTGCGGTTGTAATCCCGCGTCAGCAGCCCCTTCTTCTCCAGATTGGTGACGTGCTTGTGAACCGTGGCCAGGGAAGTCAGCCCCATGCCCACCTTGATCTCTTCAAATGAAGGAGAGTACCCATTCTCCGCCACGAAGCGCGAAATAAAGTCATACAGCTCGCGTTGCCGCCGAGTGATCGCCATGCCGGCAGCATAGGCGAATGCTTGGCGAATGTCAAGAATCCGTACCTGGATCGCCAAGAACTGAATCGCGAAGAACTGGATCGCCAAGAGAATGATCGCTAAGGGATGATCGCCAAGGCAGTGATTGCCAAGCGAATGACCGCTAAGGCAGCGATCTCGCAGGGATGAAATATGCTCCGGGAATCTTGCCGTCCAACGTGGCAAGAACGGCTCCGTGGCTGGCGGCAAGCTGCACCAAATGACCATCGGTCGTCTGCCTGGCGGTCTTCACCCAGGCCGGAAGGCGAGAGATGTCCTGATCGTCGGCAACAAACAAAAAACGGGGTTTGGCGCCCTGCTTGATCCGAAGCAAAAGAGTGCGGGCCTGGTGGACCGTGAAACCATAGGCCGGAGCCTGCACCAGCACCCTTACAAATCCCAGTTCCGTGATCGAACACGTAGCCAGCGGAGGGAACTGTTGGGACCGCAGCCAGACGCCAACCCGATCATGGAATTCATGATGCGCCAATCCCAGCGCCACCAGCGCGTTCACGTCGAGAAGATATGTCATCGGCCTAGGGCGGCAGGCACTTTAGCGCGAGGATTAGGGAAACTCTGCCAGGATTTCCGCTACCTCTTTGCTGCTAAGCGTGGGCGCTCCGCGACCCGCACTCAGTACCGGAAGCCGGGTTAGAGGGTCGCGCACGATACGGGCCGTGAGCGCGCGCTTCTGGTGCGGCGTCAGCACAATGCGCCCCGCCTCGATATGCGCGTCCAGCGGGTCCCCGGCGCGAATGCCCAGGCGGCGGCGAATCGGCCCCGGAAGAACCACCTGGCCTTTGGTCGAAACCTTAGTCACCATAGTAAGAATATCTTACCACAACTAGCGTCAATGGCTGACGCGCTCGGCGATGAGTTCCCGTGTTATGACAACAACCGAAGCGGCTGAGACCAACAGTGCGGGCTACCTCAAGTTAACTTGGTTGGGCCTTAGGTAACTTTGCCCGCCGACACATTGAGAACATGATCCTATTACGGACTCGACCCCAACCGAGCCTCGACGCGGGTGATTTCATGAAGTGGTCAGAAGAGTACGTTACGGGCATCAAGCGCATTGACGATCACCACAAGGCGCTGTTTGAGATGTCGGAGGTCTTTCGGGATGCCCTTAGTGAAAGACGCGGAGAACGCGTCTATGGCCTCTTCCTGAAGTCGCTTCGCGCTTATGCCTGTGCCCATATTGGCTTCGAAGAGGGCTGTATGGAACGATGTCAGTGTCCGGCGGCCCAACAGAATACTCAAGCGCACACAAAGTTTCTCCAAGGCCTGTCGCTGTTCGAGGAGCGTTACACGATGGTCGGCTTTGAACGCGCGGGCGCTTACCGCGTCGTGGACTTCGTGGACCAGTGGCTGGCTGATCACATTTGTCGCATCGATACGCAACTCAAGCCGTACGCGCAGGGCTTATAGATTTACATCGTTTAGCGGATTTCTGCAGGGCGCTGCATTGATTTCACCCCTCACCAGCCGGAATGACTGACGAAATCAGCCATAGCGCTCATTGACCCTCAATGCAGCCGCCTTGCGCCCCCCACCGCCCCCCATCGCCCCATCCCTCACCCCTCCAGCCGCCCCAGCAACTTCCGCCCCCGCGCCTTCATCGCCGCCGTACCTGTTCGAGTAGCCTGGCGCAGAATCTCAATCACTCCCGGTCGAATACTCGGGTCGTCTTGCGCCAAATCAGCCAACCCTTGCAGCGCGAATGTCTTCACAATGGAGCTGCGGTCTTCCAGATATCCGACCAGCAAAGCAGTCGCGAGATCTCGTTGCTTGGGGTTGAGCGCCAGCCTCGGAACCATCGCCGCCAGATGCCATCGCAGTTCCTGTTGTTCGGTCTCCGCCATCAACCCGAGCAGTTCCCCCTTGTAGGGCTGGAGTAACTCGCCTTTCTTCCGCGTGACCTTCTCGGCCGCGTCCGCCGCCCGCATTCGCACCAGCGGATCTTCCGACCACAGCCCCGCAATCAGTTCGGAGAAAAGCTCCGGCGCCTCGGCGACCATCGCCGCCACTTGGTCCGAGCGCCCAATCATCCGTCGATCTCCGCCTTGCAAGAGAGAAAGGATCTGTTTTCGAGGCATTGCGTCCTACTCCGCCCGCGCCCAGCCCTAACCACCTGTTGACACCGCTGCTAAAATAGTAACTAGGTCAAAGACCGCGAACTAACAGTTCCTTGACAACTTACTCCGGGCACGAAGAGTGGCGAAAGTGCCGCCAAATTAGCTGCTAAGTCTATTGTTATCAAGATTTTGCCTCTAACCCTAGTCCGCTCAAGATTTTAGCGGGAATTGTTCTCTAAAATCTTGATTCTAATAGACCGGCATAGGGGGGTACCCCATCTGGGATCGCAACTTACTCCGCTGTAACTCCCTTTAAGAACGCATGGTAAAAATCCACGCCCCGGGCAAACGACTCGACGCCGATCCGCTCGTCTTTTCCGTGTGCGCGAATGTCGTCGCGGTCATATTGTTCGCCGGACACGCAGTAAGTCGGCATTCCCGCGGCGTTCGTGTAGACGCCGTCTGACGCTCCCGTGGCCATGGTCGGAAGCACCGGAATCCCCGGCCACATTTGCGCCACGACTTTGTCGAGCGCATCGAACACTTCTTTTCGCGGAGCGGGCGGAACGAAACTGTGCCGGTCGGACCCGTGATCGAGAAGCTGATTGTCGTTGTCGCGATACTGCACTTTAACTTTCCGATCGGCCACAACTTTTTCCAGCGTCAGCCGGATCTCCTCCAGCGAATGTCCGGGCTCGATGCGGCAGTTGATGTTGGCCTGCGCCATCTGCGGCAGCGCGTTGTTAGCATGGCCTCCGTTTAAGCGCGTCGCCACGCAGGTGGTGTGCATGGTCGAGTTGTCCAGCGGATCCTTCGACAGCCGCGCCACCGCCTCCATATCGGGAGGAGTTTTCAGCATCGCCTTCAGATCGGCCGCGCGTTCCGGCGTTGCGATCTTTGCCTGCCGCTCGTAAAACGCGCGCGTGATGTTGTTGAGCTCGAAGGGAAACTGGTAGTGCTGGATTCGCGTCAGCGCATCGGCGAGTTCGTAGATCGCGTTCTCCGGCCGGGGCAGGGAACTGTGGCCGCCGGAATTGGTCGCCGTCAGCACGAAGTCGCCGTACAGTTTTTCGGTGGCGTCCACTTCCATCATCACCGGCTTGCCGTGATCGGCGAGCACGCCGCCGCCATCGTGATTGAGCACAAACTCGGCATCGATCAGGTCGCGATGATTCTTGATCAGCCAGTCCACGCCATTGGAAGTCCCGCCTTCCTCATCGGCGGTCAGCGCGAGAATGATGTCGCGGCTGGGAACGTATCCTTCTTTTTTCATGCGGATGAGCGTGGCCGACATGATCGCGTCGCCGTCCTTCATGTCGCTGGAGCCGCGGCCGTAGTAGTATCCGTCTTTTTCGATGAACTGAAATGGGTCGGTCGTCCAGTCTTCGCGACGCGCTTCGACCACGTCGAGATGTCCGATCAGCAGCATGGGTTTGTGCTTGCCCGATCCGTGCAGGCGCACGACGACGTTCTTCTTACGCTCATTCGGTCCGAGCACATGAATGTCGCTCTCGGGAAATCCCGCATCGCGAAAACGCTGCGCCATCGCTTCCGCGGCGGTCGTTACATTGCCCACCGAGTCCGTCGTATTGATCTCGATCAGCTGTTTGAAAATGTCGAGCGCCAGCCGTCGCGTTGCTTGGTCCGCCGGCGACAGTTGTTGCGCCTGCATCGTGACGACAAGTACCAGACAACAAACCAGGCCCAGCCACATTTGCTTAGATCCCACGCCCAACCTCCACAAGAATGTTTCCGCAAAAAGCTCTGGCCACGCTGAGGCTGAAAGCTAACAGATTCGTTGCGCAAAAGCCAAATTTTCGCGGGTGAACGTGACCGGAGGATTTGCGTTGCAATGTCCAACTCCGGACGCTACCTTGCCCAGTACACTATTGACGAGCATGGATGGCAATCGGACCCAACTCGCGATCCCACGGCTCGCGCTGCTCTTCTGGATCTTCTTCCTGATTGCATGCGGCCTGGGCTATCCCGTCCTCAACCGCTTTGACCCGCGCCAGACGCCGGGGCTTTCCGACGTAAAGACCTATGCCTCGCTGGCCACCGGAGCCGCGATCCTCGACCCCGAAGACATGCGCTTCCGCCGCTTCCGCGTTCTGGTGCCGTGGATTGCCCAGCCTTTTTACCGGATCGCGCGAGGACGAGTTGGAACCTGGGATCCGGCGATGTTCGGACTGCTTGTTTCCGACTCGCTGTTCGTCGCCGGAACCGCCGTTCTGATTGTCATGCTCGGAGCCGTTCTCTGGAAGCGCCAGACGGCCAGTCTCGCGGTTGGCTTGGTGGGCGCGTTGCTGTATCTGGTCAACTTCGCCGTCCCGAATGCCCGGCTGGTTGGGCTGGTCGATGCGGGCGAAGGCCTCTTCCTGCTGGCCTTACTCTGGAGTTTGTCAGAGTCCAAGCTGTGGGTGTTGCCCGTGATCGCCGTGTTGGGAGCCCTCACCAAGGAGACGTTCGTCCCGTTCAGCATCGTGCTGACGACGGCCTGGTGGTTCTCGACCCGGCGCGATCGCGACCACGCTAGTCATCACGTTTTGCCCGCTGCCGCTTGGATCCTGATCAGTTGGCTGCTAAGTCTCGCCACGATGACCGGCCTGCAATGGTCGGTTACCGGCACATTGGTGAACCCGCTGCAGTTTGGTCTCGCACTACACCACGGTGGCGGCTACCTATTCGCCGCTTCGCTGCGCGATCGCAGTCTCTGGTATGTGTTTTTATGGCTGCTGCCTACGGCCTTGCCGAACCTAAAGCGCCTGCCAAAATCGTGGCTGGTTCCGGTGGGCGCGACCTGCGCCATGGCATTTGTACTGGACGCCTATTTTGCGGGCGTGCCGGGGGCCATGGGCCGAGCGCTCTTCAGCATCGCCGGGCCGGTGTTGAGCCTGTCGTCCGCTATGTTTTTGTTGCGGATTTTGGGAGAGCGACTGGATGTTTCAGATTCGCCCACGTGAGGCCGGCGAACTGCGTTCTGCTCTATTCTTCCACCAGTTCCCGCTCCTGGCGTGTGTTCCACAGCGGCGCAAGAATGCTGGATTGCAGAACTTCGGACTCGGCCCGCACCCAGTCTTCCACGTCCTGTCCCTCCGCTTGTCCGCGTTCATGGTAGATCTGGCGCGCGCGCATGCGTATTTTTCTTTCTAGCAGTTCCACCATCAATTTCTGCCGTTCACGAGTTCTGGTAATGCTATCCACTGCTTACACCCCACATTTCATTGATTTACTAACATTATAACTGGTGAACTGTGAAAGAGTTGTTAAGAGGGTTGGTTACCAAAGTGCAATTCAGGGGAGAGCAGGGTAGCTTCTTAGCAGGCTGCGGAAAAACTCCGACTCGCGCCGATTTTGGGAAGGGCACGAGTTCCACTCGTGCCGTAACTGCCGCGAAATCAACAGCGGCTTCCAGCCGCTGGGGGAATGTTGCGTTGGAAAAACCCGACGGTGTACTTGCTTTTGGGTGGCGCAGCGGTTTACCGCTGCGATAACTGGCTTGTTCTCAGTGCGGCTTCAGCGGCTGAGGTCACACAGTCCGCCCAAGAACGAGTTTTTCCACAGCTTGCTAGTGCGCGGCCTCCACCACTACCACCACGAAGGAATCCGGCTCAATTTTTCTCTCCTGCCGAGTTCCTGTCACATTTGCCGTGACGGTGAACAGTCGATGCGTCTTCGGATCGAGCGCCATGGTGCGTGCCGCTTTCTGGGTGGTCACCGTCTGGGCGACGCTGAACTTGTCAGCGCCACTTTCCTGAATCACCGTAATCGTGCCGTCTCCGGCCGACGCAAAGGCGAGGCCGCGATCGGCGTCAAATGCGGTCGCATCGCATCCTTCTCCGATGGCGGGAGTCGCCAGCACTTTCCCGCTATCCGCGTCGACGATAGCCATCTTCTTGTTTCCGCCACAGCCGACAAATAGACGGCGGTTCTTCCGGTCGATCGCCAAGCCGGTCGGTTCTTCGCAGTTGGCCAGTTTCCAGCGCGACTTCACCGTCAATTTTTGCGGATCGAATGCCACCAATTCCGACGTGTCTTCGATATTCACGAACACGGTGCCCTTTTCGTCGGTCGCGGCAAATTCCGGCTTCCCGCCCAGGTCGATTTTGCCCACGACTTCGCCTTTCGACGCATCCACGGCGGTCGTGTCGTGACTTTTGGCGTTAAAGGTGAACACGCGCTTCGAAAACGGATCGTAAAGAATCGCGTCGGGCCCGCTACCTACCTTGATCTTCTTCTCGACCGCCAGCGACTTCAGATCGAACACGCTGACCGAATCTTCACGGCCGTTGCTGGTGAATCCGCGCCCGATCTCAGAGTCCAGCGCGATTCCATGGACGCCCGTCGTCTCCGGAATCTCGCCCACCTGCTTGCCTGACTCGGTATCGATCACCATCACCCGCGTGGCTCGCGCAATGAACAGGCGATGCCCATCGCTATCCGCAGTTAAATAATCCCACCCGCCATCGCCGCCCAGTTTCCAGGTCGCAACGACTTTGTAGTCCGCGCCCGCCGCAATCGATGCCAGCGCAGTTAGGGTTGCCAGCAGGATGAAAGAGACTCGTATCGCGGTCCGCATTTTCATGTTTTCCCCCTTGTTGAAAGTACTGCCAGAAATGGCGTAAAACCGCCCTTTGGACCGCGCCTCCAGTCAAATTCCGGGTCCGCACGGGCAATCCAAGCACTCTCCACAAATATGCAAACAATTGCCGCTAGTCCCGGAAAATGCTGGCAAGCGGCTATTTTACACCGTCAAAGTTTGGTACAGGGCTTGCTTCTACCATGCATGGAGGAACGCACATCCGCCACTTGGTTCTCGGATGTTCCCTCGGCTTCTCCAGAACCCGGAGACCCTTGCGATGAAAAACATTCTGTTGGTGCTCTGCCTATTCTGCACCGCCACCGCGTTTGCGCAATATAACAACAACGTTGGCGGGAACTCGATCAACAATCAAGCGCAGGTGTACCAGTTTGAAAGTCATACGGGACACGCCGCTTATGCGCCCATGTCGGAAGAGCGAAACATCCTGCCCGCGACCACTTATTTGTCTGCCCAGGGAAGCAGGCCGGCATCGGATTTTGCCCAACCGGACGCAGTTTCCCTCGGCGTCGCCGCCCGCGAACTCAGAAAACAGCACGCCGCCGTGGCGAAGAAATCCAGCGTCGTTTGGGTCAACAACTAAGGTCTGACGCGGACTCTGTCAACCGGGCGGCTTCGGACTCATTCCGCCTAGCGGTTCAACGTCAGCGGCAGTTCTGCCAGTTTTCAAGACAAGGGAACCCTCGGTTCCCTTGTTGTTTTCCTTCCTATAGAATTCCCCGACTGCGCGGCATCTCACCGTTCCTCCCCGCCGCTCTTCATTACCAATCTCAATCTCCCCATAAATGATTGCACTCCCACGCTTGTAAGAAAGGGAATGTTACCCTAAGAGAAATTCACTGGCCGTCATTCCATGACGATTGAACAATGACGATCATTCAAATGACGATTGAGCAATGACGATCCTGCAATGACCATTCTGGAATTCACCGCCGTTGTCGCCAGCGTCTCCTTCGTCGCGGGGCTTCTCGGAGCCCTCACCGGCCTTGGCGGGGGCGTTGTCCTGGTGCCTTTGCTGACCATCCTGTTTCACGTGGATATCCGTTACGCCATCGGAGCGTCGCTGGTTTCCGTGATCGCGACTTCCTCCGGCGCCGCCGCCGCATATGTGAAGGAAGGATTCTCCAACATTCGTATCGGCATGTTCCTGGAAATCGCAACCACGTTCGGCGCGTTGCTCGGAGCTTTCCTCGCCACCCGGATTCCGACCAGCGCCCTGGCGATCATCTTCGGGGTGGTCCTGCTCTACTCGGCGTATCTTTCGCGCAAGCCGCGCCCGGCGGCCCAACGCAGCCTGCCGCCCGATCCGCTCGCCACCCGTCTGCGGTTGAACGGCAGTTTCCCCGACCTCGAAGGCGAGCGCAGCTACAACGTTCAGAACGTCCCCACCGGCTTTAGCCTGATGTTCGGCGCGGGCGCTCTTTCGGGATTGCTCGGCATCGGCTCGGGCGCGGTCAAAGTGCTGGCCATGGACCAGGCCATGCGCATCCCGTTCAAGGTTTCCACCACGACCAGCAACTTCATGATCGGCGTGACGGCCGCGGCCAGCGCCGGCGTATACCTCAGCCGCGGATACGTCGATCCAGGGCTTGCCATGCCCGTCATGCTGGGAGTGCTCGCCGGCTCTCTACTCGGCAGCCGCATCCTGGTCAGGGCCGAAACCAAATCGCTTCGACTGGTGTTCAGCCTGGTGATTCTGGTGCTCGGCCTGCAAATGCTCTACCAGGGACTCTGGGGGAGAATCTGATGCCCGCCGCGCAAGCGCCCGCCCCGCAACGGCAACCTCGCAAGGCCTCACTCGGGGAGGGTCGCTGGGACGACCACCGCATCGAAGTCATTTTGGGCAACTTGCTTCGCGCCGGGGTTCTCCTCTCGGCGGCGGTGGTTCTCGCGGGAGCTTGCGTCTACCTCTCCCGCCACGCCCACGAGTCCGCCGACTACCGTATCTTTCGTGGAGAGCCCTCCGATTTCCGCACCATCCCCGGAGTCATTCGAAGCGTCATCAACGGCCGCGGCCGTGGCTTGATTCAGCTGGGCCTGCTTTTCCTCATCGCCACGCCCATCGCCCGCGTAGCTTTTTCCATCGTGGGATTCGCCATGGAACGCGATCGCATGTACGTCGCTTTCACGCTGATCGTGCTTGCCATCCTGCTTTATAGTTTGCTGGGGTCGGGTGTCGGAGTGTGATCTAGCGAGAGCGTCGACGGTGATTTAGCCACTCCTCATTGACGCCACAATTTTCGCCGTTGTGATGGCTTGTCCCACGTGCCGTTGCGTGTGGTCGGCCACGTGGACCAGCAAGCCTCCCAGCGTGGTTGGCAAGCGCTTGCTTCCCACCGTTCGCGGCTCTTCCAGATTGCAACTCGCCAGCGCCCGGACCCGCGCCGTTGCATCCGCCAGCGCCGCGCTCAATTCCGCAAACAGCTCATCGCGGGTTGCTCCCGGATCGAGTTCGGTCCGCAGAGCAGCCCTCTGCTCTTCGCTTAAACTGCGACCCTCGCCGTACGTCAGCAGGCGATCCAAACTCCGCGCCAGGTGACGAATGTGGAACGCCACCGGTGCCATTCCCGCCGGCCGCTCGTTCACCTCCGAATCGGAGAGATTTCCGCACCACTTCCGCAGGTCCTCGTCGGCCAGTTGCAGCGCATGCAATACCGCGCGCCCGACTCCTGGAACATCGGGCTCGATGCCGCGCAACCACGGTTCGACGGTGGGCATTCAATCCCCGCTAGGCCGCCGGATGTTCATCGTGGCCAAAGCCAGCCGAAGGTGCCGGCGGTCAGCAAAGCGTAGACGAGCCCGTCGACCACTTCTTTAAAGGTTACCGACCAGGTCTGCCCCTTCCAAATGCCGTTGCTCAGTTGCCCCACACCATAAGCGAGGAACGCAGCGGTCCCGGCAATGCGAAACACCACTCGATAATTCGCGCCGGGCGCAACCGCATGGAAGGTCAGATAGGCGACAAAGAAACCGATCACGAGGCAATAGCCGAACCACGGGATCAAAAACTTCGGCATGGCGGGCGGGCCGCTGGGCATGATCGTCATGAACCCGACCGGTCCCTGTTTTTGCTTCTCGACCAGGGCCGGCGACTTCATGTCCTTGTGGGTGCAGAACGGGAAGACGTACAAACCCCGCGTGAGGCCGGCTCCGCGCAGCGCGGCGAGGACCTTGTCCTCGTCGGGAATCTGCCGGTAGTCGTTGCGATGATAGGGCAGCACCATGTGCATGATGGAGCTGGCGACGAAGACGAAAACCGCCGACAGCAGGATGGGGAGCCAAAGCGCAGCGAGAAAAGCCATGTGCAACCTCCTTACGGTGACCAAGGCTTAGCACGCGAGGCTACGACAGCCGCGAGGATTCAGTCAAGAGGGTGCCCAGACAATGGGGATGCGAGGTTCCACTTCGATTTCGCCGAAACTCTGCAACCCTGCTTCCGGCTAGATGACGGAGGTTAGACTTTTCTCGCCGGCTTTAGCTGTCGGCACCGCGCATGCGGGGCGCGCCGTGACGACGCGGTCTCGACCTGCGCGCTTGGCTTGATAAAGGGCCTCATCGGCGAATTTGAGAAGCAGATCGACCCGGTCGGTGGTTTCAGGGTAGGCGGCGACGCCGATCGATGCGGTCAGAGCATCCGCAGGCTGGCCGTCGTGTTGGGAGCGGTATTCCTTGAGTCGGGTGCGGATTTGTTCCGCCCGCCCGGCCGCCTGGCTGAGAGAGCACTCCGGCAAAATGACAGTGAATTCTTCGCCGCCGTAGCGGCAGGCCACGTCTTCGGCGCGCACCGAGCGCAGAAGACCTTCCCCGACCGCGGCGAGGGCCTTGTCTCCGGCGGCGTGGCCGTAGTTGTCGTTGTAGCGTTTGAAGTGATCGAGATCGATCATCAGGACGGCAAGGGGGCGGCGTTTGCGGCGAGCGGAGTGGAGTTCGCGTTCCAGGAACTCTTGCATGTAGCGGCGGTTGTAAAGGCCGGTGAGGGGGTCGCGAACGGCTTGCAGGCGAAGCGACTCACGGAGGCTGAGGTTCGCCACCGCCAGCGAGAGATGTTCGGCGACTGCGGCGGCGAGGTGGCGTCGGCGAGCCAAGGCGTTCGAGTCGAACTCTGGGTCGGGACCAGGATGCATAAGACCGTTGTCCTGGATGGACAGCGTGCCGATGGCTTCGCCGTTCACGATGAGGGGAATGCACACCGAAGGACCTTCTCCAAGCAGGTGAGCGCACCGCGGTTCCGAGTGTCCTCCGGAGTGCACATGAACCGTTCCCCGTCGCAGCGCCCAACATTGCTCGGGCGCGAAGATCCCGTTTGCCGTACAAATGCCCCATTGAGCGACCGATTCGAGGTGGTTCTTGGAGGCGCTCAAGAGTGCGATGCAGCCCGATGCCCCGGGAAACAGACGCCGCAAACGCTCCGGAATAAGGCGAAACACTTCTTCCTTGGATGTGCAGGCGTGAAGCAGGCTTCCCAATTCGCTGATCTGGGTTATTTCCGCGGTTTGGCGGCGGGAGTCGTCCAGCAGGCGGCCGACTTCCTCGTGCGAAGCCGTTGCCTGCCGCTGCGCCGCCTTACGCTGGGCAATTTCCTGTTGCTGGTGAAATTGCGTAAGGGCCAACCGGAAGGTGAACGAGAGGAGCGAGGCGCCGATCGCCACGTCCGTGAGCGTTGCTCCGGTTGCTTGTTTCCATCGATCCATGAGCAAAGCGACGCAGGAAAGCATGGCAACCAGAACCAGGTTGATGCCGAGAAGACCGAAAAAACTGGCCTGCTGGGGAGCGGGAGCGGAAGCGGGATCGGGCGAAGGCGCCCAGGTGATAGCGATGAGGGCCGCGGCCGCTTGAGGAATGGACCAGAGCAGATCGATCCAGGCCGCGATGCCGGGATCGTTCTTCAAGTAGAGCCAATCGCCGATGAAGGTTGCCACCGCACAGATCATCAGGAAGAGCCCAAGGCGGATCAGCAGGCTGCGGTTGCGACCCGCTCGGACGAACTGCAGGCGTATGAAGGCTGCGATCAGCAGCAATAAGCTTTGCGCGTCGCTGATGCTGACATCGCGCGTCATCGCATCGGCGGGCAACATCACCCGCATGGGGACGAAGAAAAAGGCCGAGTAGATCAGGCCGACGACGATCGCGACCTGAAGCAGATCGAGAAATATTTCGAACTTTACGCGAGTGCGCCAATGGGTGTCTGGAAGGAAGAGCATCATCAGAACCGGAGCGCCATAGAGGGCGTAAAGCAGTCCGCGCGTCGGTTCCGGCAAGAGGGGTTGCCCGAACACCGTGCCGAAGATTTGCAGGACTGTGGGAACAGCCAGGACCACCAGCACGACGCCGAACAGAAACCAAAACAGCGCGGTAACGCCTTGGGCGCGACGGAATGCAATCCATGTGCAAGCGATGGCGATCAGGCCCTGCAGCACGATGATGGATTCGGAAAGGCTACAGCCTGCCTGTCCCGTGCCGAGCACGAGGAAGCCCAGCCCCTGAACCGCGATCACGGCTCCGAACAGAATGCTCACGACCCAGGTTCGGTTTAGGCTCGCGAACGCGCGCAAGCGGGAGGTGCGGTGCAGCCCGAAATTGGCAGCCGTACTCATTTTCGACGCGGAGAGACACTCTCGCTCAAATTTTAGAGATCGGCGGAAACGCCGGAAAACTTCATGAACTCGCCGTTCGGATTTGAAGATCAGCGGCCTGGGTAGTTCCTTGCGGCCGGAACCAATAAGGTGAACAAAGGTGAATGAACAAGCCCATCGAGAAGGGCTGAGACAATTCAAACACAAGCGGAACCTCGTCTAACCCAGGAACGCTGCCGCCCCATGACTTTCGTAACCGCCGATCCGGCGAACCGCGTTGCTGGTGCCGGGGGCGAATCCTAGAATTGAAGCGGGCCTCTCCGTCCCACCTCATGCCGGAAAATCCTAATCGTGCCGAAATCGCCCGCCGCGTGGACAAGGCGGAGAAGCTCTTGCAAAAAGGCAAGACGGCCGACGCGCTGGCGGAATACCTGCAAACTCTGGAAGCCGACCCGCAGAACGACAATGTGCGCCAAATGGCGGCGGACCTGTGTCTCTCGCTGAATCGGCGGGAAGAGGCGGTCCGGTTGATCGGAGAGTTGTTTGAGCGGCAAGTGGCGGCCTCGGACGCGACGCGAGCCAGCCTGACCTATAAGAAACTGGCGCGCTACACCAACCCGATCTGGGAACAGAAGGTCCGCTTTGGCCAACTGCTGGAGCATTCCAATAAGAAGCTGGCAATCGGCACGTATGAAAATGCGCTGGAGGACTTGCAGCGTCAGAACAAGAAAGAAGAGGCGCTCCTGGTCTTGCGGCGGATTGTGAGTCTGGAACCCTCCCAACCCTATTTTGTACGCCTCGCCGAATTGGCGGCGGAACTGGGCGAGCATGGGATGGCGTCGCAGGCTTACTTGCGGGTCGCGGAACTGGCGGAAACTGCGGGGGCAAATCCCGGCCAGTGGTGCGAGAAGGCTTACACCGAGAATCCAACCGATTCGAAAGCCGCCGTGGCCTATGGCAAGAGCCTGCTCTCGCAGGGCGAATCGGGAGCGGCAATCTTTATTTTTGAACCGCTGGTGCAATCCGGAGATGCTTCGCCGGAACTGCGCGATCTCTATGCGCAGGCGTTGCTGGCCGCGGATCGCTGCGTGGAGAGCGAGCCGCTGATCTGGCACATGTTCGAGCAAAACCCCGCGCGCATCCATCAGGTGGTGACCCTGATTGGAAAGATGATGGACGCGGAGTTGGATCCGGAAGCGGTGGCCCTGGCGCGGAAACTGGAAGCCTTCCTGCGGCGGCGCGGGGAACGGCGATCGTTTCTCGCAACCATGCAGGAACTGTTGGGGTCGCACCGACCTTCGGCCGAAATGCTGGAATTTCTGGCCGAGCTCTTCAACGCCTCGAACCGTGAAACCGACTACGCGCAAGTGCTGCTGAAACTCTTCGATCTCTATTGCGCGAAACACGATTACCAGAAGGCCGGCGAGTGTATGGACCGGGCGGCGGAAGTGGATCCCTACGAGCCGGGGCACCGGACTCGTCTGGAGGCACTCCGCGGCAAGATTGACGATCGGCGCTTCCACGTCATCGCATCGCGCTTCGCCACCACCGAAAAAAAAGAAGAGGCGGAGGTAAAAGTCGAAGAGCCAACGCTCGGAGCGGCCGCACTGCAGGACCTCATGCTGCAAGCCGAAATCCTGGTGCAGTACGGGATGCGCGCGAAGGCCGTCGAGCGCCTGCAGCGCATTCATGAACTGTTTCCGCGCGAGGAAGAACGCAATCCGGAACTGCAGAAGTTGTACATAGCGGCCGGCATCGAACACAAATATGCGAAGCCGGCTCCGCCCCCGGCGGCGACTCCGGCGCCCGCGCCTGCGAAGCCCGTCGCGGTGAGCGAATCGGCCGACGTCAGCAGCCTGGCGCGAGTGGCGGATATCACCCGTAAGCTTTACCACCAGGGAAATGCCGAAGGAGTTTTGAAAACTGCAGCCAGCGAAATCGGACAAAACTGGCGCACGGCGCGTTGCTTTGCCGCCTTGCGCAAGCCCGGCCTGCCGCCATCGAGCCTGCAGGAATATCACATGGATGGGCTGATTCCGGCCAGTTCCGCGGCGCTGGTGAGCCTGGTGGAAATCGTGCAGGATCTGGCAGTCGCGCGCGGCACGGTGACCATCGGCGATGCCCGCAACGCTCCGGAGTTGCTGGGCGTGCGCCATGCGGTCGAGGAGTTGCAGATCGAATCGCTCCTGGCTCTGCCGCTGACCGAAGGCAATGGCCATAACAGCAATGACAAGGACAATGTCGACGACCAGGTCGGCGTACTGATTCTGACCCAGGAAACCAACCGCGTGTGGAGCCCCTCGGAGGTGCTCGTGATCCGCACCCTGAGCGACCAGGTGTTGATTGCGCTCAACAACGCCGGGTTACGGCGGCTGGTAAAAAATCTTTCCGTGACCGACGAAAAATCGGGCCTCCTGAAGCGGGCTTCCTATCTCGATCTGCTGCAGGCGGAAATCCGCCGCGGCTTGCAACAGGGAACGACGGTGACCGTATTGCTGATGCAGTTTGGGCGGCATCACGCCCTCGTCAAGGATTATGGCGAGCCGGCAGTGGCGGCGGCCATGGAGCACGTCGGGCAGGTGGTTGCGGCAAATATCCGCACCAACGATTTGGCCTTCCGCTATGAAGCCACGACGGTCGCACTCGTGCTCGGCGATACCGGCGAAAAAGAAGCGCTGCTGGCGGTCGAGAAATTCAAACGGCTGCTGGCGGAGGTGCGCTTCCCCGGCCACGACGCGCCCATCGAGTTCAGCGCCGGAATGGCCCAGGCCGTGATGCGCCAGCATTTCGACCCCGTGGACATCGTGACCGAAGTAGCCAACCGCGCCGACCACGCGCTCGATCTCGCCATGGTAGAAGGCGTCGGCAAGGTTGTAAGTCAAGCGCCGCAGTTGGCCGCAGCCGTTGCCGTGGCGTAACTTTTTCACCGCCGAGACGCCGAGCGCGCCGAGAAAACCCCCAGATCTTCAACCTTGAAACCCTGAAACCTTGCAACTTTGAAACCTTGCTTTTCCTGTTAAACTCTCCAGTTGGCCTCAAGCCAGCGAACTCTTCCATAGAAGTTGGTATTCATGCTTATGCCTGGAGACATTGCCATTGTCAGCGGGGCGCGTACGCCCTTCGGACGCTATTGCGGAAAAATCAAAGACTACACGGCGCAGGAAATGGGCGCGGTGGCGGCGAAGGCTGCCATCGAACGAGCGGGAGTTGACCCGAAAGAGTTCGATCACTGCGTGTTTGGAAATGCCCAGCAGACCACGGGCGACGCACTCTATGGCGCACGCCACGTGGGTTTGCGCGCTGGCTTGCCGATCGAGACTCCGGCGCTGACGGTGAACCGGCTGTGCGGGTCGGGGATGCA
>PLUW01000047.1:0-2427 GCA_003162935.1 Acidobacteriaceae bacterium
GCCTGCTGCGCGACAACGTGGTCGTCTTCAAAGGCAAGATAGCTTCGCTGCGCCGTTTCAAGGACGATGCGTCGCAGGTGACCAGCGGGATGGAGTGCGGTATTTCGATTTCGAACTATGGCGACATCAAGGCTGGGGACGTGATCGAAGCGTTTGTCACCGAGAGAATCGCGGCGGAAGCGATTAAGTAAAGNNCGGCATAAAAGCCGCGCCCCGATTCATTTGAGCGATCCGCGAGCGTTTACTTGCTCCGCTTGACAGCGCCCGCCCGAGCCCTCGGCCGAACCGTAGAGAGAGCCCTATGCCCCGCTACCGCAGACGAGGAAGAACTCTGCAACCAGAACTGCCCCACCCCGATCTGATTGCTGTCGGTTTCGAGCAGGAGGAACTGGTTGTTGGTCACGGGATAGAAATTGAAGCTGACAAAAGCGTTGCTTCCGATCGTCGTCGTCACGGATGTAGCCGTCGGGTAGGTGCCGGCTAGCGCTTGGTTCGGAGTTGTGGTGCCCTCATCGTTGATGTCGACGACTCCGCTGAAACCGCTGCTGGTCGTGGTGAACTGGGCGATGTCGTCTTCTTCAAAAAATTCCCCTTCGCCTTCGCTGGTATTGATCGCGGAAAGATTCAATCCGTAACCTTCCGAAGCCGCGATGGCCGCCCCAGCCGTCTGAACCTGAGCGGAGCCAATCGTAAGGTTCGCCGTGTCCGTCTCCAGCATGAGAGTTCCTCCGCTGGAGGGATACAAAACCAGATTGGTGGCGGGGTTAAAGTCACTGAGGGCAACCGCAACCCGGCCGCCCGGACCGGCCGCGCCAGCCGTGCCGGTAAAGGACGTTCCCGTCACAACTGTACCGTTAGCGTTAATGTCTCCGGTACCACTAGCGGAGGCTCCGCTAATAGTCACAAAACCGGCCGCGGCGACAGGGGCGCTGACGCCACCAGCCACTGTGAACGCCATGGCGGTGGTGGGGATGGACGTAAAGCCAGTTTGCGTATAGGCGTCGCCGGCAAGGAACTCAGCATAGTCCGTCTCAATGAGCTTGAAGTGAGTGGCGTCAACCGCGTAGTAGTCAAAGATGATCGGGAAACTGTTCGAGGCGAGGGGGATGGTTCCAGGACCCGTCCCTGTACCCAACGTCGCGGCGCCGCCCGTGAGCGGCTCATTCTCCACGATAAGGTTGTCGTTAAAGTCTTCGGCGCCCGTGACGCCGCCGTTTTGATCGAGCGAGAACGCTCCTACCATGGCAAAGGGAGCTAGGTTGGAACCGTCACTGCCGGCGAGACTGAAGGCATACGGCCCCGCGAGCGCACTAAGACTCGTGACTGCGGTCTGCAGGTCGAGCGTGCCGCTGCCCGTGCCATTCGCGTCGTATTCGGTGATCAGGCCGCTGGAAGTCGAGTACAGAACGAAATCGAAGCCATAGGTTCCATACGCACTGGTAAGTGAGGCCAGCCCACGACCGTCGCTGGTGATGCTATAGGACCCTGCTGTGATCGCCTGCGCGACTGGCGACAACTCATTGAACTCTGGGTCTGAGTTCACAATGTCAATTGTGCCACCCGTGATACCGCCGGTTCCGTTGGCTGTGGCTGTGCCCGCGATGGCCACCGGATATCCGCTGCTATCCAGGCCTTGCGACGAAAAAACATAAGTGCCTGTAAGGCTAGCGTTCGTGAAGCCTTCGGGGTTGGTTGGCGTCTTACTGCTGCTGCTACAGCCGGCGATCAAAAGGATGCTGGTGAACGCAGCCAGAGCCATCAGCAGGCGTCCGGCACATTTGGTGGAGGCAAGGGGATTCATAAGACACTCCTGTCGTTAAATGCAATTCTGTACTTCTACTACGAGTGCCTAACCGAATACTGTTCAACTTTGATCAGTACGCGGTAGGTCATTGAACGACGAAATCGCAAACATTGAAGCAAAGAGGGCGCACGGGGCCCTGTAAGACGAGTCGCCCGTTGCCGAAGCTGAGCGGCGTTTAAAATCCGATCCCAATCTACTGCCGTCCTAACTATCCACTCAGGTTTCTTTATTCTTATGATGCGCTAACACCGATCCTATAGGAAAGTTTCTGTGGGAAAAATGACTAGAGCGTTTCCCCCTGCCATGACCCCACCCCCCAGTGGGAAAGCTCCGACGAGAGAAAGGCTGGCATGTAAGTGGCTGGAAGGGAGAAAGGAAGGACACTCGAGCGCCGTTAAGGACGGCACTCGATTCACGCCACGGGAGAGCCCTATTTCGAGGCCGACTGCGCGACGGATTTCAGAACTGGGCCCGCAGCCGGTCGCGCCCGCAGCACTTCCCGGACTTTCCGCGCAAGATTCTGCAAAGTAAAGGGTTTCTGTAGAAACGCGCTCGCTGGACCGGGCGCTCCCTGGGCGATGACCGCATCTTCGGTGTATCCCGAAAGAAAGAGCACGGCCATG
>PLUW01000047.1:2497-9631 GCA_003162935.1 Acidobacteriaceae bacterium
AAAACCGTTTCCCGTCCATCGGCCTCATTCTGCTGCGCTTTCGCCGGTCTCAGTTCCTCGGCGGCGTCTTCCACGCGCGGCAGGTAAACGTAGAAAGTCGTGCCCGCTCCCGGCTCGCTTTGGGCGTACACGTATCCATTACTCTGCTTGACGATGCCGTACACGGTCGAGAGCCCGAGACCCGTGCCCTTGCCTTTTTCCTTGGTCGTGAAGAACGGCTCGAAGATTTGCGACTGCGTTTCCTTGTCCATCCCATGCCCGGTATCGGTTACCGAGATCACCGCATAGCGCCCGGGCTGAATAAAACGGTGTTCGCTCAAGTTCGGGCGCACCGTGACGCTGCAGCTCTGCACCGTCAGCTTGCCACCCTCNNGCGCGGGTGTGTCCGGCGTCGGAGGCGAGGCGCGTGACCAGTTCGATGTTTTCGCCGATCAAGGGCCGCAGCAGCCGCTCCATGTCGCCGATCACGCTGTTGACGTCGATGACCTTCAGTTCCAAGAGTTGCTTGCGGCTGAACGCCAGCAATTGCCGGGTCAGGGTCGCGGCGCGGTCGGCGGCCTGCTGGATCGATTGCACCTCGTGGTGCATGTGGCTGCCTTTTTCCAGCTGCTCCAGCAGCACCTCGGTGTATCCGGTGATCACCATCAGCAGGTTGTTGAAGTCGTGCGCGACGCCGCCGGCCAACCGGCCCACCGCATCCATCTTTTGCGCCTGCCGCAGCTGCTCTTCCAACTGCCTCCGGTCGGTGATGTCTTCCGCCATTAGTTCCAACACTTCTTCGGGTTCATCGCTGGCCGTGGCGGCGCAGCCGCTTAGCCGCACGATGATGATGCGGCCGTCCTTGCGCCGCCATTGCACTTCCACGCCATTCAGAGTTCCGTTGCGCCGATATTCGTCGGCCAGCCGGTCCAACTCCCGAGGTTTGACGAAGACTTCGCTCCGGGCATCCAGCTGGAGCATATCTTCGACCGACCCATGGCCGAGCATGGCGATGAGCGCCGGATTGACGTCCAGAAATTTCCCGCTCACCGTGCAGCGGCAAATGCCAAACACGGCGCTTAAAATCAACGACCGCGACCGCGCCTCCGATCGGCGCAGAGCCTCTTCATAGCGCTTGTGTTCGATAGCGGCGGCCAGCTGCTGCGAAACAAATTTTAGAATCTCGCGGTCGCGCTCCGCGAACCGCGCATTTTCGTTGTAGCACTGCACCACCAGCGCGCCGATGCAGCTCGCGCCGCTCTTCAGGGGAACGCCCAGCCAGTCGAGCGATGGCGCGCCGATCAATTCCACTTCGCCGCGCTTCACCAGTTCCTCAAACACTGCCGGTGTCGCCAGCAGGGGCTCGCCCGATCGCATCACGTATTCAGTCAGACCGCGGCCCAATGACTTCGGCGCCGGCGGCGGGTCCTGTTCATCCACAAAATAGGGGAAGCTCAACAACTGGGTCGCGGGATCGTAGAGCGCGATGTAGAAGTTGCGCGCGTTCATCAATTGCCCCACGATGTTGTGAATTGCGGCAAAAAACTGTTGCAGATCTTCCGCCGACTGACGGCGCGCCGCGATGGCGTACAAGGCGGCGTTCAAGTCCTCGGCGCGTTTCTGCTCGGTGATGTCGCGATACGAGGCGTATGCTCCAACTTTCCTGCCGTTCACGATCACCGGTGAAGTGGAGAGCAGCACCTCGACCAGGATGCCGTCTTTCCGCCGTCGTCGCGTCTCCAGCGAGAGTTTGTTTTGCGTCCGGATGGTCTCCTGTATCCACGCCGTTTCCGCATAACGGTCGAGCGGGACGATGAGCTGGTCAAGGCGTTTCCCGGCAGCCTCCGCCGCGGTAAAGCCGAACAGGCGCGTGAACTCTCCGTTGACGCGGGTAATGTTCAGGTCTTGGTCGATAATGCTGATCGCGTCCGGCGCGTTCTCGAGCACCTGTTCGTAGTACGCCTGCTCCAGAGTGAAGGGGACTGTCAGCGGGAGTTCGGCGGCATTTCCGTTGGCCAGCGCCGCAGTTTCGGAAGCACGATTACAGGAAAGAACATCGGCGCTGGGGGGCGAGATTGCCGACGCGTCTTGCTCGACAGTGTCCCTTGGCGATTTCGACCGCGACGTTTCGCCCGAAGTTGCTGCCGGGGCGATTCTCTCACCCATACAGTCCTTTCCCAGTGTTTGCCGAGATACTGCGATAGTAGGCGGCTTGGATAAGGGCCTGTTAGTTACGCCAGTAATGGCAATTCCCTTCACGACGTGGCGTAGCGAGCCAGGAGTCACACCGCGTTCCTTCGGGGACCGCCCGTCGATTTGCGCGTGACAGACCTCGTTGCCGCATCTAACATGGCAAGAACAGGTTTTCGACTCTTTCCGACCCTTATGCCATACCGCTCCAACGCCGCCGAAGCTTGGGATCCCGACCCGCAGTCCGCACCGCCAATAGAGATTCCGCTCGACCTGCTCCCGCCGCCGGGCCTCACGCAGCCGCTCTGGAGGTCGCTCGCCGGCAATCTGCGCGATACCTTCGCGCCAGAGAAACTGCCGCCCCTGCAACTCACTTCAAGGCCGGTGGATATCGGCCTCTTGCTCGGCGACCGCTTGCGTCTGCCCTGGTTTCGCACCGTGTTCTCCAACATCGGCGACGTCATTTCTCCCGAGACGCTTCCGCCCCTCGAACTGGAATCCCGCCCCGTCGATGTCGGCGAACTCATCACCGACCAACTCAGCCACTTCTGGTGGGGATCGCTTCTGCGAAACCTGGCCGATCGCATCGCGCCCGAGACGCAGTCGGCTCTCAACCTGACCGCCAAACCGATCCTCGACATCATTCCGAAGTCGTGGATCCTGCTCCCCTTGTGGTCGGAAGTTGTCGACACGCCCAAGGTCTTCTATCCCGACAAACCGAAAACGGCCGATGCCTCGCGGCCAGTCAATCTGCAACCCGCAGCGTTGTCGGCGGAGAAACCTAAAGTTCCGGCCCTCGAACCCACCGCCGCCGACTTGCTCCGCGACATACGCCGATCCCGCATTCGGCAGCGCATCTGGATTGGCCTGGCGACCGCCCAGGTCCTCTATATGGTGGCCATGGCCTTCGGAAAACTCTGAGGTTCCGCGATCGGTCCCGGCAAGCCCGGAACGCCGCCCCCGTCTCCACCCGCACGGCGCGGTATACTCAATAGTTTGTCGCACACAGCCATGAATCTGCCGATACCGCAGCGGGTTCCCATTGACGAACTCGTCAAGGAACTGCGCGCCTTGCCCCCGTCCGCCTTCGATACCACCGAAGCGGTTCAGGCACTGCTCGCCAAAATGCCGGTCGCGGAAGCCAGTCTCGCGCCTTTTTTGAGCTGGGATCCCCAGCACTACACCCGCAACCTGATCGACAAAACCACTCTCTACGAACTCATCGCCATCTGCTGGGAGGTTGGCCAAGGCAGTTCCGTGCACAATCATCGCGACCAGAATTGCTGGATGGCGGCGCCGATCGGAAAACTATTGGTCGAAAATTTTCAGGTTGGATTTCAGGATATCGAGGCAGGCAAGTGCCAGTTGCAGGCATCTAACACGGTGGAATTGACGGCGGCCAATCCTTGCGCCGTCGATCCCAAAAAGCCGGTGCACCGGGTGGTCAATCCGCGGGAAGCGCACCAGCGCGCGGTGAGTCTGCACGTGTATTCGCAGCCCTTCGATACCTGCGTCGTCTATTCGCCCGAGCAGGGAACGTGCGGCGACATCCGGCTTCACTACAATACGGTATTCGGAAAACCAGTACACGGTACCCAGTAGCCAGCCCAGCGAGAGCCGTGAAAACTGGGTACTGGCAGCTGGATACTGCATCTCAAGGAGGAATCGTGAGGAACTACCTCGGAGTATTCGCTGGAGTGGCCGCGCTCTGCGTGGCCTCGTGGGCGCAGATTCCAGCAGCTCCACCGCCATCCCCGGACCAAGCTCCGCCGACTCCAACCCAGGCCCCTGCCCCTGAGGCAGTTCCGATTCCGCCGCGTTCCAATCCCAAGCCCCTATCGTCGCCGCTCCGCTATCCGCGCTTCGAGTTTTTCGTCGGCGGCACCTACGCCGAAGCCGGTCTTTTCAACGCTGGTCACTGGGCGGGTTTGTCCGGTTGGGATTCTTCTCTCGGTCTGAACGCGACCAGTTGGTTGGGAGTCGTTGTCGAGGGCGGCCAATACTTCGGAACCTCCAAGATTCCGCAAGCGGTTCCGGCGCCCTTTCCTACTCAGATCTACGAGCCGGCGGCGGATCCCACCTTCAACGCGGCCACGCGAGAGTATAACTTTCTTTTTGGCCCGCAATTCGCCCGCCGCAAGTATGAGCGCTGGACCCCGATCGCCGAACTCCTCTACGGGCATCAGGGCGTGCGCGGCGTGGCCACGCCTTTGATTGCGGGTCCACTCCAAACCGAAGTCAGCTCGGGACGGGCGCTCGTCGCGGGCGGCGGCCTCGATTACAAAATCAATCCGCGTTTGGCATTAAGGTTGAAAGCCGATTACCTGCTGACCAACACCGCGTTCTCACTGCTCGGCAAGGAGAAGCAGGACAACTTCCGGGTCTCCGTCGGCCTGGTCATCCGCAGTGTCCACAAGAAAAAGCGCACCTTGGAAGATGAGGGCGAGTTGGGCACGCCCTGAGAAAACGCTAGTTCTTCGCTTGTGAGCGCGGATGGAGCCCGCGACCCGAACTCGCCTACCCCTTGGGTTCACCAGCGACTAACGACCAGCGACTTCGTTTCTACGACCGTCGCAGCAAATCGCTCAGCGGCCGGGCCTTCGATCGCAGTTCGTCGGCAATGTCTCCGCCCTTCTCAACGACATCGTCCAACCGGTCTTTCGCCTCCTCGGTCCACTCGGAGACGGTTCCCAAAGCGTCATCATACGAACGCCGCAGATCCTTCCGCAGCTGCCGCCCCGTTTTCGGAGCCAGCAACAGCCCCACCGCAGCCCCAACCCCAAGTCCAATCAGCAAAAAAGTGATCGCCGTACCAGCGGAACTTTCGGAACCCTCATATTTTCCAATGCGCATAAAGTCCTCCAGTCAACTTCATTCTAGTCCACAAGCACCAAAGGCGATCAGCTCAGCGCGGGCAGCCGGGTCCTTTCTGTCCAGGGCCAATTGCGCCTGAATCAATAGGCAGCCCAAGAGACTGCATCCGCGTGTCCAGTGGCAGCCCTGTTACCTCCGTAAGCCAGCCCTTGCCTTTTCTGCTGCCGAACCTCTATCGCCACAATTACGCTTGGGCCGATGCCATCCGGGCGATTCCCCGGCATCCAGGCGACAACGTGATCTTGCCACTCGCAACTCGGGTTGACTCTCGCGTTTGGATGTACGCCATTCTGGGCGCGTTCGGCGGAGTGTATCTCTTCTACCTTGGCTTCCGCATGTTGCTGCGTAAACGGCTCATCGAGAACACACCCTCGTCCAAGATTCGCAGCGCTTCCGTGGGTCTGGTCGAGGTGAGCGGCCTCGCGAATGCCCCCTACTGCATCACTGCTCCCATTACTGGCCGGGACTGCTATCTCTATCGCACCATGGCCTGGGAGTTGCGGGGGCAGGGGAAGAACAGCCAGTGGATCAAGACTGCGGATGAAACCTGGCATGTGCCTTTTTTTCTCGACGACAACACGGGCCGCGTACTGGTCGATCCCCAGGGAGCGGAGATCCAGATTCACCGCGACTTCAGCGCCGAGTTCGGCCAATCGATGTTCTCGAACACGGTTGACATGTCCGCCAATGTCGCAGGCTTTCTTTCGCGCCACGGCGTGAATTGCAACCACAAGGTCAAAGTCGAGGAGTATTGCATCAAGCCGAAGAACGCTCTCTTTGTTCTGGGCACGCTGGCCGAAAACCAAGGACGCACCGCCAGTGCGATCCCGATAAGAACCGAGGTGGCGGACGCGAGACAAGTCAGGTTTCGGATTTCGAACCTGCCCCTTGGGATGGGCGGCCGTTTTACGGTAGGAGCCGAGACCGGGCTCGCGTCGGCTGCATTACCGAAGCCGGTTCCTGAGCTGAACCCGGCGCAATGCGAAAAAGTCTCCGCCGCGTTGATGCAGGCAGGCATCACCAACCCGCAAGCCTGGGCTGCGGCTGGCATCGCCGGCGACGGCACATCATGCTCTTCATTTTCGTCTGCGGGGAGCAGCGCCGCCGCCGTCGCCTCAGCCCCCGCTACAACACCGGAAGCGCAATTCGACTTGCATCCTCCGGTGATGCTGATGCGAGGCACTCACAATCCGGCGTTTTTCATTTCCTGGCAAAGTCAGCGCGAAGTGGTTCGTTCGCTGGGCTGGAAGTCTGCCGCGATGATTTGGGGTGGGCCCGCGCTCACCCTGGTTTGCGTGTATTTTCTGGCCGCTCAACTTGGCCGGCTCTAAAGACTGAGAGGACACATGACTACCATCGTTTGGCTGGCGTTCCTGTTCGCCGTCGTGGGCGCTGTCGCCTACGTCGTAACCATCTTCAACGGCTTGGTTGCTCTGAAGAACGATATTGCGAAGTCCTGGTCGAATATTGACATCTTGCTCAAACAGCGCCACGACGAACTGTCAAAGCTGCTCGATGTTTGCAAGGGTTACATGAGCTTCGAGCGCGATACCCTGCAAAAGATCACGCAAGCTCGCAGCATGTTTCAGCAGGCGGCGACCGTGGACCAAAAGGCGCAGGCCGATCAGAGCATGACCACGGCTCTGCGCGGGCTCTTCGCTGTCGCCGAAAATTATCCCGACCTGAAGGCCAACAACGACTTCATGCAGCTGCAAAAACGCATTACCGAGCTGGAGAACCAGATCGCCGACCGCCGGGAGTTCTACAACGATTCGGTCAACACCTTCAACACCCGCATCCAGCAGTTGCCGGACACCTTCGTCGCCAGCTTCATGAGCCTGAAGCCGAGCCCTCTGTTCAAGGGGGAAGAAGCCGACAAGGCCGATGTGTCGATGTCGTTTGGCGCCGCAGCCAACTAAGAACCTTGATTCACCGTGCGGCGACGGAGACGTATGCCGGTCCTGTGGGATCTCTCTGCCTGGCCGGGGATATCCCTTGATTCACCAGCGACTGCGGTGAATCGGCCACATGCAAAACGGGGCGCTCGTGCAGAGTGTTGGCACTCTGGCTTCCGATTCGGGTCGGGTGACG
>PLUW01000014.1 GCA_003162935.1 Acidobacteriaceae bacterium
GCTCGATTCACTGGAAAACCATCTGCAGCACCTTTTCTGGCGTCGCCCCGCTCTCCCGCAAATGCCGAAGGCTGAGCGCATCGTGCCGCTTTGCCAGTCGCACTCCCGCGGAGTCGCGCACCAGTTCGCAATGGAAATAATTTGGCGCATCATACCCAAGCGCCCGGATCAACAGCAGTTGGCGCGCCGTCGACTTCAGCAGGTCCGCGCCCCGCACGACTTCGGTAATTTTCATCGCTTCATCGTCGACCACAACCGCGAGTTGGTAGGCGGGAACATCGTCGCGCCGCCAGACCAGAAAATCGCCGAAATCCTTGCCCTGGTCTTTGCCCGCGACATAGCGTTGCCGGCCCAGATTCAAATCAGAAAACTCTGCCACCTCGCCATCGGGAACGCGGAATCGCCAGTTGACGCCGGCAGGCTCCATGCAATCGTCCGCGTCTTTATCTTTATCTGTGCGCGTACGACACTTTCCCGGATACACCGGCTCATCGTCGGCATCATTTGGAGCGCTCGCCGCCTGCGCCAGGTCTTTTCGCGTGCAGACGCAGGGATACAGGAATCCGCCCTTCCGCAGCCGCCGCCACGCCTCCAGATAGCTTGCCCGGCGCTCACTTTGCGAGTACGGGCCGAATGGTCCATCGCAATCGGGGCCTTCGCTCCAGCGAATTCCCAGCCAGCGCAAGTCTTCCAGCATGGCGCGGGCGAATTCCGCACGTGAACGCTGAGGATCGAGATCCTCATTGCGCAGAATGAGTGTTCCCCGAGTGGCGAGCGCCCGTTGTGCCGCCACCCAGAAGGTGCGCGCGTGCCCGATGTGCAACAGTCCCGTTGGCGAGGGCGCCAAACGGCCGCGGTAACCCGCATCCCTGCTGGGCGACAACTTGTTCACAAAATGTGACTCACGAGAACATTCTAGCGGTAACCGCTGCGTGCTGCGGGCGTGTTGTCCGCCACACGGCGTGTATGTCGGCGCACAGGGTCTCGCGGTAAATGCGTCTGTAAGTCGCGGCGTATCAACGCTCGCCTGGTTGGCCGCCACCTTGCCATATCACTTTCGACTGCGCTCGCCGCAGAAGAGGTGACAAATGACCACGAATTGGAAGTCCGGCAATGAGCAATCGGCAAATCAGAAATCGACAATTCAGCAAACCACGAAAACTTCCGCCACCCACACAATCTCCGGGACGACGCTTTCGTCCTGGTCGCTCCAGCAGAAGCTGGCAATGATCACAAGCTTCGTAATTCTCGGGCTGATGCTCGCAATGAGCGCGTGCTCGAAGCAATCCTCGAAGTCGGCGCTGGTCGGCGTCTCCAGCCCGGTCCCAGCTCAGGGAACGTCGGCGGCGCAAATCGCAGCCAGTTCCACACCTGCCGCAGGCGTCGTCTCAACTTCGCCCGCCAAGAAGACGCGGAAGAAACGCCCCGCGAACGTCACCTACAGCAATGCTAACTCTGGCGTTTCGTTTCTCTATCCGCGGAAAGCGCTGCTGACTTCCGGCGATGACGCGAAGTCCGATCTTGCCGCCGTCGGTGACGTGCCGATGAACTTCATCCAACCCGGCGGAGCCTCAGTCGCAACCGTGGCCCTGCCCGACAACGCATATCCCGGCACCGACTTCTCCTCGGCGTTTTTCAGGGTGAACGTCAACCGCAACGTATCGGAACAAGAGTGCGAACACTTCGCCTTCGTCGACACGCGCAATGCCGACGGCGAACCGGTGGACGCCGAGAAGGCCAAGATCGGCTCGGCTGAAATGGAGACCACTTCGAGTTTCTCCGCCAGCGCCATCAAGCAAGTCGAAACGCAGTACTACCACAACTATGAAAATGGAGCCTGCTACGAATACGTCCTGGGCCTCGGCACGGAAGGATTTGCCACCGAGGGCGGCATTGAGCACGTCAACCGCGACGAAGTCTTCGCCAAGCTGGAAAAGATTCTGGCCACGGTGAAGATCAATCCGGTTGAGCAGGAGCACGTGGCCGAACCCACGTCCGGCGGCGCTGCCAGCGGCAAGGAATAAAGTTCGACGCCGCGCGAAACGAAGCCAAGGGCTGCGAGGCGCTCGCAGCCCTTATTTACTTTCGTCTCCCTTGTCTAAACTCAGCCACACGCTCAGGGAATCGGGTTACAATTTCGAGGAGGAAAGGAGTGTGGAATGACGCAAAAAATTATCGAGGTAATTGGGACTTCAAAAGACAGTTTTGCCAAGGCAGCCGAGGCCGCCGTGCAGGAAGCGGCGAAAACTGTTCGCGGCATCAAATGGGCGCACGTGGATTCGTTCGACATGCAACTGGACGGAGCCCGGGTCCTGCTCTACCGTGCCACCACCAAGATCTATTTCGACGTACAGAACTAAGACTGGTTTTGCGGAAGCCGGTTGGCGGCGCTCGGTGCTCGACCAGCCGCCGACTTCCGCTCCCGGCCTTTGTTTTGCATCCTGGCCCAACTTCAATACATCGAAAATGTATCCCGATTTACGAGATTCCGGGAAAACCCAAACACGGATGCTTGTTGCATCCAGCATTTTCGAAAAACTCACCTAAAGGACATTGCATGACCATGCAGAAAATAGCTCAACGAATTGCTATCGTTTCCGCGCTCGCCCTTGCCGCGAGCCTATCGGCGCTCGCCCAGACCTCGAACTGGAGCATCGACCCGGCGCATTCAACCGCGCAGTTCACCGTTCGTCACTTAGGGATTTCGAATGTCACCGGGAACTTTACGAAAGTGGCGGGCAGCGTCGTGCTGGACGAGAAGAACATTGCGCAGTCGCAGGTATCAGCCACCATCGACGTCAACTCCGTCGATACCCGGGTCGAAATGCGCGACAAGGATCTTAAGAGCCCGAATTTCTTTGACGTGGAAAAGTATCCCACCATGGAATTTAAATCCAAGAAGATCGTCGCCAGTGGCGGGAAGCTGCAAGTGATTGGCGATCTCACAATTCACGGGACCACACACGAGGTCACGCTCGATGTCGAAGGTCCCTCGCCTGAAATGACCGACCCGTGGGGTAATCCGCGACGTGGATTTTCCGCGACGACGACCATCAACCGCAAGGATTTCAACCTTCTCTACAACAACACCCTCAAAACCGGAGAGGCGATGATTGGCGACAATGTCAAAATCCAGATCGATGCGGAAATGGTGAAGAAGAAGTAAGTTTCATCGAGTGATCGGGTCATCGAAAATCGGAGCAATGGTTTTCGATGGCCCGAACACCGGATGCGCCCTGTCCTACCGCCTTCGGGTATCATCGACGGGTGGTGACCACGAGCGTCGCAAGAAACAAACTACAACTATTGCATTCCGAGAAGCTGGCGAAACTGCCTTGGCTGGTCCATGCCTTCTCCACCCGGCAAGGCGGAGTTTCCCGCGTATACGGCGGTAAGGCCCTGAATCTGGGTTTCACGCCGCACGACTCGCGCGCGGCAGTCGAGCGCAACCGCGAACTCTTCCTCAAAGAGTTGGGCGTTGCGAGCGGACGCCGAAGCTGGCCGCTCATCTCTTTGCGCCAGATTCATTCCGATTTGATCCATCGCGTTGACGCAGTGACGGCGCAGCTTTTGGTTGGAGACGGACTGGTCACAGATACGCCGGGGCTGGTGTTAGCCGTGCAGACCGCAGATTGCCTTCCCATCATCCTCGCGGATCGAAAACGAAGGGCTGTGGGTGTTTTTCACGCTGGCTGGCGCGGCACGGTCAAGCGCATCGTCGAGAAAGGCGTCGGTGAGATGCGGAAGTATTTCGGGAGCGATCCGCGCAACCTGATCGCAGCAATTGGGCCGGGCGTGCAAGGCTGCTGCTACGACGTGGGCGAAGAAGTGCGTACGAAATTCGAGATGCAGTTCGCCTACGCCAGCAGTTTGTTTCGCGAGGTCAAGGAATCGGATCCGGTGCGGGAAAAATATCCGCTCCTGTTTCTGACGGCGCGCGCTCCCGGGCACAGCGAATTGCCGGCGAGACTCTTTCTCGATCTGGTGGAAGCGAACCGGCGGCAACTGGTGGATGCGGGCGTGCTGGCGAAAAATATCGATGCGGCGGCGCCTTGTACGTCATGCCATACCGAGCAACTGTTCAGCTTCCGCGCGGAGAAGGGCGTGACCGGAAGAATGATGGCGGTGGCGGGGATCAGAGGCTGAAGTTTCTTACGCCATGTCGAACAGCAATACTTCCGCCTCTGCCGTAGCTTTGATCGTCAACTCTTTCTCCTCGCTGATCGCCGCGCCATCTCCCTGGCGCAACTTGTGGCCGTTCAGCTCGACTTCACCCTTGGCCACCTGAAGCCATGCGTGACGCTTGGCATCGAGCGGCTGCTTGACCTCTTCTCCGGCTGCCAACAGCGTGACGAACAGCTTCGCGTCTTGATGGATCTTTACCGAACCTTCAGCGCCGTCGCTCGATGCGATGAGGCGAAGCTTCCCGCGCTTCTCGGCTTCGGGGAAGCTCTTCTGCTCGTATCCGGGATCGTGTCCCGGTTTGTCGGGGAGTATCCAAATCTGCAGCAGATGCACAGACTCCGTCGATGACGGATTCGCCTCGCTGTGTCGAATGCCGCGGCCGGCAGTCATGCGCTGTCCGTCGCCGGGGAGAATCACCGAGCCCGTTCCCAGGCTATCCTTGTGTTCAAGTTTGCCAGAAAGAACATAGGTGATGATCTCCATGTCGCGGTGGGGATGAGGGGGGAATCCGCCGCTGGGAGCCACCCAGTCTTCGTTGATCACGCGCAGCGAACGGAAGCCCATCCACTTGGGATCGTGGTAATCGTTGAAGCTAAATGTGTGGCGTGTCTTCAGCCACCCGTAGTCGCCGCCGCCACGTTCGTTGCTCGGCCGGACGGTTATCATGAGAGTCGCTCCTATTCAGTCGTTGCTGCCTCGATTTTCAAACGTTTTGATGTGGCGGCGAACGGGAAGGATTCAGGGGCACTCAACCTATGGCATATCGCGTGATCGCTTTTACCATGGCGCAGGTGCGGCAAGGAGCGCTCAATTTCCAGCGCGAGTTAACTGCCGTGCTGCGCGAGCGTCCCGAGATTAAAGTGTATTCGGCGAACCCCTTCGATCTCGATGAACGCCGCCGGGCCAGGGACCGCTTCGGGGGAGACATCGTGTACTTCCTCAACGACGCGGCATGGCAGGAGTGCGAGCGACTAGACCTTGACCTGCAATTTCTCGCGGACGTGCCCGAGGACGAACTGCCACGCCGGCGAACCGTGGTGGTCGGTATGCCGGAGTCAAAGAGCGTCCGCTAGTCTTTCTTATTTTTCTTGTGCGAGGCGTCGGACTTGGGCTTGTCTTCTTTCTTTGTGTCCTTAGTTTCCTTGCCATCCTTGGCGTCTTTGGCGTCTTTCTTTTCCTTCGTGTCCTTCGCGCCGCTGTCGCCTTCGGAAGAGGAGGCCGACGATCCCGCCGAGCCAGATCCCTTCTTCGCGTAGTCGGTGACGTACCATCCCGAACCCTTGAACTGCACGGCCGGAGCGGAGATCACCTGCTCAATAACGCCCCCGCATTCGGGACACTTTCGCAGTTGCTTATCGGAGAACTTGCGGATTTGCTCAAAGCGGTGTCCGCACTTCGTACACAGGTATTCGTAGTTGGGCATCGGTGAGCTGATTCTAGAGGCCGGGATTCATCGGCGTCAATTTGGTTCGCTAGCGTTTCAACAAATCCACCGGCTCGCGCACATCGTGCACCCTGAAATACTTTGCCAGCGCCGGATATTTCGCCGCAACCGCTTCGTACATGGCGTAGGCCACGTTGCGATAGGAGGTGTGTCCGGCGGGCGTAGTGCGCAACTCGGAGATGTACACGGCTTCGGCGAAGTCCATCTTAAACAGCGTGCGCTTGCGGAACGCGAGTGGGATCGCGTACTGCGCGCTCTGCGCCGCCTCTTCAACTCCGGACGCGGAAAGCTTCTGCACGGCGGCTTCGGCGCGCTTCAGCGCAGAATCGTAATCGGACAGGACTCCTGCGGCTTCGACCTCGGGCGGCGTATCAAAGCCATGAAGGGTCGTAAAATCCTGCATGATTTGGACGCAGCGGCGGTGGCGGTGCATGTCGCGGAAGCCGCCGATGTCCATGAGAATGTCGAAGCGGAACTGCTGGCCCGCGGAAAAAGGGCGCAGCAGTTCGTCGTGCTTGCCGCGATGGCGCAGGCCGAGATCGATGATTTCGCGGCGCCGCGCCTCGCCCGCCGCTGCAATCGCATGGCGCAACTGCCGGTAGGAATAGTGACACTGCCCGTAGAGCAGCGTCGTGGCGAGTTCGATTTCGAGCGGATCGTCATCAAGTAGGTCGACAAGCGGCGCGGGCTCGATGGCTGCGCCGCGCATCAGTTCCGCGGCAGCCTGGCGCAGTTCGCGGCGCGTCTCGATCTCATAGGAACTGGGATCGGCGTACTTGACCAGCGTGGGCGCGACGCGAACTTCGCGCAGCAGTTCGCGCTCGGCGCGCTCGGCAACCTCGGGCGACACGGCGCGAATCTCGGCCACGAGCGAGCGCAACGACTTCTCGTTGGCGTTATAAGCGGGAGAAATGGCGGCCCTTTTTAGCTGCGCTCCCAGATCGCGGACTTCTTGATGCGGCTGCGAGAGCAGATGGGCAACCTGGGTTTCGAGGGTGCGCGCGTTGACGATCTCTCCGAGCGACGTGTTGGTCGAGAGCGGCAAAAGATAGCGCGAAATATCGAAGGCGCGGGCGCGCAACGTGCGCTCGTACGCGTCCGGCTTCATTTCAACGGGACGTGGAGTAATGCTGGCGAGATATTCGAAGGTCCGCTGCGAAACTTTTTCGTAGGTGGCGAACAGGCAGGCGATGGTTTCGCGATAGAGACTCGTCGCAGAAGCATCGCCTTGAAAGCTCGGAGTGTAGTAACCGCTCTTCCTGAAGTCCTGATAGCGAGTCGAGCGCTCCTGTCCGTCCCAGCGCTGCTCGTCGGCTACGGCGATAGCGGCGAGAATGGAAAGCCGTTCAATAGCCAGCGCGAAGTGCGCAAGGTCGGCAATCGAACGGTGCCCATATTGAAAATAGAAGGTGTTAAGAAATTTTTCCGCCTTCTGCGAGGTAATTTCCTTTAGCGCGTCCTTCATTGAAAGGGAAGAGCGCGAATACTTGGCCATGGCATAGGCCTGGATCTCGGGTTCAACGCCGTAAACGGCGAATACCTCAACGGAAGGCTCGGGCGCAGTAGTGGAAACGGACTGCGACATCGTGGGCTCGGTTGAAATTACTTCAGACATGGGAGTGGAAGAATCTTAACCGTCCGGCGAACGACGCGCAATCCACGGGGGAATCGGCTGCAGTTTGTGGGGCCATTCTCAAGGTCTTACGACGCCGAATGCACTCGGTTCCATCGCAAGAGAACAGGGAATGGAATCACTACTGTAAGGCGCCGGTCGCAGCCGTCGGCTTGAGTATCGCGGTCGGCGATGGCTTCGCCGCGCCGGTTGTAGTTTTATTCTCCAGTTGAGGCGCAGTTTGGGCCACAGGCGCTTCCGCCAATGCGTGGCCCAGAATCACGATATCGACGCGGCGGTTCATGCCGCGGCCTTCCGCAGTGCGATTGCTCACGACCGGGTGATATTCGGCATATCCGGACGCACTCAGACGATCGGGAGCGAACCCGTCGCGAACAATGAGCAGCCGCACGATTTCAGTGGCCCGGGAAGTAGACAGTTCCCAGTTCGAGGGAAACTGCGCGGTGTGAATGGGAGCATTATCGGTGTGGCCCTCGATCCGCAAGCGATAATCGCCCTTCCGCAGCATGGCGGCGATGCGGTCGAAAGCGGCCTGCGCCTCCGCCTTCATCTGGGCTGATCCGCTTTCGAAAAAACCGACTTCGCGCAAACTGATGATCAGCCCGTCAGGCTCGCGGTGCATGGCGATTTCCCCACGCTGAATTTCCCCGCCCAGGGCGGATGCCAACTCAGTCTGCAGCTTGGACAGGTCGCCATTTTCCACGCGACTTCCCAGCGGACCATTTGGGTGCGAAACAATCCGCCCAAGGCTTGCGGTGCGCTCCGTGTTTTCGATGGCTTGCGCCGTGCTGAACGGCATGGGATCGGTTACGTCGAGCGGCACTTGTGTCGTGGAAGCCTCAAAGACTCCCATCTCCTGGAAGGCGACCTGAATGGCCAACGCCAGCCTTCCCACTCTTCTCTTGTCGACTTGCGACGAGGCGTAGAGCACGACAAAGAATGCAAACAGCAGCGTGATGAAGTCGGCGTAGGAGACCAGCCAGCGCTCGTGGTTGGAGTGGCTGGCTCGTCGCTTGCGGCGGATCATACGTTGGACCCCTCTGGGACCGCGGATCCACCAGCATGAGTGAGAAACCCCAGCAGCTTCTCTTCCAGCATGCGTGGGTTCATCCCTTCGAGGATTGAAATCACGCCCTCGATTGTCATTTCGCGGATGATCTGCTCTTCGCGAATACGGATTCTTAATTTTCCAGCGGCCGGAAGCAAGACGAGGTTGGCGGCGCCCACCCCGTACAGTGTCGCGACAAAGGCGACGGCAATGCCTTTTCCGACTTCATCGATTTTGTCCAGGTGCTGCATGACCTGGATCAAACCGAGAACCGCCCCGATGATGCCGATGGTCGGAGAAAA
>PLUW01000055.1:0-46683 GCA_003162935.1 Acidobacteriaceae bacterium
ATTATTCGGGCAGCAAAGTGTCAGTGGAATTTTGGTTCGATTACAAGAGATAGGGCAGTCGTTCGTCGCTAGTCGTTCGGGGTTATGCCAACGACCGACGACTAGCGACGAACGACCACCTAGGGAGCGCAAATTGAGTAACGCGGTTCGGCCAACTCGACATCACGCCTTCATCCTCGCCGCCCTACTGTGTCTGCTGGCGGCCACCGGCGCCGCGCAGGACTGGATTCGCACCGGCACCGGCCTCGGTGTCGAGCGCGTACGCCTGGCCGCATCCGACTTCAAGCCCTCGACCGCCGACGCCAAGAACGCCGACCTGCTGAAGACCTTCAACGAGGTGCTCTGGAACGACCTCGACAACGCCGGAATCTTCGATCTTGTCTCCAAGAGTTTTTACCCGCTGCAGGAGCCGGGACAGCCCTCCGAGATCAACTTCTCGGCGTGGAATTCCCCGCCGCCCAACACCTCCATGCTCGCCTTCGGCAACCTGGGCGCAGCGTCCGGCAAAGTGACGGTGCAGGGATGGCTCTACGATGTCAAGAATGAAAAGTCGCCGCAGGTGCTGGGCAAGCAGTACACCGACAACGCAACCCCTGACGCGGTGCGAGTCATCGCCCACCGGTTCGCCGACGAAATCATCTTCCGCCTCGGCGGCGGCGTAGCCGGCATCGCCGAAAGCAAAATCTACTTCGTCAGTGAACGTTCCGGCCACAAAGAAATCTGGATGATGGATTACGACGGCGCCAATCAACAGCAACTCACGCACCTGGGAAGCATTTCGCTTTCGCCGCGCATCTCCCCCGATGGCTCGCGCCTGGCCTTCAGTTCGATCAACAAAGGCGGCTGGGAAATTATGATGTATTCGTTCGATCTCAACCGCATGGTCGCCTTCCCGCGCTTCGGAGGCATGAATCTTTCGCCATCGTGGTCGCCCGATGGCAAGATCGCATTCTCCTCGTCGCGCAACGGCTATCCCAACATTTTCGTAATCGACGGATCGGGAGGAAATTCGCGCCGCCTTACCAACGACAAAGGGCCCGATGTTTCCCCGACATGGAACCGCAAGACCGGCGGCCAGATTGCTTTTGTCAGCGGACGCACCGGTCTGCCTCAGATCTATACCATGGAAGCGGACGGCACCAACTTGCAACGCGTGACCGATCAAGGCTACGCGGTTTCGCCCAACTGGTCGCCGAACGGACAGTTTCTGACTTTCTCCTGGATGCGCAAGTATGGACCGGGAGAACCGGGCTCCAACGATATTTACTTGATGGACGCCGCCAGCAAGCAGTGGGTGCAACTTACCCACGACGCGGGGCGCAACGATTTTCCCTGCTGGTCTCCCGACGGCCGGCACATCGTGTTTCAGTCTCACCGCTCGGGAAGCGACCAGATTTGGACCATGCTGGCCGATGGCACAAACGTGAAGCAATTGACCTTCAAGGGCGGCAACACGCAGCCCAACTGGAGTTGGAAGTAGAAACGTCTTCGAAAGAACGGCTTTGCGGCTGGCCAAGAGTGCGCTCTACCGCAAAACCGTCAACAGCACGCCACAACGCAGGCGCACAAGAAACTGGAGGTTCCTGGTGAAGCACGCAACGGTAACAACGACGATGAGATGGGGTGCCGCGCTATTTGCACTCGCCACAATCATGTTCCTGGCCGCATGTGCACCAAAGAAACTCGCTGCGCCACCGCCGCCACCGCCCCCCAACGCGACCGCACCCACGGCTTCGTTGTCGGCCAATCCCAACACGGTCGATCCGGGCCAGCCGACCACGCTGACCTGGCAGACCACGGGCGCAACCGACGTCAGCATCGACGGAATCGGTCCGGTGGACCCGATCGGCTCGCGTCCGGTGACTCCGACTGAGTCGACCACCTACCATCTCATCGCCAAAGGCGCCGGCGGAACCCAGGATGCCACCGCGCGAGTCACCGTCAACGCCGCGCCTGCGCCCGCGCCCGCGTCCGCGTCGAACGCCACCGAAGAAGAACTCTTCTCGCAAAGCGTGAAGGATATCTACTTCGATTACGACAAGTACGAGATACGCCCGGATCAGCAAGTTGCGTTACAGGGCGATGCCAAGTTTCTGCAACAGCATGCCAACATCCGCATCACGGTCGAGGGACACTCCGATGAGCGCGGATCGACCGAATACAACCTGGCTCTCAGCGCCAATCGCGCCGACACGGTGAAGAACGCGTTGATTCAGGCGGGAGTTGGCGGCGATCGCGTCAAGACCATCAGCTACGGCAAAGAAAAACCGTTCTGCAGCGAGTCCAACGAAAGCTGTTGGCAGCAGAATCGCCGCGGACACTTCGTCTACGAGAAATAGGTACCGCAGTGGAGGGACGGGCGTCCGCGCCCGTCCTTACTTTGCTGCGGAAAGAACGGCCTTTTGACATCCAATAGGGGAACTATGAAATCCCATCACATCTCGCTAGCTCTAGCGCTGCTTCTCGCCATCTTGATCGCTCCCGCTCACGCCGTCAACAAAGACCTCGTCGAACTGCAAACCCAGGTCACACAGCTCCAGCAGCAGATGACCCAGATGAAACAGTCGTTCGACGAGCGCATGGGCGTCATGAAGAATCTGCTGGAACAGAACGCCGCCACCAACGCCAAAGTCAGCGACGCGATCGCGGAACTGCAGGCTTCCATCAATAAGCAGCAACAGGACCGCTCCGGCCAGGGCGACCAGATGTCAGGGCAGATCCAGGCGCTCAACGACACCATGGACGAACTCAAGGTGCGCCTTGCCAAGCTGAGCAAGCAGATCGAGGACATGCAGGCCGCGCAGCAGTCCATGGCGGCGCAGCAGACGCAAGCGCAGCAGCAACAGCAGGCGATCGCGCAAGCGCCTCCGCCCGACGTGCTCTACAACAACGCCCTGCGCGACTACAACGGCGGGAAAACCGACGTGGCCACGCAGGAATTCAACGACTACATCAAGTTCTATCCCAACACCGACCTGGCCGGAAATTCGTATTTCTATCTAGCCGAGATTCAGTTCAAGGCCGGCGACTTCCAGAACGCGGTCACGAACTACGAACTGGTTCTGCAAAACTTCCCCGGGGGTAACAAGGCCGCCTCCGCTCAGCTCAACAAAGGATTGGCGCTTCTCGAACTCGGCAAACAGGACGAAGGCGTGCAAGAGTTGAAACACGTAATTCAACGCTATCCGCGTACCAACGAAGCCTTGCAAGCAAAAGAGAAGTTGCGGAAGGTAGCGCCGCCTGCGCCCAAGAGCCATTAGCATAGAGCGGACACTCCTGTCCGCGGCCGTTGGTTTTGCTTTTGAATCTCGATCACTGAGCGCCGCCGCGTTGCCATCTCTGCTCACTTTTGCGGACAGGCGCTGCCGCTACGGCCGCCGCGAAGTGTTCGGAACCATCACTCCGCCTTCAATCTTCGGAATCCCAAAATGCCCGCCCAGATGCGAAAGGCCGAGCGGACTGATGGACCCAGAGACCGTCACAAAGTCCACCTCCGCCGACTTGACCATGAGAACCGCGACATTGCTGATCGCGTTATTCTCCATGCGCATCCACAGGCTCGTAACTCCCTGGCCGGCGATCTTCTCGTTGTTCATCAGCTGTTTCCAGCCCGCCGCGCTGTACTCACCCTTCAGAGAGTTCAGGTTCGCCGGATCGTAAGCCGCCGGCCCAGCAAACTTAAAGATGTGCACCGAGACTCCATTCACGCCCGCAATCACGCGGCGAAGATCCTCGTTGTCGGGATCAAGCTTCGACGCCAGGATCAACATCGAGTGGTCGAGGTTGAACTCGGTTTTTGACGGCGCCTTTTGCCGCAACGCTTCAATCGCCTGCGGAGTCCACTCGCGCGCCGGCGCGGAAGGTTGCGCTTGCTGCTGCCCCGCGCACATCGCGCCCACGGAAATCCCCAGCAAGACTGCAAAAAGAGTGCGGGACAGCCTGATCATAGAATGCCTCTCGTGAGGTGGGCATTAGGAGTAAGTCGGGAATGTCCCCAAGCCGTCGGCCCCAGGCAGATAAGAACCCGCCGCTGGGAAATTAGTTGTACGCACTTCTGTACGCACTTCGCGGCTACACTGTCAAACCACGTCGGCCGCCGTGGCTTTCTCCGCAATTACGCCGCTCGGCCGCAGCGTGACCCAGTCGGTCTGCACGCGGTCCCATCCCTGAATCAGGAAGCCGTACGACTCAAACAACTGTCGGATCTGCGGCCGCTGCCAACCCGCAATCTCTTCCAGAATCGGCACCAGCGTAGCCAGGGCGTTGTCGCCGAGCACTGTCCGCTTGGCGATCTGCGCGACCAATTTCGACTCCGACACGGCAATGGTGAAGCCGTCGCGCCGGTTCACGTGCAGCATGACGTGAATGTCGGAACTGCCGTCGCCCACGTAGACCACATGGTCCGCGGGAATGTCGAGCTCTTTTTCGAGTTGTTCCAGCCGCGTAACCTTCCCGTAGCCTGCCGTGGCGCGCACCAGGCTCTCGATCTCGCCCGAGGCGTTGTATTTGAACTCGGTGCCAAAGATGTGGTCTTCGGGCACGATCCCCTCCAGCGCCGACTGGATCACCTCCACCGGCGCCGCCGAGAGCACGTAGAAGTCGAAGTGGAATCCATCGATCCGCCGGTCGAGGATCTCGTAAATCTGCTTGATATTGTCCTTGAGACGAATTCGTTTGCCCACCTCGAACAGATGGTCGCGCCGGACGCGCGAATGGAACTCGGGATCATGCAGGAGTAAATAAGAGAGTTCGGCGCCCTGCTGAACCAGGTTCAGCTTCGCCATGCCCTTAGCCTTGCGCTCGAATTCCTTGACAGAAATGCCGAGCAGTTCGCTCAGCACGTAACCCGTATCGTTAAAGGTCAACGTCTGATCGAAGTCGCTGGCAAACAGGTAATGTTTCCGAAAATTGCTAGCCATGTTCTATTTTAGATTCAAGATCAGGTTAATCGACTATTAAATTTACCTATCGCATCTATTGCAACAACTTGCGACCGCAAACGGACGACCATTGATGACATTGCCGGAGGCCAGCTTTCGGCGTAACCTGAAGCAGTGTTCTTCTAATTCGTAGCGATCTCGAAAGGCTTTCTATGCCGAAAAGCACCAGCGATCATCTGCTCAATGACGCCGACCGCGGAAAGGGTTCTCAGGAACCGGACGAACGCACCCAAAAGGGAAACAACTCCATGAAAGACCAACTCTCGCACCGCAACCCCGACCCCATGCAAGACGGTGCCGACAGCGATTTCCCCGAACCCGGCCATAGCCCTGAGCACTCCTTCGAAGGAGAGCTGAAAAAGAAAAAGAAAGCCAGCTAGTGGAGCGCCGGGTGTCTCCGCCCGGCCTCAACCGGAGTCTGAGTCCTTGTCATCTCCTCGCACATCTATTTCTCTGCGCAGTCCATTCCATCAACCTGTATTCATGAGGAAGACCCTATGTCGAAAATGAAAGTTGTTCAAGTTCCCAAAGCCGGCGGTAACCTCGAACTCGTCGAACGAAACATCCCAGACCCCGCCCGCAACCAGGTCCGGATTAAGGTCGAAGCCTGCGGCATCTGCCACAGCGACGCCCTGGTAAAAGAGGGCCACTGGCCCGGCATCCAGTATCCACGCGTTCCCGGACACGAAATTGCCGGCCGCATCGACGCCGTTGGTACTGACGTTACCAACTGGAAGCCTGGCCAGCGCGTCGGAGTCGGCTGGCATGGCGGCCACTGCTTCACCTGCGACCCCTGCCGCCGCGGCGATTTCGTGAATTGTAAAAACCAGAAGATCACCGGCATTTCCCACGATGGCGGGTATCAGGAATACATGGTGTCGCCCGCCGAAGGCGTCGCTGCCATCCCCGACGACCTGCCCGCCGCCGAAGCCGCTCCGCTGCTTTGCGCTGGCATTACCGTTTTTAACGCCCTTCGCAATTCGGGGGCCCACGCCGGCGATCTGGTCGCCGTCCAAGGCATCGGCGGCCTCGGCCATCTCGGAATCCAATATGCACGCCAGATGGGCTTCCGCACCTTTGCCATCGGCCGGGGAAAAGACAAGGAAGCGCTGGCGCGAAAGCTCGGCGCCGCTCACTATATCGACACCGCCGCGGGCGATCCAGTCGCGGAATTGCAGAAATTCGGCGGCGCGCGCGTCATTCTAGCCACCGCTCCCGATGCGAAATCCATGTCCGCCCTGTTCAATGGCCTATCCAGCAACGGCAAGTTCGTCGTCGTGGGCGCCAGCATGGATCCAATCACAGTCGGTCCCATTCAGCTCATTGAAGGCCGCAAAGCGCTTCAGGGATGGGCTTCCGGAATCGCCCCCGACTCCGAAGACACCATGCAGTTCAGCACGCTCTCCGGAGTCCGTCCCATGATCGAGCAGTACCCGCTGGAAAAAGCCGTCGAAGCCTACGCCCAGATGATCAGCGGCCGCGCGAGATTTCGCGTGGTGCTGACTATGGGCGGGTAACAATCGTGTGGTGACGGGGGTCTGCCCCGTCCCAGCCGAGAAAACCGGGGGCCCCGACGAGCCCGGTTTTGGCTTGACGGGGTGGAGAAGCTCGGCAGTTGCGCAGAACGGCAATTTGCACTACACTGTAGTGCATGAAGACCGAGGTTTACAGCTGGCGCGTTTCCGCCGCTACAAAGACCGACCTTGAGAGTGAGGCACGGCGCGAAGGCACGTCCCTGGCGGGATTACTGGAGACAATTACGGCCGATTGGCTACAGAAACGCCGCACCTCGCGGAATGGCGAGGAAGCCGAACAGGCAGCCCTCAGGCGCCGCGTGATGGCCACCGTCGGGACCATACACAGTGGCGATCCGACGCTAGCCACTCGGGCCCGAGAGGTTGTCCGCGAACGAATCGTCCGTAAGTACGCCGAGGAAACCCGTGCCTCCCGCCGCAATCATTGACACCGGTGCAATCATTGCCATCGTAGACGCTGATGAATTCTGGCATCACGCCAGTCTCGACGCGCTAGCATCGCTTGAATTGCCGCTGCTCACGACCGAGGCCGTCCTTACAGAACTCTTTCATCTCATCGCGGCACGCAACTTGAGCATCGCCAACGCGTGGAAGTTCGTGTTCTCCGGCGCCATCGCCGTACGCTCCATGGCCGATTCCGATTTACCCGCGCTCCGTGCCTTGATGGCGCAGTACAAGGACCGGCCCATGGACTTTGCCGATGCCACGCTGGTTCATCTCGCGGCTCGCGAATCGCTGAGCGTGATCTTGACCGTAGATCACGACGATTTCGAAACTTACCGTATTGCCGGACGCAAGCGGTTCACCATTCTTCCCGCCCGCGCAGCGAAGTGAACTTGGAGTGAATTGCACACCGCCATCGCCACTTGCCTACTGCAGCTCCGCCATGCACTGCGCCAGCGCTTCCCTGCTCGGACGCGTCCGCGATTCCGGCAACGTCGCCAGCGGCTGGTCCGTAACGTTCAGCATGTCGATAAAGCTCGGCGCTTTGGCGTTGATGTAGAACACGCCAGTCAGCACTTCGCCTTTCGCGTGCGATTTCATCAACCGCTGCACCGCTTCAATTTTGTCAGTGGGATCGTACTCCTGTTCGAGCTTCTTCAATCGCAGACTCGACCCATCGTGCATCGTGACTTCAAATGTCGTTCCCGGATCGTAATCCACGTTGATTTCCTCAAACGACGGCACAAAGCTCACTTCGTGCAGAGGCTCTTCATGCTCCTGCATGTACTTGTATGATTTCGTCGACCCCACGTGATCGTTAAAGGTCACGCAGGGCGAAACCACGTCGAGCATCACCGTGCCGTTATGCGCGATGGCCGCCTTTAGCATGGTGTGCAGCTGCTTCTTGTCGCCGGAGAACGACCGCCCTACAAACGTAGCTCCCAGCTGAATGGCCATGGCGCAGGTGTCGACCGGAGGCAAATCGTTCGCGATGCCGCTCTTCAGCGTTGACCCCAAATCGGCGGTCGCCGAGAACTGACCTTTTGTCAGACCGTAGCATCCGTTGTCTTCAATGATGTAGATGATCGGCAGATTGCGCCGCATCAAGTGAACGAACTGACCGGCGCCGATCGAAACCGTGTCGCCGTCGCCCGTAACACCCAGCGCGATCAGGTTCTTGTTCGCCAGCATCGCTCCCGTCGCCACCGAAGGCATGCGGCCGTGCACGGAGTTGAAGCTGTGCGACCGGTTCATAAAATATGCCGGGCTCTTCGACGAGCACCCGATGCCGCTGAACTTCGCCACGCGCTCAGGAGGCACGCCCATCTCATACATCGCGTCAATGATGCGCTCGGAAATCGCATTGTGCCCGCAACCGGCGCAGAGCGTTGTCTTACCGCCGCGATAGTCCAGGACTTGCAGCCCAATCCGATTCGTTTTCGGCGCTGGAGCTGGCGGCGCCGGCGTATTCGTTGTGGTCCCCATCTTACTTTCCCTCCATCATCATGAGTTCGTCGGTTACGGAGCGCGCGTCGATCGGCAATCCATGGACATGGCAGATCGAGCGCAAACGCGGCGTCAATTCCGCTTTGATATCGAGCTTCAGCAGGCTGGCCATCTGCCCGTCTCGGTTCTGCTCGACGACATACGTACGGTCGTGCTGCGCTATGAAGTCGTGGACCTCGCGCGTAAACGGATATGCAAGCACGCGAAGATAGTCCGTTTCCAGTTTGTGCTCCTTCGACAACTGATCGCGCGATTCGATGATGGCCCAGTGCGTCGTGCCATACGCAATGATGCCGACCTTCGCTTTGCCACTGCCCGCCAGTTCCGGCCGCGGCACAAACGATCGCGCCGTCTCGAACTTCTTGTTGATCCGCTCCATGTTGCGTTCGAAATCGTCTGGACGCTCGCTGTACTGTCCCTTCTCGTTGTGGCCGCTGCCGCGCGCAAAATACGCCGCCGCCGGATGATCCGTGCCCGGCAGCGTTCGATAACCCACGCCGTCGCCATCCACGTCCCGGTAGCGCGCAAATCCACCCGCCTTCTCCAGATTCGCCTTGGTCAGCACTTTTCCGCGATCAATCGGCTTCTCCGGATACGGAAACGGATCCGACATCCAGTTATTCATTCCCAAGTCGAGGTCCGACATGACAAACACCGGCGTCTGAAAGCGCTCCGCCAAATCGAACGCATCCTGCGCCATGGTGAAGCACTCGATCATCGAATCCGGGAACAGCATGATGTGCTTCGTATCGCCATGACTGAGGAACGCCGTCGAGAGCACGTCGCCCTGCGCCGTGCGAGTCGGCAAACCGGTCGATGGGCCCACCCGCTGAATGTTCCAGATCACCGCCGGAACCTCCACGTAATACGCCAAGCCCGCAAACTCCGCCATCAGCGAGATGCCTGGCCCAGCGGTTGCAGTCATCGATCGCGCCCCCGCCCAGGCCGCCCCAATCACCATGCCCACGGCCGCCAGTTCGTCTTCCGCCTGCACAATGGCAAAGGTCGCTTTACCATCCGGCCCGACGCGGTATTCCTTCATGTAATCGATCATCGTCTCCACCAGCGACGACGACGGCGTAATTGGATACCACGTCACCACCGTACACCCGGCAAACATGCATCCCATCGCCGCCGCCGAATTACCGTCGACGATGATCTTGCCCTTCGTCTTGTCCATGCGCTGGATGCAGAACGGATCGCGCTTCTTCAAGTTCGCGATGGCATAATCATGCCCCGCCTTGGCCGCCGCCAGATTCAGCGCAGCCGCCTTGGCCTTGGTCGCAAACTGCTTGCGGATTGCCTTCTCGACCTCGGTATAATCGATTTCCAGCAACTGCGCTGCCACGCCGACATAGATCATGTTCTTGATCAGTTTGCGCAGCTTGGCTTCCGCGCCCACCGTCGCCGCCAGTTTGTCGAAAGGTACGGGGTAATACACCAGATCGTCGCGCACCTTATCGAGCGCCAGCGGTTCGTCGTAAATCACGGACGCGCCCGGCGACAGCGTCTTTACATCGTCCTGCGCCGTCTCCGCATTCATCGCGATGAGCAGGTCGATTTCTTTCTTGCGCGCAATGTAGCCATCTTTGCTGGCACGGATCGTGTACCAGGTCGGCAGCCCCGCAATGTTCGAAGGAAACATGTTCTTCCCCGAAATCGGCACGCCCATCTGGAAAATGCTGCGCAACAAAACCGTGTTCGAACTCTGCGACCCCGATCCGTTCACGGTCGCAACCTGAATGCTCATGTCGTTAACGACACGCTTCTGCCCCAACTGCCCTGACGACTCCTGGGGCACGATATCAATTGTGGCCATCCCTGTACCTTTCTGGTCTTAATCCGACAAATCTCATTGACCGGGCAAACCCCATCGCCCGAAAGTACTTGCGGAGTGCAGCAGGAAAACACTTAATTATACGCGTCCCTAAGCGGCGGAGGTTAATCAAGACAGCAACAGGCAGCAAATCAATGGCGCGGGCTATCGCCGCCCCTCCGTCATGAGGATGATCCGTCCAATCCTCGCTTGGGCGGCATCTTGGCTGGAGTCCGGCACAAGGTCAAGCAGCCGCCATTCCCCTTCGGCGATAATAGAACGATGACAGGTCCTTCCAAACGTGATGTCACGGCCAACGACGCTCCAATGTGCAACGTGGCCCTCCTCGGCTTCGGCACGGTCGGCAGTTCGGTAGCGAAGATTCTTTGCGAGCGAGCGAACACCCACCTGCGCCTGACCCACGTCCTCAATCGCAACGTGGAGCGCAAGAAAGTCGACTGGCTTCCGTCCGGGGTGCAGTGGACGGAAAACATCGACGACGTTCTATCCTCCGACGCGCACATTGTCGTCGAAGTAATGGGCGGCCTTCAGCCGGCCGAAGACTGGATTCGGCGCGCGCTCCAGTCGGGCAAATCCGTGGTCACCGCCAACAAGCAGTTGATCGCCCGCTGCGGCCCCGAATTGATCGCCCTCGCCAGCCAGAGAAATCAGCAAATCCAATTTGGCGCGTCGGTCGCCGGCGGCGTGCCCGTGATCTCAGGCTTGCAGGAGGGATTGGCTGGCGATGAACTGTTCAAGATTCGCGGCATCCTTAACGGCACCTGCAACTACATTCTCAGCCAGATCGAAGCCAACGGCATCCCCTTTGCGACCGCTCTGCGCGAGGCGCAGAAGCTCGGCTTCGCCGAGGCCGATCCCACCGAAGACATCGACGGCCTCGACGCGCGCGCCAAACTCACCATTCTGGCGCGCGTCGGATTGCACTGCAACGTCGCCCCGGAGAGCGTCATGGCGCGCTCGATCTCACCCATCGACGTGGTGGATTTCGCATTCGCCAGCCAACTCGGCTGCACCATTCGCCAGATTTCGTGGGCAGAGTTCAGAAAAGACTCAAAAACCGAGTCGCAGGAGGGCGTGTTGTTTGCCGCCGTCCGCCCTTCGCTGGTCGAACTCTCGTCGCCGCTGGCACGCGTCGAAGGCAGCCAAAACCTGGTCGTGGCCACCGGAACCTACGGCGGCGAAACCGTCTTTGGAGGCCACGGCGCCGGCGGTCATCCCACGGCCGTCGCGGTCGTCTCCGACATCCTCGCCATCGCCCGCTCCCGGCAAAGTGGCCCTCAATCGGCAACTAGCCCAGCCGGACAGCCCGTCGAAATAACGCCCACCGTCACCGCCGATTTCACCGCCAAGCACTATTTGCGTTTCCTGGTGAAAGACCGGCCCGGCATCATCGCCAGCCTGGCCACAATTCTCTCCCGGTGCGGAGTCAATATCGATTCGGTGCAGCAGAAACCCGGCAGCACAAAATCGCATCTGCCATTCCTGATTACGCTGGAGGGATGTAAAGCGTCACTGGTGGAGCAGGCATTACAGCAGATCAATTCGCTCGATTTCCTGGTGCAACCGTGCTTGCATATGCCGATTCTCTAACAAGGAGCGGAGCTACGCTTCCACCTGAAAGAACTGCGCCATATTGCGGAATTTCTGATAGCGGGTTTCCAGCAACTCCCCGACCGGCAGCTTCTTGATTGCGGCAAGATTTTGCTGCAACGCTGTATCGAGCAACTCCGCCGCTTGCGCATGATCGGTGTGCGCGCCGCCGGGAGGCTCAGGGATAATGCCGTCGATGCAGCCGAGTTCGTTCAAATCCTTCGCCGTGATCTTCATGGCTTCCGCCGCCAGCTCTTTCTTGCTGGCGTCGCGCCACATGATCGAGGCACAGCCCTCCGGCGAAATCACCGAGTACACGGAGTTCTCCATCATCAACACGCGGTCAGCCACGGCGATCGCCAGCGCGCCGCCGCTGCCGCCGACGCCGATCACCGTCGTCACGATCGGTACCTCCAGCCGCGCCATTTCCAGTAGGTTGCGCGCGATCGCTTCTCCCTGTCCGCGTTCTTCGGCGTGCAACCCGGGATACGCCCCGTCGGTATCCACAAACGTAAAAATCGGCCGCTTGAATTTTTCCGCGATCTTCATCACCCGCAGCGCCTTGCGATATCCCTCCGGGTGAGCCATGCCNNATCGCCGGATCGTCGCGAAAACCGCGATCCCCGTGGATTTCGCTCCAGTCGGTGAAAATGCGCTCCACATAATCCAGCGTATAAGGCCGCTGCGGATGCCGCGCCAGCTCCGTCCGCTCCCACGCATTTAAATGCGAAGAGATCTCGCGGCGCAGGTCGTTCACCCGCTCGTGTAGTTGCTGGATCTGGCGCAGCGTTTCCGCGTTCTGCCCCTCCACCGCCTGCAGGCGTGTGATCTGCCCCTCGATTTTTTCCAGTTCCTTTTGCGCTTTCAATCCAGATTCCATCTTGATGACGTTCCCATTCTTTCGCGTATGATGCGCCTCCACCATCGAGAGCATGAAGTCGGCGACGGCGACGGCAGCAATCTCCGCACCGTCTTTCGCTCCATCTTTCGGACGGTGACCCAGTTTCTCCGCCAGCTTTATTTTCGCTCGTCTCATCGGACGCATCTATTAACCAGAACGGATCAACTGATGACGCGCACGCTGCCGCGTCCGCACAACTCTTCCACGCGGCCCAGAAACGTGCGGTCCGGCATCACATTATAGCCTTCGGCCTCCATCACCACCATGAAATCGCCGTCGCGCTCCACGTCGAAAAGCACCTTGGCCTCGCCTTTGCGCTCCAGGCAGAGCGCGTGCAGTGCATCGACCGTGTCGCCGGTCGCGCTCCCGAGCGGAATCCTGATGCGCAGCGCCTTCGGCAGCGGTACCCGCGCTTCGTCCAGCGGAATGATCTCATTCGCCGTGACCTTCGGATTCGCGCCCTCTTCAATGCGCACGCCGCCGCGAATCAGCACCGGAACTTCGAGTTTTACTTTTTCCGCAAGTTTCTTGTAGGCCTCGGGAAAGATCAACAACTCCACCTTTCCCCCCATGTCCTCCAGCGCGGCCTGCGCCCACAGATCGCCTCGCCTCGATTTCGCCACCCGCAACCCCGAAATCAAACCTGCCGTCGTGATGTTCTCATCCTTATTCGTGGACTTCTTCATCGCCGAAATCTCCTGCGTCGAGAGCGCAGTCAAATCCGCGAGCTTCTCCTTGTACTTTTCCATCGGATGTCCGGTGATAAAAAATCCGAGGATTTCCTTCTCCGCCGCCAGTCGCGTGTGCTCATCCCAGTCCGGCACGTTGGGGAGCGACTCGTTCGCCTGTTCGGCGGTCTCCTCCGCAAAAACGCCAAACAGCCCGTGCTGCCCAGACTCCGCGTCCCGCTGCGCTTTCTGCGCCTGCTCGATCGCGGAGTCGAGCGCCTGCATCAACTGCGCCCGCCTTCCAAAACAATCCATTGCTCCACTCTTGATCAACGACTCCAGCACGCGCTTGTTGAGCAGCCTTAAATCCACTTCTTCGCAGAATTCATAGAACGAGCGGAAATTTCGCCCCAGCTTCTTGCGCGCCGCCACAATCGACTGGATCGCATTCCCGCCCACGTTTTTCACCGCCGCCAGCCCAAAGCGAATCGCCTGTCCATGCGGAGTAAAATTCGCGTCGCTGACATTGATATCCGGAGGCTCGACCGCAATTCCCATCTCGCGGCACTCGTTGATGTACTTCACCACACTGTCTGTGTCGCCGGTGATCGAAGTCAGCAGCGCCGCCATGAAATCAATCGGATGATGCGTCTTCAAATATGCCGTGTGATACGCCAGTAGCGCATACGCCGCCGAGTGCGACTTGTTGAATCCGTAACCCGCAAATTGCGCCATCAGATCGAAAATCTTCTCGATCTTCTTCGGCGGGAAGCCATTCTTCGTCGCGCCTTGCACAAACCGCTCCCGCTGCTTCGCCATTTCCTCGGCATTCTTCTTGCCCATCGCGCGCCGCAGTAGATCGGCTTCACCGAGCGAGTAGCCAGCCAGTTTGTTCGCCGCCTGCATCACCTGTTCCTGATACACGAAGACTCCGAGGGTCTCCTGCAAAATCTCTTTCAGTTCGGGCAATTCATATTCAATCTTGCGCCGTCCATGCTTGCGCTCGATGAAGTCGTCGATCATTCCGCCCTGAATCGGACCGGGCCGGTAGAGCGCGTTCAACGCCGTGAGATCTTCAATGGAATTCGGTTGGTAACGCCGCAGAACATCGCGCATGCCCGACGATTCAAACTGGAACACGCCGGAAGTCAGTCCCTTGTGGAAGACCTTCTCGTACGTCTCATTGTCTTCCAGCGGAATGTCTTCCAATTTCAGATTCGCGCCCTTCTGCGCGATCAATTTCTGCGTGTCGTCGAGAATCGTGAGCGTCGTCAGCCCAAGAAAATCCATCTTCAACAGGCCCATTTTTTCAATGGCCACCATGTCAAACGCCGTCACGATTTCGTCATTCTTGGTTTTGTGCAGCGGCACCAGCTCAATCAGCGGACGCGGCGAAATCACCACCCCCGCCGCATGTACGCCGGAATTCCGCACCAGACCTTCCAACTTCCGCGCCGTGTCGAGCAACTGCTTCACCTGCGGATCCTTCTGGTATGCCTCTTGCAGCGCCACCGACTCCGTGAGCGCGTCGTCCAGCTTGATGTTCAGCGTGGTCGGCACCATCTTCGCGATGCGGTCCACGTCGCTGTAGGGCATGTCCATCGCGCGGCCCACATCCTTGATCGCCGCCTTCGCCGCCATCGTGCCGAATGTAATAATCTGCGCGACATTGTCGCGCCCATATTTATGGGTAACGTATTCGATCACTTCCCCGCGCCGGTTCATGCAGAAATCGATGTCAATATCCGGCATGGAGATGCGCTCGGGATTCAAAAAGCGCTCAAACAGCAATTCNNCGCCCCGGCCCCACCGGAATGCCCCGTTCCCGCGCATAGCGGATGAAATCCCACACAATCAGGAAATACCCCGAGAACTTCATCTGCTGGATAATGGCAAGTTCGCGGGCCAATCTCTGTTCGTACTCTGCCAGCGAATGCTTGAGCCGACCGCTCGCCGCCGCGCCCCGCAGGTTTTCCATCCGCCGGGCAAATCCTTGCCGCGTGATGTGCTCGAAATAACTGTCGATCGTGTATCCGTCGGGAACGTCAAAATGCGGAAACGGACTGGGAATCTTCTCCAGCCGTAGATTGCAGCGCTCGGCAATCCCCAGCGTGCGCGAGATCACCTGCGGCGCGTCCTTGAACACACGCAGCATCTCGTCGCCGTTCTTGACGAAAAACTGGTTGCCTTCGAACTTCATCCGGTTCGTCTCTTGAATCGACTTCCCCGTCTGAATGCACAGCATCACATCCTGCGCGTGCGCGTCGTCTTCGCAAAGGTAATGGCTATCGTTGGTCGCAACCAGAGGCAGGCCCAGATCCTTCTCCAACTGGAATAAGCCCGAATGGATGCGGTGCTCCATCTCCAGACCCTGGTCCTGAATCTCAAGAAAGAAATTTTCTTTGCCGAAAAGATCGCTGTAAAATCCCGCTGCCGCCCGCGCCGCGTCGTAGTTCCCTTCCGTCAAGCGCTCGGCCACTTCACCCTTCAGGCATCCCGAAAGCCCGATCAGCCCCTTCGAATGTTCCGCCAAAAACTTCTTGCTCACGCGAGGCTTGTAGTAGAACCCGTGTAGCGAAGCCTCCGACGTGATCTTCACCAGATTGCGGTAGCCTTCTTCGTTCTCGGCCAGCACCAGCAGGTGGTTGTACGTATCCCCGTCCGGCGGAGTGCGCGTGATGACGTGATCGTCCTTTTTGCAGATATATAGCTCGCATCCCACGATCGGCTTGACGCCCACCTTGTGCGCTGCATTCACAAAATGCACCGCACCAAAAATATTGCCGTGATCGGTCATGGCCACGGCGGGCATGCCAAGTTGATGGACGCGCTCGACCAGTTTCTCGACGTCGCAGGCGCCGTCGAGCAGAGAGTAGTCGCTATGCAGATGCAGGTGGACGAACTGGTTTTGGCTCATGAAGTTCTTAGCGATTGGATTTTAGCTTTCGGCGGATCGGATTCATTCTACTGGCTGGAGAAAATCGCGCAATGACAGAAATCGGTGCAACTTACGCGGCCCATCTAACGCATCAGCATGATCGAGAGCGACGGTCCCGGCACCTGAAAATCCACGCCGCGATCGTCGTTCATCTTCACCGTGGCCGCAAGATCGAGCTGATCCAGCGGAATTTTCTTTGCAGCCGGCGCATTAAGCACCCAAAGCGTCCCGTTGGAGATCGCGTAGTTCCGCACTTCTTCCACATGCCGGTCGCGAAACACCAGCGCCGTCTCCGGTTCGGTATCTTTGGGCCGATTGCGCGCTTCCACATCCTGTTGCAGTCGGTCGACTTTTCCGTTCAGCGCATCTAGATCCTGTCGCACTCCGCTGTCTTCATCATCCTGGGCGGGCGCGGGGCGATACTCGTCCGCGTACGTATCCTGGTCGTTGGTGTCGTACAGAGGATCCGCATACCACCCGTAATAGCCGTATGGATAGTAAGGCGCATACGAAGAGTGAGACCGCCGGCCGTAGACACCTCGGCGCGGATAGAAGGAGTTTCCGATTCGCAGGTTGATGCCCGCGCCGCGTCCCGCAACTCCGCCGCGAACGGCACCGTAGCCTCGTACACCAGAAGAATGAATGCCAGGGGAATGAACACCCGCGGAACTAACACCGGAGGAATGAAAAGCAGAATGCGACGAGAAGCTTCCACCCGAAGCCGCGTGGCCGCCACCCCCGCCGCCGTGCCGCTGCCCCCAGACAGGCATCGCCACCAGACTCAGGCCCAACGCCGCTATGCACAACCAGCGCCGCATAGCCATAGTATAGTCCAATTTCGAACCGGCGGAGCAAGCGAAAAGCCGCGAACCGCGCCGCCTCTCAAGCCTTTTTATTTCTTCTTCTTGGAAGCCTTCGGCTTCGGTTTTGCCTTCGCCGCCGGCTTCTTCGCCTTCGCTGGTTTCGTTTTCACGGGCTTGGCTGGCTTCTTCGCGGGAACCTTACCCGCCTGTTTCGGCTGAACCGCCGCCGCTGGTTTCGCGGTTTTGACTGGAGCCATCGGCTTGGCAGCCGCTGCCTTCGCCTTGTCCGGAACAACTGGCGCAACCGCAACTGCCGGGGCCTCGGCGACTTTTCCCTTCCCCTTGCCTTTCCCGATCGGCTTGGCGGCAGCTTCGGCAGCCGCGATGGCCGCCGCCTTCGCAGCTCGGCCGCGCTTCACAGGCGGAGGCGGCGGTGGTGGCGGTGGCGGCGGCGCCAGCGGCTTCAAATACTTCAGCGTCTCCGTCCGCGAGCGCAGCTTGCCATCCAACAACAGCAGGAACACGTCGTTCGAAATCTTCGCGTACGACGGGATCTCCGTCGTGATACGCAGTTCCGTCATCTCCGGCAAAGGAAGCTTCTGCTTCACCTGCCGCCACTTGGTAAAGAAATTCTTGATCTTCTGCGCCACCGCCTGCTGCCTCGCCGTGATCGCCAAAAACAGAATCATCTCCGGACGCGCCGACGACAGCAATTGCCACGTCCGCGAGGGCGTCGCCGCTTCCTTACCGGTCAACCGTTTCGCCAGCGAGTGCGCGTTTGCATCCAGATCCTTCCAAGCCTCGACCAGATCCTTGCGTGGAATCGCTCGCCGCAAATCCGAAATATCCTTGTCCCCCAGCCGCTCGGTCAGGAAGTGCAGCACCGCCGGCGCAACCTCCGGCGTATAGCCAAGCTCGTTCATCTGTTGCCGCGTCTTCATCAGCGCGCCCAGGCCCGCGGTATCGGCTTTGGCCGTGCTCCAGCGCGGATTCAACACCTTCAGCCATCCCTCTTTTTCGTACGCCTTCAGCACGCCGAGCGCGTCATCCTCGTAAGCCAACTGCTCGATTTCGTACCCAATGCTCGAATTTCGTATGTGCTCGATGTAGCCGTTTTCCTTGCCCGATTCATACCGCGCCTGCGTCCGCTCCTCCAGCGGCCAGTGGAAGCGCGTGGCAAACCGCGTCGCTCGGATCATCCGCGAAGGATCTTCCAGAAACGCGTAGTTATGCAGCACGCGAATCACTTTCGCTTCGATGTCGGCCACTCCATTAAACGGATCCATCAGCAGCCCGCGCGATCCCTCGTTCATCGACAAGGCCATTGCGTTCACCGTGAAGTCGCGGCGGCGCAGATCTTCGATGATCGTAGAGGGAGCGATCTGCGGAGCCTTGCCCGGCTTGTCATAGATCTCCGAGCGCGCCATGGCAATCTCGGCGCGCACCCCGCCCGGCAGCGTCAGCAGCAAAGACCGCGTGTCGTCGTCGGCGTCCCCGATGACCGCGCCCGCCTTCTCCAGGTCTTTTCGGAGCTTGAGCGCGTTGCCCTGCACCGCGAAGTCGAGATCGCGGATGGGGAACCCGGTAACGATGTCGCGGATGGCGCCGCCCGTCAGGTACAGGTTCATCTCCGCCGCCTTCGCGGCGTCGGACACGAGGGCGATTGCCTTCTGTTGATCCGGCGAGAGCCGGGTTTCCAGCGTGTATATGTAGTCGGCCATGCCTTCCTAGTCGCCGTGCGGTATCCCTCAAAGGGGATCGGCCGGGGCGTTTTTCACAGTTTTTCCACAGGGGTCCGGCCCGGCCTTCGCCGAGATCCTAGCCAGCAGAATCTAACTTCCTCTATACATTAGACTTATACCGCAAATTCACAATTCCAGCAAACTAGAGAAAATACCACAAGGTTTACAGTTTGGCTACTGCGAAGCCACAAACTCTACGAATTCGCCCTGAAAGTGCGAGAATTCAATCTGAGCTGCCCCCGCTGCGGCTGCCTCACTCATTCACGTTTTTTGCGAATGGGTGGGATGGCAAGCTGGAAAGCACCTTTTGCCCCATGTCCTCGACTCACAAAAAAGTCATCGTGCGGAAACACGACCGCGACTCCATCAGCGGCCACGTCTCTCCCGCCAATTTCGTAGCCGACGGCAAACTCGAATTGCTCAACACCTCCGGCAACGTCGTCGCCATCGATCTGCGCGACATCAAGGCCGTGTACTTCGTCCGCGAATTTTCCGACACCGACCTCATGCTGCGCAAGACCTTTACCACGCGTCCCAGAACCGAAGGACTCTGGGTGCGCCTCAAGTTCAAGGACAGCGATGTGATCGAAGGCATCCTGCCCAACGACCTGACCCAAAATCCTGCCGAAGGATTCCTGCTGAACCCTCCCGACCTGCGCTCCAACACGCAGCGACTCTTCGTTCCGCGCGATGCGTTAACGTCAGTGACCGTGCTCGCCGTCATCGGCTCAGCCAACCGCCGCCGAAAAGGCAGCCAGCCGGATACTAGGCAGGTCACGTTGTTCGAACAGTGAAGCAGGTACCAGGTGCCAGGTCTCAGGTGTCAGGAAAAGCAGCTATGGGATTTCACAATGTGCCTTGCTCTTGTTTTTCCTGAGACCTGACGCCTAGGACCTGAGACCTGCCTTGCTACAATTCTCCCGGATACCGCCATGAAACTCTCCGATATCGCCAAAGCCCTAAACGCCCTCCTCGACAACGCCTTACCCGACACTGAAATCACCGGGGTAGCCGGCATCGAAAATGCCGCACAGGGCCAGTTAACGTTCGTCTCCAATCCCAAATACAATGCCGCCGCGAGAATCACGAAGGCCTCGGCGGTGATTGTCTCAGAGAATTTCCCTGCCATCGACGCCGGCATGTTGCGCAGCAAGAACCCATACCTTGCCTGGGCCAAGGCCATCGAATTGTTTTACCAGCCACCTCGCTATGCCCCCGGAATCCATCCTACGGCAGTCGTTCACCCCACGGCGAAGCTGGGCAAGCACACACACCTCGGGCCCTACGTAGTGATCGACGAAGACGCTGTCATCGGAGACAAAGCCGTTCTCCTCTCCCATGTGGTCATCTATCGCGGAGCCACCATCGGCAATAATTTCTTCGCCCATGCTCACGCCGTCGTTCGAGAGTTCTGCAACCTCGGCGACAACGTCCTGCTCCAGAACGGAGTGGTCGTAGGCTCCGACGGCTTTGGTTTCGCCAAAATTGAAGAGGGCGATGTTACGAATAAAGACGACGGCCACGGCTGGCACAAGATCGTCCAGTCCGGCAATGTGGTGATTGAGAGCAATGCCGAACTTCAGGCCAATACCTGCATCGATCGCGCCAGCATCGGCGAAACCCGGATTGGACGCGGCGCGAAGATCGACAACCTAGTCCACGTCGGCCATAGCTGCACCATCGGCCACGACACGCTGCTCTGCGCCCAGGTGGGACTCGCCGGAACCACCGACGTAGGCAACAACGTAATCCTGGCCGGACAAGTCGGCGTCAGCGGCCACGTCAAGATTGGAGACGGAGCCATCGCCATCGCCCAAAGCGGCATCCCCCATGACGTTGCTCCCGGAGCGATGGTCAGCGGCGCCCCCGCCATCGACCACCGCCTATGGTTGAAGTGCTGCGCGGCCTACGCCAAGCTCCCGGAGATCGCCAAGGCCGTCAGGAAGCTTTCAGAGCGGGAGTGAGTCATTTCTTGGGACTATCCCCGATCCGGTAAACCTCGCCTTTCGGATTCCGGAATCGCTCCAACTGCTTCGCATCGCCGCGCAGTTGCGCAGCCGCCGCGCCCGAGTTGACCGTGATCAGCGCCGACATCACCGGAGCCATGCCCGTCGGCAGTTGAGAACGATACGGGCTCGTCTGCATATTGGCGACGCCATCCGTCTGGGTGATGATCAGGAAAACATAAGTATTGCCCGCCGTCAGCGGCGGCAGCGTCACAGAAGTTTGCGCTGTGCTGTAAGTGCCGGCAGTAAAGAATTCCACGACGTTTGGCATCGCGATCACTTGCAGCACATTCACCGTGTAGCCATAGGGAGTACCGTTCGGCGCCGACCAGCTTAGATTTTCCGCCGTGGTGTTTACACTCGCGGTCGTGAACAGGCTCGTCCCATTGATCGTCGGATTCACGACCGGCCCCGCTAGCGGAGCCAGCGTGGGCGCCGCCGGGTCAACCACCACGCTGTAGTTCAGAGCCATCGGAAAGCTCTGCGAGCCCACCGAAAACGGCACGTTGACCGACTGGCAGAAGGCCAACTCTCGCGTCCAGTTCGCGGGATAAGGATCTCCGTATGACAGCGTCCCGAAATTCGTATCGCTGACAACCGCCGGCTCGATCGCGTCCGAGAAAAGGAATGGCTGAGTCGGACACGCCGTTATCGCAAAAGGAACTCCGCTCGTCGGATCGGGTTGAACCATGTAAAGAGCAGCACCGACAGTGGGAGCAAATAACTCCGGTTTTGCGTTCACGCCCACCACGTACGGTTCCGCCGCAAGCGAAAGCCACGACCCAATGGGCGTCGCCGTCCCCGGCGCAACATTCTGCATCAGCGTCGCCCATTGCGATCCGGGAATATTCAGATCGAGCGATGCCGTCGGACTGGCCGCCAGCGTCCCGTTAATCGGGTTCGCCGCTCCGTTTGTGAGTTGCATATTGGTCAACGTGAGTTCCGGCCCCAGCACCAGGTTATTGAGCGCGCCCAGCGACGACGGCTCATACTGCCCAAGAAATGCTGTGTTGACGGTGGTCCAATCAATCCTGCTGTTGAGGCTGTATGACCCCGTGAGCGTCGACTGACCCGGCGTCGCCGTCAGATAGACCGGCGGCACCGGCAGATTATCCGTCAGAAACCCCACCACCCCCGGCGTCGCCGAAGCGTCCAACCCGCTGAGGGTGAAATTAAGAGTGATGTCTTCGGAACTGCTGAGCACTCCCGTCGGAACGCCCACGTTATCGTGGCCCAGATCGAACGTGCTGCTGTTGGTCCAAAAGCCGATCGGCGGCAGCGACAGGCCCTGCGGAACGCCTTGAATTAGCCAGTAGTATCCGCCTGGCACCTGCGCAATGTTGAAGACCCCGGGCGAAACCGACGTGCCCGTCAAGAGCTGGAGCGAACCATCCGCCTGCGGCACAAGCGCCGACGGAAGAAAGTTCGTCGGCACGGGCGTCTGCACCGGGCCCGTTGGCGTCCAATCGGCGTCAACCCAATTGACCGTCACCGTGCCCGTCGGAGTCACGGTCCACGACTGCGTCGCCGTGCCTCCAGACGAGGTCGTGGCCATGGCCTCGAAGCTGTTCGAGGCCCGCGACTCCGCCGCTGTCGGCGTCCAGTTGATCGTGCTGCCAGCGAGCGTTGAACCCGCCGGCTCCGTGACCAGCGAGAAGGTCACCGTTCCGCCAGCAGGATCGGTTGCCGCCAACGTATAGCTGTAACTCACACCCTGAGAAGCCGCCGTCACCGGAGTGCTGGTAAACACCGGACTCAGCGGAGCCGAATGCGAACCACTGCCGCAAGCAACAAGGAAGCCTAGGGAGACGGCGACGAGAGGAAGACAAAGCGCTCGCATGGAGAAAACTCCTCGGGAGCCGAATTTTAACTCCGAGGCACCTTATCCCACAAGACACAGCGACGCGGGCTGGTCTCGGCCTCCTGCTGACGGAACAACTCCGGGGCCCGGTCCCAAAATTGTGAGAAGTCTGCCGGAGCGGGAATAAGTCTCTTATTTCTGGATATTTGGAGGAGTGTTTCACGTGAAACGTTTTGTAGAGGTAATATTATACGTATAGTATTATATGTACGTTGGAGCAATTGTATGTATATGGCTGTGCGTACAGCCTTCTCATTGTGAAAAAGCGAAGAACAGCAGGTCAACCGCGACGACGGCAAGGGGCGATTGGCCGCTTGCAGGCTTCGGCGGACGAGGGTGAGCGTCTGATGCCGCAGTGGCAGGGATATCGGCGGGAGAACAAGAAGCAGATCAATTTATATCTAGATGCAGACGTTGTGGCGTGGTTCAAGAGGGGTGGGCGGGGCTATCAGAAGAGGATCCATCGGGTGCTTTGGGAGATGATGAGGGACGAGCAGAGGATGTCGGGGGAATGAGGCGGGGTGTTGTCGTCCTGCTCCGATCAGGATGACAACATTGGTATGGGCCAATCCAACCGCCGGGCGAATCGTCACAACCGCTTCCGGAGAAATTCCACCACGACGTAACCGATCAGTGCGGCGATCACGGCAATCGCGAAATTGGTTTCACTGAAGATATCGTGAAGTGCCCAGGTCAAACCTCTTCCGCGCGCCAAGCCGGAGCGCGAGAATTCTCCCATCAAGAGATTGGAATAAAAAAGGAAGATGATAAAACCGATTTCGGCGACAGCTCGCCAGACATGTTTATTCATCGCGGCACGAATTCAGGCTTACGAAGTTAGGCTTACCAAGTTAGCTTTTCGGCGCCGTTTCCTGCAAGTCCACGGGAAGGCCGCTGTTGATGGCCGCTCGCACTTGGGCCATCAGGCAATCGCGGTCGCCGAAATCCGCGGGCTCGATCGGAGCGTGGAATTGCACGGTCGCTATTCCCGGTCGAATCGCAAAGCGCGCTTTCGGCATGCAGGCTTCGGTGCCGGAAATCGTAATCGGAACGACCGGAACTTTGCACTCCTCGGCAAGATAGAAGGGACCTTTCTTGAAGGGCAGCAGCTTGCCATCGAACGAGCGGTGCCCTTCGACGTAGATGCTCATGTTCAGTCCTTGTTCGATGGCCTTGACCGCGTCGCGCACGGCCGAAATACCCGCATCGCGATTGCCGCGGTCGACGGGCACCAGCGAACCGAGCGTCATGATGTGGCCGAGAATCGGGACCTTGAACAATTCTTTTTTCACCATCACCGAAGTGCGGCGCGGAATCAGCGGCAGTGTGAGAGGCGGATCGAGATTGGAGATGTGATTCGACATGAAGATGTAGGTGCGCGCGGGATCGATTTTTTCGAGGCCGAGCGTTCGAACCTTTACGCCCGCGATGCGCGCGCCCGTCGCTAACGCGAACATGCACATGCGGTACAAAAAATTGATGTCTTTGGTCAGATAGGTCCAGGGGAACCCCAGAAGCGCCGCGACAGGCAGCGCCGCGGCCCAAAACAACAGCATGAGAATGGTGCGAAACACCTAGCTCTTCACCCCGAGCGTCTGCGCGCCGAGCGCGCGCAAGCGTTGCGGTAGCTTCTCATAAATACCGCCGAATCCGCCATTGGAGAGAATGGCAACCACGTCGCGCGGGCGGAGTTCGGGAGCGATGGTGTCGACGATGGCGTCGGCGTCGGCGAGAATGCGCGCCTGCTTGCCGCGCTTCTGAATCTCGCCGATCACGCAATGCAGGTCGAGGCGTTCGGCTGCGGGGATCGCTTCGGACTTAAAGATGGCCGCGACGACGACTTGGTCTGCGAGCGCGAGACTGCGGGCCAGCGCGTCCTGAAGCACGTTGCGGCGCATGGTGTTGGAGCGCGGTTCGAGCACGACCCATAGGCGAGATTTTGGATAGCGAGCGCGCAAGGCTCGAATCGTCTGCTCGATGGCGGTTGGGTGATGCGCGAAGTCGTCGATGATGGTGACGCCGTTGACTTCGGCTTTCACTTCCAGACGGCGCTTGACGCTGCGAAATGTTTGCAAAGCCTGCGCAATCGCGGCTTTCGAGATTCCGTAGTTTGCGGCGAGCGCGGCGGCGGCGGTCGCGTTCCAGACGTTGTATTCGCCGCCAAGCGGAAAGTCGAGATCCGCCCAGGGTTTGCCATCGCGGACGATCGACCATGAAGTTTTGTCCTCGCCCAGCTTGAGGTTGTCGATTCTCCATTCTGTGCGCTCGGATGCGCCGTAGCGTTCGACGGGGCAGAAGGCTTTGAGCAGGCAGCGGTCGAGACTTGCGCCAGGGCTTTCTCTGGAATCGAAGGCGACGATGCGTCCGCGGCGCGGGACCAGATTCACTAGACGCTTGAAGGCCGTTTCCACCGCGTCGAGGTCTTTGTAAATGTCGGCGTGATCGAATTCGACGGATGTGAGAATCACGGAATCCGGAAAATAGTGCAGGAACTTCGGGCCCTTGTCGAAGAACGCCGTGTCGTACTCGTCGCCTTCGAGGATGAAGTGCTGACCATTGCCGAGGCCAAAGCTGCGTCCGAAGTTTTCGGCGATGCCGCCGATCAGAAACGAGGGCTGAAGTGCAGCGGTTTCGAAAATCCACGCCAGCATCGAGGTCGTGGTCGTTTTGCCGTGCGTTCCGGCAACCACCAGAACGTTTTTGCCGACCAGGAATTCATCGTGCAGAATCTGCGGCAGCGAGCAGAACGGAATGCGTTCGTCGAGCAAGCGCTCCAGTTCGACATTGCCGCGCGAGAGTGCGTTGCCTACGATTACGAGATCCGGACGGGGATTGAGGTTCGTTGCGGCAAAGGGCTGCGCGACCGGAATGCCCAGGGATTCGAGAAACGTCGACATCGGCGGATAGGAAGCCGCGTCCGAGCCAGTGACGCGGAAACCGCGCTCCTGCAGCATGCCAGCGAGCGACGCCATCGCCGTGCCACAGATACCGATGAGGTGAATGTGTTTTTTCTGGGTCATTTGATCTCTTGGGATTGCAGATTGCCGAAGTCAGATTGCAGAAGTGAGACACTCGGGATCGGAGTTGCTTTTGCAATCTGGCTTCTTACTCCTGGATGTTTCATTTCGCCGTTGCCGCTTCCAGTATCCGCAGTTCCACCGCGTCATTAACGATTAGCCGCGATCGAACGCCGATGGGCAGCGTGATGTTGGCTCGCGAGACGTGCCCCGAGCGCAGACCGAACGCCACCGGAATGCGCAAGTCTTCGACGATCCGCAGAATTACCTCTTCCAACGTGTAATCCTGATCCGGACTCTGGCGGCAATCCAGCATTTCGCCGAAAACCAGGCCGCGCACATCGTTCAGTTTTCCGGCCAGTTTCAGTTGCATCAGCATGCGGTCGATCTGGAAGGGCTTGGCGGCGATGTCTTCGATGAAGAGGATGGTGCCCGCGGTTCGAATCTCGTGCAGCGTGCCGAGCGATGCGGCCAGCATGGAGAGGCATCCGCCGTAGAGGATTCCCTCGGCTTCGCCTGCGACCAGCGGCTTCGCGCCCGAGCCTTGGGCGATGCTCCACTCCTCGACACAGGCTCCGCCTAGCGCGTTCTGCCACGAGTTCAAATCGACGCCGTCGGGAAGGGCAAAATCCTTTGCCACCATCGGACCGTGAAAGGTAACGAAGTTCGCCGAGTCGGCAATGCAGCAGACCAGCGTCGTGATGTCGCTGTAGCCCACCAGAATTTTGGGATGCGAAACGATTTTGTTTGGATCGAGCGCCGGCGGCAGGTAGTTCGAGCCGTAGCCTCCGCGCGCGCAAACGATGGCGCAAATATCGTCGCGCACGAACATGTCTTCGAGTTCCCGGGCGCGGCGCTCCACCGACCCGGCGAAGTAAAGGTCGCGATCGAGGATCGACTCGAAATAAAACGGCTCGTAACCGGCTTGGCGGAGCCCGTCGCAGCCCGCTTCCAGCATGTCACGTTTCACGTTCGAGGCGGGCGCAACGATGCCAACCTTATCGCCGGGGCGGAGGGCGCGCGGTTTGATTCGCGGATTTTGGGTAGCGGAAGCCATCTTCAGCATTTTCCCAGGCGAGTTGCAGATCCCTCGCTTCGCTCGGAATAAGAATTCAGAAAAGTCCTGACACTCCGATCTTAAACGAAGAATTCGCCGCGGCAGATCAGAGTTGCCGGACCGAGCAGATACACGTCCGTCTGCCAGCGCACCGCTTGCGAGCCTCCCGGCGCAATCACCGTTACCGGCGAGGAGATGCGACCACTGGCAATTGCGGCGACTGCGGACGCGCATGATCCGGTGCCCGAGGACTGGGTCTCGCCCGCTCCCCGCTCAAACATACGGATCTCGACTTCGTGGGTACCGCGCACCGACGCATACACCACATTCGTTCCTTGGGGGAACTGCGGTTGCGTCTGGATCAGCGCGGCCTGACGCTGCCAGCCCTCCGGAAAGTCCTCCACAAAGATCACGAAGTGCGGATTGCCCATGGAGACTTCTCTGCCGATCGCGCGGACCGACGTGGTCTCAATCGACAACTCACCGCCGACCTCGGGCTGGCCCATATTCGCCTCAAACTCAAAGGTTGAGCCTCGGCGTCGCACGAACTGGCAAGTCTTCAATCCCGCACCGGTGCGGATTACGACTTCGGCATTGCCCTCGCGCGCGCAAATTTCTGCCGCTACACAGCGCGTGCCGTTGCCGGAAATTTCAGCCGCCGAACCATCGGCGTTGATGAGGCGGGCGTCGATGTCGGCTTCCGCGTCTGGAAACAGCCACTCCACCCCGTCGGCGCCGATTCCGTTATGGCGGTCGCACAGCCGGCGAGTCAGTGCTCTCAAGTCGCCAGGAGCGTGCGAGGCTTCCACCAGGAGAAAATCGTTGCCGCAGGCCGACGCCTTGGTGAAGGAAAGCTTCGGGCTTTGCTCATTCTGGAGCGCGCTCATTTCCGGGCACTCATTTCCGCACACTCATTCGCGCTCCGCGGTCCCGAGCGTGGTCACGACGGCAAAGGCTGTCGACTCGTGCAAGCGGATGGAAAAGACGCTCTGTTGATCCCGCTCACCATCCACCGAGAACACCATGCGGAAATCCGGGTCGGCGTTTGCGATGTGCACACTGTGCAGGTTGAGTTGTTCGGATTCCAGGATGCGATTCACTTCGCGCAACATCCCGTCGACGTTGCGGCCGGTCACCTCGTAGGTCGTGGCAAACGTCTTCAGGGAGAAGGTGGCCTCCATTCGCCCCAGCACTACTAGCGCCATCAAAATGATGACGGTCGCAAAGCACGCGGTCAGATACAGTCCGCCGCCCGCCGCCATCCCAATTCCCGCCACGACAAACAACGTGGATGCCGTGGTCAGGCCCTGCACCGAGGCGCGGGCGTGCAGGATTGAACCGGCACCAATGAAACCGATGCCCGGGATGATCTGTGCCGCGATGCGCGCGCTGTCGGATTCCACGCCCGCGAGTTGGCGAGACAGCACGGTGAACATGGCCGCGCCGAAGCAGATAAACATATTTGTGCGCAGACCCGCCGGCCGGCGTCGCAATTGGCGTTCGAGGCCGATGATGCCGCCGAGGATCGCCGCCAACAGCAAGCGCGCCAGTGTCGAACTCAGCACCACTCCCAGTTCATTCCGCAGCAGCGCGATGGTTTGGTGGATTGGGTTCATGAGAGCGCCTGGACTCGACGACCTAGCTGCGCGAAAAGCGCGCGGCACTGGCCCCGGAGCGGATTCTACCACCGCCCTCCGGCGCTTTCCGTTGTCCTTTCGAGAGAGGGTTAACGCGGCTGATTCGGGGCGACCTGCGTCGAGTAGATGTGGGCGTGGGGCTGTCCGGTCGCGTGAATTTCGGTCAGCTCGAAAAGATCGGTTCGATTCACCCGCTGAGACACGACATCGCCGTCGAAGGCAATCACAAAGTCCACGTAGCGGGGCGGGTCGGCCAGCGTGTGCTCCCAGAGGCCATCAGGATCGGATGGCCGTTTCCATGGGCGGTGATCTTCGCTATTCACCACCTGACGCAGCGGGATTCCGGCCTGCTCCATGATGCCGACATGTTCCGAGATATCCATGAGAAACCTGGCGCGGCGCGGCAAGCGGGCGACGATTTGCTGTACTGAGGAATTCAAGGGACTGCGTGTCGCCCACTGCCTCTGTGCTTCCTGCAAGCATGGGGGGCCCGCTCTCCACACCGATGCGTAACTGGCAACGACCAGCGCAAACATCAGCGCCGTCAGCTTTCCGCTGTGCCGGCCTCTCGCGCTGAGAAGAAAGACAGAAGCCGTCAACATTCCGGCCGAAACCGCGAACATCGGCAACAACTGGAGTCCGTAACGCTGGTTGAATATGGCAAACGGCCACCACGTGGAGACATGAACGAGCACCGAGCCGTAGGCAATCGACAGGGCATAGAACAGCAACGGAACCCACAGGAACAGCAACACCCACGCAGCCGACTGCGGGCGCAATCTCCACGCTCCGATGGCCAACGCCAGAATGGCCGCTGCCAGCCAAAAGCGGCCCCAGTTCCCTTCCGCGAGGTTGAGTTGCGCCGATTTCAAGAAATAGATCGCCGCCACACCGACATTGTGGAACGCTGGATTGGGAGCGTGCACACGTTGCTCGATTCCTTGCGCCGAATACGGGCTGTTGGCGAACGCCAGAGCGTCTCCATAGACTGCCGCGTTGTATGCCAGCCACAGAACTGGAGCCACGGCAATGGCCAACAGAAACTTCACCGCAGCCGCGCGCAAGGCGCGATCCTGCCATCGCCGGAGCGCGATAATTACGACCGCCGCTCCCAACGCTCCTGCCAGAAACCATCCGTCGTAGCGCGTGAGTTCCGCGGCGGCCAGGCAACCGGCGCAGCGCAGGAGCGCGGTGCCGGTAAGAATTCGGTCGTCCCTACGGGACTTCGATCCCTCTTCCCGCCTTACCCCGCGCTGAAGCGCGGGGCTAAGCTCGTCCGTCCCTTCGGGACTGGATCGTTGGCTTCGGATAAACTCCGAGAAGTACACGACGGCCCAGATGAACAGCGCCAGATACAGCGACTCGGTCATGGCCGTCGCCTGCATGTAGATCAGGTTGGGATTGGCTCCAAAGGCGAATGCTGCGGCCCATGCGCCTATGTCCGCTGCCGGTTTGGTGCGGAGATCGGTGTTGAGCGCACCGCGCACCAGGCGAAAGATTCCCACGACCGCGAAAACGTAGGCGATCATCGAAGGGATCGAGCCACCCACGCCTTTTTGCCACATCGAATCCACGAAAATGAAAGGGATCATCAGCAGATGGGGCAGCGGCAACCACACGGTGCCCAACTGCAGCAGACCGGGGGTCCGCGAGTCGAACACTCGACGCGCGATATTGATGTGTGCGACCGCGTCGCCGTAGAGAAGAAGGTCGCTGTGCTGAAAGTAGTAAAAAAAAGAAAACAGAGACACAAGGGCAGCGATGCCGGCCACACGGGCCGCGCTGGTGTCGGGAACGGCGGCTGGCTTCACGCTGTCTTTGTTGCCGTCTTTGTTACTCAATCTGCGCTCACCGGAATCAACCGCGGCTTGAGCGATGGTCTTATTCCAAATGCGTCAGTTCGCGGAATATCTGAAAGCGCGCGTCGATTTCTTCACGCGTGAGATTCTGCAGACGCTCGGTGCCAAAGCGTTCCACGGCAAACGATCCCATCACTCCGCCGTAAAACAAGGCGCGCTTTAAGATCTCGCGATTGACCTCACCCTGCGATGCGATGTAACCCATGAAACCTCCGGCGAAGGAATCGCCGGCTCCGGTGGGATCTTTCACTTCGTCGATGGGCAGCGCCGGCGCGCGAAAGGGATGCGATCCAACGCCGAACGCTCCTTCGCGGAAAAAAATCGTGGCTCCGTACTCGCCGTGCTTCACCACAAGAGCGTTTGGCCCCATGGCGAGAACTTTTCTGGCCGCGCGCGGAAGATTCTTCTCGCCGGCGAGCATCTTCGTCTCCGTGTCGTTGATCAGCAGAACGTTCACTAGTTTCAACGTTTCCGCCAATTCCTTGGGCGTGCCGTTGATCCAGAAATTCATGGTGTCGCCGCCCGTCAAGCGCACGCCGCTCATCTCCCGGCGCACCGCCGCTTGCAACGACGGGTGGATATTGGCGAGGAACAGGAACTGTGTGTCCGCATATTCTTTGGGAATGCGCGGCTGAAACTTCTCGAATACATTCAGTTCCGTGAAATCGGTCTTGGCCTCGTTGAGGTTGTCGAGATACTGCCCGCCCCAGCGGAAGGTCTTACCGTTTGTCCTCTCGATACCGCGGGTATCGACGCCACGAGCCTTCAAGACGGCTTCGTGTTCGGGCTTGAAGTCGTCGCCCACGACCGCGACCATGCGGACTTGGGTAAAGTAACTTGCCGCCAGCGAGAAATATGTCGCGGCGCCTCCGAGGATGTCGGTCACCCGGCCGGAAGGCGTGGCGATTGTGTCAAAAGCTACAGAACCTACTACCAGAATGCTCATGAGTCTCCGTAAGTCGGTCGATGGTCGTCAGTCGTTGGCGAGCACACCGCTAAGCTGCGAGTTTCGGATTGACGTTCGCTAACGACCAGCGACCGACGACCAACGACTATTTCACGTACTTTCCCAATATCAACCGCAACTTTTCCTTTGTCGCCGCTGGAATCTCTACCGGGTCGGTCAGAATCGCGTTCGCCAAGGCTCGTCCGCATTTGCAATCGCGTGCCGGCGGCATCGCTGCCACCGCCGCTTTCACGACCTTCGCGGCGTTCTCGGCGTTCTTGACCAGAACCGAAACGATCTGTTCGACCGTCACCGCATCGTGATGCGGATGCCAGCAATCATAGTCGGTCACCATGGCGATGGTGACGTAGCAAATTTCGGCTTCGCGCGCGAGCTTGGCTTCTTGCAGGTTGGTCATGCCAATCACATCCGCGCCCCAACTGCGATAGATATTCGATTCGGCTTTAGTGGAGAACTGCGGACCCTCCATGCAAACGTAGGTTCCACCGAGCTTCGCGGGTACGTCCGCAACCTTACATGCGCCGAGGACCACCCTGGCCATTTCGTCGCACAGCGGGTCGCCAAATCCGACGTGGGCCACAACGCCGTCGCCAAAGAAGGTATCGATGCGGTGCCGGGTGCGATCGATAAACTGGTTCGGAATCACAAAATCGAGCGGCTTGTGTTCTTCTTTTAGCGAGCCCACGGCGGAAATCGAGATAATGCGTTCGACTCCCAGCTGCTTAAAGCCATGAATATTGGCCCGGAAATTCAGTTCGCTCGGCAGAAGCTTGTGGCCACGGGCGTGGCGTGCAAGAAATGCGACCTTGCGGCCCTCCAGAGTCCATAAGTCGTACGCATCGGAAGGATCGCCGAAGGGAGTTTGCAGGCGAACCTCCTGCGCGTCATTGAAGCCCGGCATCTGGTACAAACCGCTACCGCCGATAATGCCTATCTCTGCCTGGTGCAATTGCGCTCCTGATTGGGGTTTACCCGAAATTGTCGCGAATGACTGTGGAATCTGTGATTATACAAGAAGGAAACTCATGGCTTGGCGGGCGCGGCCTGCGGTTCCGGCCAGAAGTCTGCTTCCACGCGGTGGGTCGTCTCTTCATCCAGACTTTCGCTGATTAGCACGGCATCGCCGCGGACTTCAATCACAACAGTTCCCTCTTCCGTCAGCCAGGCATGCCTTCCGCGTAAAGTGCGCCAGGAATCGGCTGGCGGAGCATCGTCGGCAACCTTGCCATCCATGCCGAGTCCCTGCCGCTCCTGATAGCGCTGCGCCAGCGACTTCGCGTACACCGCCGCGAACTCCGATGCCTTCGCGTCGCTCGACCATCGCGAAACGTAGAGCACGCCGATCGGCGCCGACTTGTCAGCCTTGGGCTTGCCGGCGTAGTAGTATCCGCCGCGCCACGCTGGATAGATCGCAGCAGCTTCTTTTGCGCCCGCATACTGCTCGACCAGAACATCGACGTCGAATTCTCCCATGGCGCCGATGTCGAAGGCATCGTAGCCCTTGAAGTCTTTCTCCATGTCGATCATCTTCACTGGTTCAAGTTTCTCGTGGGCCAAGTACGTTTGCGGCTCCATAATTTCGCGCGTTGTCTTCGGCGGATCTTTGAAGGCGCCTGCGTAGGCCAACTCCTTCCCGCCCGCCTGCAGGAGCGCGGCGGTGAAGTCGAGTCCGTAGCGATAGGGGAACGTCAGTTCCTCTTTCAGAAAAATCGGAGCGTCGCGAAACGTGGGAGTGTCGGCGGTACCGACGAGCATGCCGTCCTTGAGCGCTTGGACGATTTGCGGCGAATTGAGCAATGTCTTGCCGGTCGGCGCCAGGGAATAATCGAGCAGCACCACCATCGCCTGGCCTTCGATTACGGCTTGCCGTGCCGAGCTTTCCTCGTCGTTTATGATGTCGGCTGGACTGGGATCGTCTTTTTTATCAGTCTTTCCCGAAGATCCTTTCATCCACTTCTCGATGCCGAACGACTGGTCCTGGAGCGCGTGCGTCAACTCGTGCGCCAGCACCGGCTTCTGTTGCTCGGCGTCAACCCAATTCAGCAGATTCACGGTTTTTGTTTTGACGTCGTAGTATCCGGCGACCTGTTCGCGGAGCATCACCACTAAGAAATTAGAGAGGTCGAAATTTCGCGGCAGTAGGCCGAACTTCTTCAGCACCGCCGACGATCTCTCCAGGCGCTTTGCGTCTTTGTCGTCCTTCATGCTTTTCACGATGTAGGACTGCACATCATCGCGCTTGGTCAGCCTGCGCTTCACCTTGTGGTCGATGGGCAGGCCGGTATCTTTGCTTACAAACTGCAGGATTTCGTCGACGGAACGAAACAGTTCTTTGGCTTCCTGGGGCGAGACGATGGTTTCGGGTGCGGCTAGTGGAGTTTGTGTGGCGCGGGCGGCATCGCCCGCGGGGGACTGTGCAGTCTGCGGCTGGTCCTGAGACCATGCTCCGCACGCCAGAATTGCAAAGAGCAGGCCAACTATAGTGGTTTCACGAAACTTCATGCTTCCTCTGTGATGAACACTTCCATCTTGAAACAATTGGCGATCGCCAAGGCCATTAGTGATTCGCGACCTTCTCGGTCACCCACTCGCCCGCCTCGCGCGTCCCCAGGGTCCCGCCGATGTCGGCCGTTGTTTTCTTCTGCCGCACGGCTTCGAACACGGCGGCTTCGATCTTCTGCGCTTCGCTAGTCATGCCCAGATGCGCCAGCATCATAGCCGCCGTCAGAATCGCACCGAAGGGGTTGGCAATATTTTTTCCAGCAATCGGCGGCGCGGAACCGTGCACGGGCTCGAACATCGAAGTCTTCCCCGGATGCAGGTTGGCGCTCGCGGCCATCCCGAGGCCGCCCTGCAATCCGGCGGCGAGATCGGTGATGATATCGCCGAACATATTATTTGTGACGATGACGTCGAAGCCGCGCGGATCGCGCACCATTTGCATGCAGAGCGCGTCGACGTACATGTGCTGCGTTTCGATTTGCGGAAACGCCGCCGCGACTTCCTTGAACACGCGCTGCCACAGGCCGCCGGCGTGGGTCATGGCGTTGGACTTGTCGCACATCAGGACGCGGCGGCGCGACGAGCCGTCCACTTTTTTGCTACTGGCGCAGTACTCGAACGCGTAGCTGATGATGCGTTCGACGCCCTTGCGCGTGTTGACGTCTTCCTGGATCGCAACTTCGTCGGGCGTTCCCTTTTTGAAAACACCGCCGAGGTCGCCGTAAACACCCTCGGTATTTTCGCGGAATACGACGAAATCAACGTCTTTGGGCTCGATGCCTTTGAGCGGGCAGAGCGATGCGTCCATCAGGCGCACCGGGCGGACATTGGCGTAGAGATCCATCTGGCAGCGCATGCCGAGCAGGATTTCCTTGGCGTGAATGTTCGAAGGGACGCGCGGGTCGCCGAAGGCGCCGACGAGAATGGCGTCGAAATCGCGGGCCAAAGCGGCGAAGCCATCGGGCGGGACGGTGACTTTATCGGCGAGGTAACGGTCGGCTCCCCAGTCGAACGGGGTCATTTCGACCGCGGCGCCAACGGCCCCCATGACATTCACAGCCTGCGGGATGACTTCCTTCCCGATCCCGTCGCCGGCGATTACGGCAATTCTCTTTTGGCTCACGCGAATCGAAGATAACAGAAACAGCGGCGGAGAAACACCAACGCGCCATGGGATTGCACGGCGTCCCGCTGCCGCGTTCTGTATCTGCCGGCCTCCGCTATAATCAGAATGAACGCGCATGAGCACTGCATTGCACGAGAACTCAGTAACCGGATCGACCACGCACGCGGACTACGGCAACGCTCGCGGTGAGTTTCAGGCGTTGCTCTCCGGCTGCGGACTTTATGACCTGGGCGGGCGTGCGAAGATCGCGGTAACGGGTGGAGACCGCGTCCGCTGGCTGAACGGCATGGTCTCCAATAACGTGCGCGATCTGGCCGAAGGCCACGGTATCTATGCCTTCATGCTGAACGCGCAAGGCCACGTTCAGGCCGATCTATATGTGTTTCAGCGTGGCGATTCGTTGCTGGTGGATGCGGAACGTAGCCAGCGCGACAAGGTATTGCAGCTGTTTGATCGCTACATTATTGCGGACGATGTTGAAATCGCCGACATCAGCGACCAACTCTCCGCGCTCGGCCTGGCCGGTCCTGAATCGCGGAATGTGCTAAAACGCGCGGGCATTATTTTCCCTGAGCTCGCGCCGTTAGAGTCGTGTTCGCCGAAATGCGAGTGCACGTGCGGCTGCCCGCAATGCACCGTGGTGAGGGGAGACGATTCCTCGGGCACGTCGTACGAAATCTGGCTGGCTCCAGACAAGCGCAAGGCGACATGGGATGCGTTGGTTGCGGCTGGCGGGATCGCCGTTGGCGCCAGTGCGCTGGAGTTGCGACGAATCAGCTTCGGCATCCCGCGTTTTGGCGTCGATATTCGCGAGCGCGATCTGCCGCAGGAAACTGGACAGACACGCGCCTTGAGTTTCACCAAAGGCTGCTATCTCGGGCAGGAAATCGTGGAGCGTATCCGCTCTCGCGGCGCCGTGCATCGGCTGTTCACAGCTTTCACGGTCGAGGGCGCGCTGCCCGAACCCGGAACGAAGGTTCTGGCGCGCTACGACGACAACGAAAAGGAAGTCGGCGAGATCACCAGCAGTGCGATCTTGCCTCTGGCCGGCGGAGATCGTCCGGTCGCGTTGGGTTATCTGCGCCGCGAAGGTGCGGGGAGGGATTTGCGCGCGGGGACGGCGAAGGTGAAGGCAGCAGAGCTGCCGCTCGCCTGAATTCTGACAAGAGTTAGAACCAATCAGGTCAAACCTATGACTCAAAAAAGAAAAGAAGAAAGCGAACTCAAAGTAAGCGACCGTCGTTTGTTCACTTCCGACGGAGAACTGCGCGATTCCACCGAAGAGCAAGTACCCTCGCCAGCGACACCGATAGCGACGGCGACGGCGGCTGCGCCATCGCCTGCTCCGACGCCCGTTGCAACCGTGTCGGAACCAGCGTCCGTCGCAATCGCTCCCGAGTCCGATGTTCCCGAACCGCCGACCGCTTTCGAACAGCAGGCGCAGCATGACGCTTACAAACGGTCGGCGCGCGACCTGGATACGAAAGTCGAACTCAGCGGACACTCGGCCAAAGAGCTCGAAATGAATTTTGAACGCTTCATGGCTTCGCTCTACATGACGGCCATGATGCAGCTTGGCATGATGCACGAACAGGGCGGACAACCGGGAGTCGACCTGATCGGCGCGCGGCAGACCATCGACACGCTGGGCATGATCGCCGAAAAGACCAAAGGCAATCTCACTCCGAAAGAGCAGGGATTCCTGCAAAACTGCCTCTACGAGCTGCGTATGGCGTACGTCGAAGTAACCAACGCGCTGGCGCGGCCTCCGCAAGCGCCAGGTCCGATTACAGGAACCAAGGGCTGATGCAGGCGACTTTGACGGTATTGGGCAGCGGCACTTCGATGGGAGTTCCCACGATCGGCTGCGACTGCGCCGTCTGCCGATCGCCGGATCCGCGCGACCGGCGCACTCGCCCGTCGGTGATGATCAGTTATAACGGGCGGCACGTGATGATCGACAGCACGCCCGATTTCCGCGAACAGGCGCTGCGCGAACACATCACGCAGCTCGATGCCGTGCTCTACACGCACACGCACGCCGACCATATTCTGGGCATCGACGACCTGCGTCCTCTGACGTATCGACACAAACCAGCGAGAATGCCGCTTTATGCCGCACCGCATGCTTGTGAGTTTCTGCGCAAAATGTTTCGTTACATTTTTGAAGCTACCTATAAGTTTGGCGGATTGCCGCTGGTGGATCTGCATCCGATCGAAGGGCCGGTTGAATTGTTCGGCGCACACTTTGAGCCAGTGACGGTGATCCACGGCGAGACTCCGATTCTTGGGTTTCGATTCGGATCGGCTGCTTACCTTACCGATCACAGCTCAGTTCCGGACGAAACGCTAGAGAAACTGCGCGGGCTCGACATACTGTTCCTGGATGCACTGCGCTATGAGCCTCATCCCACGCATTCGACGATTGGGCAGTCGCTCAAGATCGTGGAAACGGTGAAACCGAAGCGCGCGTTTTTCACGCACATCTGCCACGATCTTCCACACGAGGCGACGAACCGGACGCTGCCTGAAGGGGTGGAGTTGGCGTTTGACGGGATGAAGCTGGAGTTTGAGATTTGAATCAGTCGTCGGTCGTTGGTCGCTAGTCGTTGGCGTCCGCGCAGCGAGAGTTCGGGGGATTGCAGAGGATTGCAGTTAACGACTGACGACCATCGACTGACGACTCGTTCCTCCTCGGCGGTAAAAAAAGGCTTTCGATTTCGATGCTGACTTTCCATAAACTCGACGACATCCCTCACGACTTCGGGCCGGCCATCGTCAGCGTTGGGAATTTTGACGGGGTACACCGGGCTCATCGGGCGGTGATTGACGAGATTGTTCGGCGGGCGCGGGCGGCTCACGGGCACTCGGTGGTTGTAACTTTTGAGCCGCACCCGGCGCGCATCTTGCGTCCCGATCACGGACTGAAGCTGCTGACTCCGCTGCCGGAAAAGCTGCGGCTGCTGGAAGCCACGGGGATTGACGCGGTGCTGCTGCTTCCCTTCTCGCGCGATCTTTCGCTGATGACGCCGCACCAGTTTGCCCATGAAATTCTGAAACGGCGGCTGCATGCCCGCGAGGTGCATGAGGGCTACAACTTCCATTTCGGGCACAAGGCGGCGGGAAATGTTGAGGCGCTGCGCGAGTTCGGGCGGGAGATGGGATTCGAGGTGCATGATTATCCGGAGATGCGTTTGCGCGGGGAGCGGGTTTCTAGCAGCCACATCCGAAAGTTGCTGGCCGAAGGGCGGATCAGCCGGGCGCGGCACTTGCTGGGGCGTCCGTTCAGCATTCTGTCGACGGCCGGACGCGGACGCGGATATGGGGCGAAATATACCGTGCCGACGATTAATCTGGCGCACTACGAAGAACTTGTGCCCAGGGATGGGGTGTACATCACACGGGCGCGGATTGGCAGCGGTCAAAAGAACGAGTGTTTTGATTCGGTGACGAATGTTGGGAATCGGCCCACTTTCGGCGCCGATTCTTTTGCCATTGAAACGCATCTCCTGAATTTTCATCCGATCGAACTTTCAGCGGAGACGGAAGTCGAACTTCATTTTCTGGACCGGCTGCGCGACGAGGTTAAGTTTCCGTCGGTCGAGGCGCTGAAGGAGCAGATTGGGCGGGATGTGGGGAAGGCGCAGAGGTATTTGCGGAGGCTGGGGCGGTCACTACCTGGTTAACAATTGTAAGACATTGATTTTATTGACAGTAGATTCCTATATTGACTTCGTGCGGCAATCTGCCGTACATTGATTGGAGAGGCGCCATGGCGACTGCATCTCCAGCACGCGACCAACGACTCGATGCGCGAGTGACTCGCGAAGAAAAAAGGACGATCGAGGAAGCCGCCAGTCTGCGTGGCATCTCGGCTTCGGACTTCTTAAGGACGGCCGCCAAGGAGGCCGCTCTTAGCACAATCCGTGAACACGAAACCCTGACTCTTACACAAAACTCCAGACGGGTTTTTGTGGAAGCGCTCCTGAATCCGCCGGCACCCAACCAGAAAGCGATCGCAGCCGCGAAACGATTTAAGCGGGAGATCAGCTAGTTGGCAGATCAGGAATTGGCACATCAGGAAAGAAACGAGTTCCGATTTGAGCCGCTCGATAAGAAAGTACACGATCGGGCGGCTTTTTGCTGTGAGCACGAAGCGCTCAATGTCTATTTAAAGGAAAAGGCTGGCCAGGAAGTACAGAAGCGAGTGGCCGCCGTCTATGTTCTCACGCCTGACGGAAAAACGGTCGCCGGTTACTACACACTTTCCCAATACACAATCGAAACCGGCGAATTGCCGGAGGAAGTGGTTCAACGCCTGCGCCTTCCGAAGTACGACAAGGTGCCAGCGACTCTGTTGGGGAGACTGGCGCGAAGCAAAGAGTTTCAAGGAGCGGGTCTTGGGGAAATCCTGCTCATGGGAGCACTGGAAAAGGCTCTCCTGCACAGCAGGAACATCGCGTCGCTGGCCGTTGTGGTGGATGCCAAAGATGAGAAGGCACGAAACTTCTATCTGAGCTACGGATTCGTGGATCTTCCGGATCATCCGAACCGGCTGTTTATGCTCATGCAAACGATTGAGCAACTATTCCCGGAGTCGGCTGCGCGATAAGGTTAAGCTTCCGTCGGTTGAGGCGCTGACGGTGCAGATTGGACGGGATGTGGGGAAGGCGCAGAGGTATTTGCGGAGGCTGGAGCGAGCGGGGGTTCGTTCCTAGCGTGTTTCGACTGCCGCTCTATCGCACGGCCACTCTAAAGAATAAACAGCGAAGATGCGATAAGGCCCCGGCTCGGCCTCTTTGAAAGCCCCGTTGGTGAGCTTATCGTAGGCCTCCTCAAACGTGGCCAACAGGCAGTGTTCATTGGTGCGGATCTCTTTCGCCATGCCGTTGCACGACAGAGGCGAGCACTCAGGTGAAGTCTTCGCGAAAAACGTCACCACATCGAAACCTTCGAGTTTTTTCCCCGTGCCTGGAATGACGTTAGTTGGGAGTGAAAGGTCGGGTTTATAAAAGCACCAGCGCTTCCCGTCAAACTCTTTTTCAAACACTTCGTAATAAAACAGGAGTGTTCCCGCAAGTTGGATTGAATTCTCCCGCGCCACCGTTTGGATGATTTCAGGCGAATCAAACAGCCAGTAGCCATTGTGCTTCCAATACTTGATGTAGTCAGCGAAATCGTCGTTAACACAGTTACTCACCGAATAAACGTCGAGCACGTGATCGATACGAAATCCCTCGGGGGCCTGCACGCGTTTTGCCATGTAGCCGGCAGGAACCATGTGACTAGTTTAATGGCTCGTGGCTTAGTCACCAATACCTGCTCCGCTGATACAATCGCTCTCCGCATGGGCATCGGCCCGATCCAACTCCTGAAGCAAGCGACTCCCGCGCAGCGCCGCACCTTGCTAGCGGCCGCGCTTGGCTGGATGCTGGACGCTTTTGACGCCATGCTTTACGCGCTGGTGCTGGCTTACGTCATGCGCGATCTGGGGATGTCGAAGAAAACGGCGGGATTTCTTTACACGCTCACGCTGCTGGCGTCGGGCATCGGCGGCGTGTTTTTTGGTTTTCTTGCCGACCGAATTGGACGCAAGCGGGCACTGATGTTCAGCATTCTGACTTACTCGGTCTGCTCGTTTGCTTCCGGGCTCTCGACAACCGTGCTTATGCTGGCCGTGTTTCGGTTCATCCTCGGACTGGGGATGGGCGGCGAGTGGAATACCGGGGCGACGCTGGTGGCGGAAACCTGGCCGGATGAATTGCGGGCCAAGGCGATTGCCATCGTGCAGAGTTCGTGGGCTATCGGGTATGCGCTGGCGGCGCTGGTGGCGGGGGTTGTTCTGCGGTATGCGAATTGGCGGTTTGTGTTCTTTGTTGGGATTCTGCCGGCGCTCGTCACGCTTTGGATACGGAAGGGTGTGCCGGAGTCGGAGATGTGGNNACACAGGGGAATGAATCTTTCTTTACAATTTTTCGGGCACCTTATGGGAAAAGCACGGTTGCGCTGCTGTTGCTCAATTTTTTTGGGCTGTTTGGGTGGTGGGGATTGTTTTCTTGGATTCCGCCTTATCTTTCGCTTCCCGTCGAGCGCGGTGGACGCGGGTTTGGAATCATGGGTACGGCCACGCTGCTGATCGTGCTCAATCTGTTTGGCATGTTTCCGGGATATCTCAGTTTTGGGTGGGTGGCCGACCATCTGGGGCGGCGCAAGTCTTTCGTGCTTTACCTTTTTGCCGCCGCGGTTTTCGTGCCGCTGTACGCTATGGCGCGTTCGCAGGCTGCCGTGCTCGTGCTGGGCGCGGTGGTCGCTTTCTTCGGGACGGGATTTTTCTCGGGATCGGGGCTGATCGGGAGCGAGATTTATCCCACTCGGCTGCGGGCGCGGGCCTTGGGATTTACGTATAACGGAGCGCGAGCGCTCAGTTGCGTCGCGCCTTGGATTATTGGATGGGTCGGACAGAGCAAGGGGCTGAGCTGGGCTTTCTATCTATGTGGAGGAGCGTTTTTTCTAGCGAGTATGATGGCTACGCAGTTGCCGGAGACGAAGGGGAAGAGGTTGGAGTAGCGAGTAGTCGTTGGTCGATAGTCGTTGGTCGGTGGCAAAACCCGACTCGGCGAACGACTAACGACTATCGACCAACGGCTCCCCTCATTCAATCGGCTCCACCACCAAGTCTTCGCCTCGCGTTGGGCGTTCCGGCCACTGGATCAACACAATCGCTAGCAGCACCAGAACAATTCCCGCTGTCTGTATTGGTCGCAACAACTCCCCTAGCACTAAGGCCGCGATCAGGATGCTGAATACGGGTTCGAGGCAACTGGCGACTATGGCGCGGGTGGGCTCCAGGTGCTGGAGGCCGGCGAAGTAACAGGAAAATGGGCCGAGCACGGAGACGAGCGAGAAGGCCAGCATGAATTCCCACTGCTCGCGGTTGTAGTGTGCGGCGACGATTTTCCACGGAGGGTTTACGAAGATCCAGAAGGTGGCCGTCGCCGCTAACACCCAGAGTAGGACTTTCCAGCGGTCGTAGCGGGCGAGGACGCTGTGTCCGGCGACGTTATAGAACGCGAAGGAAAATGCAGCGAGGAGCGCGGCGGTGACGCCGACGGCATCCATGCGAAAGCCGCCGGAGCCGACAAAGCCNNCGGTGTAGAGCAGCACCCAGACCGGCGCGGTGTATTGCAGGATGATGGCGGTCGCGACGTTCGTCCGTTGGATGGCCAGGTAGTAGAGATAGTTCGAGGCGGCGACACCGAGAACTCCAAGCAGGAAAAACCGCAGCAGGTCGCGGCCGGGAACGCGCAGAGCGGACGGGCCTCTTCGTGCCAGGAGCACAGGGAAAAGCACGGCCAGCGATAAAGTCGCGCGGCTCTGGGAGAGGATCAGGGGATCGATTTTCTTAAGGGAGTCTCCCAGCGACATGCCCAGCAGGGGATGCCCGGTGAAGGCGGCGCGGCCGAGGGTCGCCGAAATTCCCCAGAGAAATGCCGCACTGGCGATATAGAAGTAACCGCGCAGGGGGTGCGGTTTCGCTTGAGGAAGACCAGGCTTCACGCAACGTGCTCGATGGCGTAGGTGATTTTTGCGGTCTTCTCAAGCATGGCGGAAACGGAGCAGTACTTTTCTTTCGACAACTTCACTGCGTCTTCCATGGATTTCTGGGAGACTTTCCCGTGAACGCGATAGGTCAGGTGAATCGCGGTATAAACGGACGGGTAGCCGTCGGCTCGTTCGGCTTCAGCGCTCACTTCGAGAGCGGTGAAGGGCTCGCGTTTTTTGCGCAGGATTCCCACCACATCGGATGCGGTGCAGCCGCAGAGACCGAGGAGCACGAGTTCCATCGGACTGTTGGCGGTCTTTTCGGTTGCGGTATCCATGACGATGGAGTGCCGTGAAGTGGCCGCGCCTACGTAGCGGTCTTTGTCGGTCCAATGGACGGATGCTTCAATCATGATTGCCTTTCGTCGTTCGCTGGTCGTTGTTCGCTGTTCGCGGTAGCGAGTATTGCGAGCGACGAACGGCGAATCGCGATCTTAACTGCAAGTCTGCTTACTGCCTTCTCTAGCGCCGGTTGTCGGTCATGGGCTCGGGATGGATCAGGACGCGGAACAGTTCTGGCGCGTCGTGCTTGAAACGGATCTCGAGCGACGTCTGCACGTCGTGCACGCGCGAAAGCGGCATATCGTCGGGCAAGGTGCAGTGGCAGGAAACATAGAGCCGGGCACGAACTCGTTTAAATTGGAATTCGTGGACGTCCGTGACTTCGGGGAACTCCTTCACAATGTTCTTGAGCCGCTGCTCCAGTTCGGGCTCACGAACGATCTCCTCTCCGGTTTCAATGGTCGCCGGCTCGCTTTCGATGTGGGTAAGGATCGTCGTTATTTCCGGAATCTCGGAGCGCATCTCGGTTTCAAGCCGGGTTACTTCGTCGTGAGCCTGCTTCATGCTGAGGCGCTCGTCGAGTTCCAGATGCTGTTCCACATACAACCGGCCGTTCAGGTCCTGCACGCTGACGTCGTGCACATTGAAGTTGTGGCGGGTGGCGACGGCGCGGATACGGTCGAAAATATTCTCCGTCCCGCGAGCGCGGGGAACGGAATGCACCATGACATCGGCATCGGGCAGAACTTCGCGTACTCGCGAGGTCACCGCGGCCGAAACCTGCTCGGAACGCTGGAAGGTGAAATTGCGTTCCAGCCCGACGGAAACATCGGCGAAAAATCGATTTCCCGCTTTGCGGAAGCGGACGCGCTCGACCTCGAGCACGCCATCGACGGTTCTGATCCGGTCGAAGATCTGACTGCGCACGCCAGCGGGTGCCGCATCCAGTAAGGCATCGACGGTTCTTCGGGCCAAGCGCCAGCTCACGGAAATGACCACGCCCGCCACGAAGAGCGCAGCAACCGGATCAGCCTGGCGCAGCCACGCTACCTGATAGCTGCGGCCAATTGAAACCAGCGCGAGGCCAACGATCACGACCGCGCTCGACCAGATGTCGGTGGAAAAATGCAGCGCGTCGGCTTCCAGAGCCTGACTGTCGTATTTCGTCGCGATGCGTCCGAGAGCACGCGAACGCCAGGCATCGACGGCGATGGATAACAGCATGACGAGGAACGCAGGCACGCTGGGCTCAATTTCGACGCTGTGAAAAAACAGGCGCTTGATGGCCTCGTAGACGATCCAGACGCAGGTCAACAGCAAGAGGCCGGTCTCGATAAAGGCGGAGAAATTCTCGAACTTGCCGTGCCCGTACTGGTGATCGGCATCGGCGGGCTTGTCGGAAACCCGCACGGAAAAGAACGTTACCAGGGCGGCGATCAGGTCCAATCCGGAGTGTGCCGCTTCCGACAAAATTCCCAGCGAGCCGGTGGCGATGCCGACGACGACTTTCAAGCTGGTGATGACCAGAGCCGCCAGCACGGAGCTCCCAGCCACCGCCCGTTTTTCGCGGCGCATCGATCCGGAGTTAAAGGTGGCTTGAATCTCTGGCATAACCTTTATTATCGCTTTGGATGCACTCGCCGCCAACCCCTACCGCCCTTGCTCCGACGGTGGCGGGACATGCTACGATGACATTCGTCGCAACTACCCCCTGGAGGAACTGATTCATGCGTTTCCAGCACCTTGTGTGTCTTTTGCTTGCCAGCTTGACTTACGGCCAAACTACTGCGCCGACTACAGCGCCCACCGCCGGAACCCCGGCGCAACAGAGCGCTCCCGCCGCGCCCGACAAAGCCCCCGAAGTAAAAATTGGGCCCGACGATGTGGTCATCACCCTGAAGGGATTTTGCTCGGACGCCAGTCTGAAGGACGACGCCTGCAAAACCACGATCACAAAGGCTCAATTCGAGAAACTGGCCGAATCGCTGCAACCGGGAATGTCGCCGGCGATTCGCCGACAACTGGCGAACCGGTATGGGTGGATTTTGAAGATGGCCGCGGAAGCGGAAAAGCGTGGGCTCGACAAACAACCCACGTACGAAGAAAAGATCTATTTTGCCCGCCTGCAGATTCTTTCGCAGGAACTGAGCAGCGCCATGCAAGCAGACTCCGGCAAAATTTCGGACGCCGATGTGGAGGAGTATTACAAGAAGAACGAAGCCAACTACGACCAAGCTACCTTCAATCGGATTATCGTTCCTCGTACCAAGCAGTTCGTACCTCCAGCTGCCGCGAAGCCAAAGCCCGGAGCGAAGATACCACCACCACCTCCTCCTCAGACTGAGGCACAGAAGAAGGCTGGCGAAGACGCGATGACGAAACTGGCCGATGCCATCCGGGCGCGGGCCGTGAAAGGGGAAGACCCCGACAAACTGCAGAAGGAAGCCTACGTGGCCGCCGGACTGAAGCAAACCACGGTGAACACCAAGCTGGAGAAACAGCGCCGCAGCAACATGCCGAAGACGCATCAGGCCGTCATGGATCTGAAGCCCGGAGAAGTCTCCGAGGTGATCACCGATGCCAACAGCGGTCACTACATTTACGTCCTCGTCAGTAAGGACACGATACCGCTGGAGACGGTGGCGCCGGAAATCCGGAAGACGTTATCGAGCCAGCGTTACCGCGATGCCATGCAGGGCTACCAGAAGGATGTGGACTTGAACGACGCGTACTTCGGCGCGACCAAGAACCCTGCCATGCCAGTTCCGCCGAGGGGTGCAATGCCTCCTGCCGACCATATGGCAGATCCCGATAAATGAAATGGCAAAGCCAACCGTCATCGTCACCGGTATCTCGGGCAATCTTGGCCAACGACTGGCGCCGCAACTCTCGGACTATAAAGTGGTGGGCGTGGATGTCACGCCCCCCACGCATTTTCAGGTCGATCAGTTTGTAGCGCTCGACCTGGGAAGAGAGGAATGCGCCCGCGAGTTGCTGCTGCTCATGCGCGAGGTGCAACCCACGTCGGTAGTGCACCTGGCGTTTGTGATCGATCCCCAGCGCTCCGGCGTTCTGGATGTCGATCGCATGTGGCGCATCAACGTGGCGGGCACGGCGCGGGTGATGGAGGCCATCACAGAAGTCAACCGGAATGCCGCGGGCGCAATTCGACAGTTCATTTTTCCGAGCAGCGTCTCAGCCTATGGCTCCGACCTGGCCGGTCCAGTGACGGAGGACGCACCCCTATGCGCCCACACGCTGCCCTACGCGATCCACAAAAAAGAAAGCGATCTGGTGGTGCAGCAGCGCGCGCCGTCGTTGCGCGGGTGCGACGTCTTTATTCTTCGTCCCCACATTTTTGCCGGAGCCAGTGTCGAAAACTACCTACTGGGAGCGTTCCGCGGCACGCCCAATGGCAAAGGCGCGTACGCCGCCCGCATGCGCCAGTCGGCAAAACGGCTGCCCTGCATGCTGCCGTTCGGGCAGAAATATCTGGACAACAAAATCCAGTTCATCCACGTCGACGACATGGCGCGGCTGATTGCGTGGATTTTGAAGCGCGAGACGGAGTCGCAGCGGCTGACCATTCTGAATGTCGCCGGACGCGGCGATCCTTTGACCTTCGCGCAGTGTATCGAGACGGCACATGCGAAGTTGCTGCGCGTCCCCGGCAAGTGGGTTATGCGCCAGATTCTGCAGTTTCTCTGGAACAGGGATATCAGCGCCATCCCTCCGGACGCGGTTCCTTACATGACCGGCGAGTACATCATGAATACGGACCGGCTGAAGGAATTTCTCGGGAACGACTACGAGCGGGTGATTGCGAAGACCAGCGAAGAGGCGTTCGCCGATTCGTTCGCGAA
>PLUW01000055.1:46738-70470 GCA_003162935.1 Acidobacteriaceae bacterium
TTTTGCCCAGTTCGCCTAGACCCGGGTCGCAAAGTATTGATTCTACAGGTTGGGGCCGCAAAATATTCCGGACAAAGGAGTTACGGGAACGCCTGCGACTCCGATTGATTTCAAAGATTGAATTTCAAAGATCAAGTCTGCCTCCTGGGAGGCACTTCCACAGCGGACGGCGAGCACAAAAACTGTCTGCTATGACTCCATTTTACGCCGATCTGTCAAGCGATCCCTTCGCAAAGTGCGCGAAGGGGGTCTTGCGGAGATCGGCCAATAGTGGGTGAAAAGTGTGTACACATTATCAAGATTCAGGGCGGGTGTCCCGCTGTTTGACACGCTTCATCAGCTTTTCTAGACTGTGACTATGGAAGTGCGACTTCAACCCGCCAAGGAAGCGCAGTTCGCGGAAATCGCGGCGAAGCGAGGGCTGAAACCCGACGAACTGGCGCAGCAGGTGCTAAGCCGTTATCTGGAGGATGACAGCCGCTTCATTGAGGCGGTGAATCTCGGCCTGGCGGCTGCCGATTGCGGGGACTTTGTGGAGCACGACGAAGTGGGGGCCAAGATTCAACAGATACTCCGGCCATAATGCGCCTGCGCTGGACTACTCCCGCAACCCAAGATCTCTACAACATTATTCGCCATATTCAGCGGGACAATCCCAATGCCGCCGGCAAGGTGGCTGAGACTCTCTACGAGGGGTGCAGCAAGTTGCTGGATTTCCCTCGTCAGGGCCGCAGGGGACGGATCGAAGGAACCCGAGAACTGGTGTTCCCGCGCTTGCCTTACATTGTGGTTTATCGCGTTCAAGATCAGAATCTGGAGATTGTGCGCATCTATCATGGAGCGCAAGACTGGCCTTGAGACTCCACTTCCAGACAGAAAGTCGACAGCGGCAGGCAACCTATTTGCTCGCGTAGCTGTCAGCCCCAAGAAAGTGAAGCGAGACGTACGGTTCATCGCCCACCACCCAACTATCGTGACCGGGAGGCCCGGTTGGAATGTAGAAGAGCGAGCCGGCGCGGAGTTCGTGGATGGTGCCGTCCTCCATCGCAGCGGTGGCACAGCCGGAGAGGACCAGTCCTACGTGCTCGACGTTGCAGCGCGATGCGCCCATGCTAGGCCCGACATGAACGGACCACTTCCATCCCGGCTCGTAGGTGGCGCGGCCGATGGTCATGCCCCCGATACGAACGAGTTCGAATTTTCCTTTTTCGAACACTCGTATCTCGTCGGGATCTTCAAAACGCTTCAGAACTGTCTCATGCATCGCCATAACTCCTTCGCGAGTGAATATGCTGTGCACCGCCGTAGTTCGAATTAGGGAAGCTCTGATTAAGTGTCAACAGAAAGCGTAAACCACAGGGTACACAGGGTGCACGGGGGAGAACCCGTGCTTAATCAGAGTTTCCTTAGATGCTTTTTCTCAGACTTTCTCTGCGTCTCGGCGGTTAGCCGCTCTTCACGCCACGGTATAGGCCCGCCACGCCAAAGGTGTAGGGGGTCCAGGAAACTTCGCGGAAGGCCGCCTGATGCATGCGCCCGAGCATTTCGTCCGGCGACGGGAAGCGCTCGACCGATGCCGGTAAATATTTGTAGGGGCCGCTGACGCCCGAAATTACCGTTCCGATTGCGGGAAGGACTTTCTTGAAGTACACGCGGTAGCACTGCCCGAGCAACCCGCCGGGCTCGCCGAAATCGAGGATGCCGCATTCTCCGCCGGGAGCGAGCACGCGGGCGATTTCACGCAATCCCGCGTCGTAGTCGGCAAGGTTGCGAAAGCCGAATGCCGAGGTCACCAGATTGAAATGTGCATCGGGAAACGGCAAGCGGAGCGCGTCGGCTTCGACCCATTGCAGAGGCCGCAGCGTCGTCCCGTTTCTTCCCTTCCCTCCCTTCTCTGCCGCGCGCTGCAGCATGGCGTGAGAAAAATCCGCGCCGAGAATCTGCGCCGTTGCGGAGCGCGTTCGGCGGCGCAGGGCGAACGCCATGTCTCCGGTGCCGCAGCAAAGATCGAGCACGCGAGCGTCGGGACGCTGCAAAATGGGGTCGAATTTACGCGCCGTGCGCCACCACCACAGCCGATCGATGTTGAACGAGAGAACGTGATTGAGCAGGTCGTAACGCGGCGCAATCGAAGTAAACATTTCCCGGACGGCGCGCGAGGCCGATTCGCGGTCCTCGGCGCCTGCGGGAGCGGCGCCTACAACTCGCTGTTTCGTGCTTTCCATGGTTAGTTCCGCTGGTTAGTTCCGCGCCAGCTTTCGAATCTCATCGATGGCCGAGCGGATGATCGCTTCCGGCACGTCGCTTGCGATCTCGACTTTGCCAATTTCGCGCGGCAGAACAAAGTGCACCACTCCCTGGCGTGTTTTTTTGTCGGAGCGCAAGCGCTTCAGGATGTTTGCGGTCTTCAACTCCATACGCGGCAGCCGGCCGAAACCGAGAATCGAATTGGAAATGCGTCCCGCCGTCACGCTGTCGAGTTTGCCGGTGGAGAGCGCGATGTGGGTTGCCGCGATCATGCCCCATGCCACGGCCTCGCCGTGGAGCAACTGGGTGTAGCGAGTCTCCGCCTCGAGAGCGTGGCCGATGGTGTGACCGAAGTTGAGCACTTGCCGCAATCCGCCTTCGCGCTCATCGGCAGTCACTACCGACGCCTTCAGACGCACGGAATCGGCAATCACTTTTTCAATCACCGCCGGGTCGCGATCCAGAATTTCGCGGCGGCGGTCTTCGAACAGGCGAAAGAGTCCGGGATCTCCGATAACGCCGCATTTCAGCGACTCATAAAGCCCGGCGTGGTATTCGCGCGAGGGCAGGGTCTCAAGCACGGACGGGTCGACCAGAACGGCGCGCGGCTGATGAAAGGTGCCGAGCAGATTTTTTCCCGACATCAGATTGACGCCGGTTTTGCCGCCGATCGCAGCATCGACCTGGGCCAGCACGGTGGTTGGGATTTGGATTACGTCGACGCCGCGCATATAGATGGAGGCGAGGAATCCGGTTACGTCGCCGACTACGCCGCCGCCGAGAGCGATCAGGGTGACTCCGCGATCTGCTCCCTGCTTTACCAGCTTTTCGGCGAGATTCTCAAGGGTGGAAAGACGTTTGGCGCGCTCGCCGTCGGGCATTTCCAAGATGCTCGTTTCAATTCCCGAAGCGGAGAACGACTGCAACAGAACCTTGGCCCAGCGCCGCCGCACGGGAGGAGCGGTGACCACAAACGCGCGGCGGGTTTCGAGGAACCTGCCCAGGCATTCTCCGGCGCGGGCAAGCAGGCCGCTGCCAATAAGGACTTCATAGGAACGCGACGGCGTGGCCACTGGAACGCGGATCATGAATATTGATCATAGCGTATGGTGCGGAGTATGCCGCGCCGCGTTACGCCGCAGGCTTCTCTTGCGGATGGCGAAGCGATGCGACAATGGACGCTCCCAAAACAAGAAGCACGATCGCCAGCGTCCACTCCGTGGGAATGTCGACATAGTGCGCCCCGAGCATTTTGATTCCGATGAGGACCAGCACCGTGGATAGACCGTAGTGAAGGTAGTGGAATCGATCCATCATTCCCGCCAGCGCAAAGTACAAGGAACGGAGCCCCAGAATGGCAAACACGTTCGAGGTGTAGACAATGAAGGCGTTCAGTGTGATGGCAAGCACTGCGGGAATCGAATCCACGGCAAAAAGAACATCGCTGGTTTCGAGCAGCACCAGCACGACGAGTAAGGGAGTCGCGTAAAGGCCGCCATTTTGCCCGCGCACAAAGAACCGCCCGCCTACATATTCGTCAGTGACCGGGAAAGCTCGACGAAAAAGGCGAAGCACGATGTTTTTCTCCGGGTGAAGCTCCGTTTCGCCCTTTCGCAGAAGCTTGATTCCGGAATAGACAAGCAATGCGCCAAACGCATAGGTGATCCAACTGAAATGGCGGATCAGACCTAGTCCTGCCCCGATAAAGATGCCGCGCATCAGAAGCGCGCCGAGAATTCCCCAGGACAGTACTTTATGCTGATACTGATCGGCGACCTTGAAATAACGGAAGATCAGTAAAAACAAGAACAGGTTGTCGACGCTCAGCGAGAGTTCGACGACGTAGCCGGTTACGAACTGGAGCGCCTGTGCGCGACCATGCCAAAACAACACCAGTACCGCAAAGGCGGCGGCAAGAGCAATCCACACTCCAGACCAGGCGAGCGCCTCGCGAAAGCTGACGCGGTGCGGGCGGCGATGCAGCACGCCCAGGTCGAGCGCCAGCATCGCCAACACGAACAGGTTGAAGAGAATCCAGAAGACGAGCACAGGGAATCAGGTCTCAGGTGTTAGGTCTCAGGTCGCAGGAAACCTGCTTTTCTCTAAGCGGCAGTGTGTTGCATGGCTACACCAGGTCTTCCTGATACCAGCGACCTGAGACCTGACACCTCATGTCAGCGCAAACGCAGAATCTCGACCGTAATGTTATCCGGTCCGCCGCGTTGGCGAGCCAGTTCGATCAGCTCGCGGCCGGCTTGTTCCGCGCTTTTGTTTTCCACGGCGGTGAGAATCTCGGAGTCGCGCATCTGGCCCCAGAGTCCGTCGCTACAGAGCAGCAGGACGTCCTCGGGGTGCAGAGGCTCGGGTCGACCGGGCGCGTCCACGATGAGGTCCGGATTGGTGCCTAAAGCCGCGGTGAGAATGTTGCGTTGCGGATGAGTCTCGGCTTCCTCCGCGCTGATCATTCCCGCCTCCACCAGTCGGCCCACATAGGAATGGTCGCGCGTGATCCGAGTAATCCGGCCGTCGCGAATCAGATAAAGCCGCGAGTCGCCGACATGCGCGTAATAGAGAGCGTCCTGCACGATCGCCGCCGCGGTGCAGGTTGTTCCCATGCCGCGCAACTCCGGATGCGAAAAACTGTAGCGCCGGATTTGTTGGTGGGCGGCCTGCATGGCCTCGGTAAGCGCCTGCTGCGGATCGTCCCCGGCAAACTCGCGATAGACCTCGACCAGCGTTTCCACCGCCAGGCGGCTCGCCTCCTGACCGCCTTCGTAGCCGCCCATGCCGTCCGCAACCACTCCTAGCCGGCCTTTACGGAGGAATTGGTCGTCATCCTCCGGCTCCCAATAGCCGAGCGAATCCTCGTTATTGTTGCGCACACAACCGATATCGGACTGGCTCGAGACTTCAATTCCGGCGCGAACTTTCATCCGGCCACGACGGCAGGTAAGGGAATGAATAGGACCATAGGCGACAGCTACGTTCACAAGAAGCGTCCAATTATAAAGGTTGCGGGCGTGNNGCAAGCCGACTTCATGCTGCCCGGCGGCAAACTCTATGTTCCGGGAGCCGAGAAACTACTGCCCAACATCCGCAAGCTGACGGACGCGGCCCGGCGAGGCGAGGTTTTTCTCGTCTCACATGGCGACTTTCATCCGGCGAACGACCCTGAGTTTCGGCAGTTTCCTCCGCACTGCCTGAAAGGCACGCCGGGAGCGGAGCTTGTTCCGGAAGCGCTCACGGAGAATTTCGTTCGCGTGGAAAACGATAGCAAAGCGTCGTTGCCGGACGATTTACGCCAATATCAGCAAGTTATTCTGGAAAAACAAACGCTGGACATTTTTGCATCGAAACACGCCGACGAATTGGTGGGGCGCTTAGGCAGCGCCGCGGAATTTGTGGTGTTTGGAGTAGTGACCGAATACTGCGTGAGTTTCGCGGTGAAAGGCTTGCTACAAAGAAAGCGGCGGGTCGCCGTAGTGCGCGACGCGATTGAAACCCTGGCACCGGAAACTGGGAAACAAGCTCTTACGGAGTTGCAGCAATTAGGAGCGACGCTGGTTACGACCGACGAAATCCTCCGCAAGCTGGCGGTCGCACCGCGATGATCTGCCGCAAACCTCCGGGGCTGAAGCCCTCGTTTTATTGACCGTACGCGGCATGGCTGAAGAGGCTGCGGAAAAGGTGTTTCCCAGCGCAGCACTCACCCCAGCGGCTGGAAGCCGCTGTTGATTCCGCAGCAGCTACGGCACGAGTGGAACTCGTGCCCTTCCCAAACCTCGACTTCAAACAGAGCCGATCAACTACAAAAGCATGCCGGCAATCGAAGCCGACATTAGATTTGCCATCGTTCCCGCCAGCATGGCGCGGATGCCGAGCTTCGCCAGTTCGCCGCGTTTATTGGGAGCGAGGGCTCCAATCCCGCCCAGCTGGATGCCAATCGAACTGAGATTGGCGAAACCGCAAAGCGCAAACGTAGCGATGGTAAACGACCGGGGATCGAGCATGGCTTTCTGCGGTCCGAGCATGGAGAACGCCACAAGCTCGTTCAACACCATGCGGGTGCCAAGAAGGCTGCCAATCGCTCCGCAGTCGCGCCAGGGAACTCCAATGACCCATGCGATGGGCGCAAACAACGTGCCGAAAATCTGCTGTAGGCTGGAGGGAAACCAGGCGATGCCAAGATGATTGTGAATCCCGCCTAGAATACCGTTCGCGAGGGCAATCAGTGCGAGGAACGAAATCAGCATAGCGGCGATGTTGAGTGCGAGGCCCAGGCCGTCGGTGGTGCCGCGGGCAATCGCTCCCAGCAGATTTTCACTCTTCTCCGCGCCGACTTCCGCGTCGCTCATCACCACACGCCCTGCGGTCTTTGGAACGTCCGTTTCGGGCACGAGCATTTTCGATATCAGGATTGTTCCAGGAGCGGTCATGATTACCGCGCTTAGCAGGTGTTTGGGTTCGATGCCAAAGGCGATGTAGGCGGCCATGATGCCGCCGGAGACGTGGGCCATGCCGCTGGTCATCACGGTCATTAGTTCGGAGCGCGTCAGGTCGGGAAGAAATGGGCGGATGGTGAGCGGCGCTTCGGTCTGGCCCATGAAGATACTCGCCGCCACGTTCAGAGATTCCGCTCCGCTGGCGCCCATGAAACGCGTCATCACCTTGGCGGCGAGTTTGATGATGAGTTGCATGATTCCGTAGTGGTAGAGGACAGCGAAGAAGGCGGCGATAAAGATGACTGTGGGCAAGACCTGGAAGGCGAAAACAAATCCCATGGACGAGCCTTGCGCGCCGAGTTCGCCGAATACGAATTTCGATCCGACGAAGGCGTAGCTGAGCAGGCGGTTGACTCCGTCTCCGGCCCTTTGGAAGAGCACTCGGCCGAGCTCAACCTTCAGGACGAACACGGCGAACACGATCTGCAGGCCCAGACCCCAGACCACCGTTTTCTTATTGATCGCGCGCCGGTTGGTGGAGAAGGCGTAAGCCAGGCCCAACATCGTCAGCAAACCGAGAATGCCTGTGAAGCGTCCCATTCGTATCCCCCTTCATACATCAGCGCTCTATCAATCAATGTCTTTCAATCAATGCGCGGTCGATCAATGCGCGCCTTTATAGATCACGCGATGAATCAGCGCAGGCCTTTGCGCGGGCGGAGCGACCGCGATCTCATAGCTTTCTTCCAGCAAGGATTTGGCTCCCGCGGCTTGAGCATCGGAGTGGCATTGAATTGTGCAGAGCGAGTCGCCGACCGAAACTTTGTCGCCGATTTTCTTGTGCACGACGATGCCTACGGCGGGATCGACGGAATCTTCCTTGCGTTCGCGGCCGCCGCCAAGAATCACGCAAGCCGTGCCGACTTGTTCGCATGCGATCGCCGTTACATACCCAGCTCTTGGACTGGGCACCTCAACGCGATAATCGGCGGTGGGCAGGCGGGTTGGATCGTCGATGGTGCCGATGTCGCCTCCCTGCAACTCCACCATGTGGCGAAATGTTGCGAACGCCTTGCCGGACGCTATGATCTCTTGCGCTCGTTGCTTGCCCTCGACTACTGTCTTCGACGCGCCGCCTAGAAAGAACATCCAGGCCGCCAATTCCAGGCAGAGTTCTCGCAGATCCTCGGACCCGCGGCCGTGCAGAACTTCGATGCACTCCTGCACTTCGAGCGCGTTGCCCACCATGCAGCCCAGCGGCTGGTTCATGTCGGTGATGAGCGCAGCCATCTGCTTGCCCATGAGCTCGCCAGTTTCCACCATGAGCTCGGCGAGGAAAACGGCGTCTTCTTCCTTCTTCATAAAGGCTCCGGAGCCGGTCTTTACGTCGAGCACGAGCGCATCCGTGCCTTCGGCGAGTTTCTTGCTCATGATCGAGGCGCAGATCAGATATGGACTCTCGACCGTGCCGGTGACGTCGCGCAAGGCGTACAACTTGCGATCCGCAGGAGCCACTTTTTCGGTCTGGCCAATCATGGAACATCCGCAAGCCTTGAGTACGCGATGAAACTCCGGCACCGGCAGAGCGACGCGAAATCCGGGAATGGATTCGAGTTTGTCGAGCGTGCCTCCGGTGTGGCCCAGTCCGCGGCCGCTGATCATGGGGACGTAGAGGCCGTCGGCAGCGACCAGCGGAGCAAGAACCAGCGAGGTCTTGTCGCCTACGCCGCCGGTGGAGTGCTTGTCGACCTTCTTCGCGGGGAGAAAACTGAGATCGAGGACTTCGCCGGAATGCAGCATAGCGTGGGTCAGGGAGGCCGTTTCCTCGCGTGTCATCCCGCGCAGCACGACTGCCATGAGCCATGCAGCCATCTGGTAATCGGGAATGCTGCCGTCGGTGCAGCCCTCGACCAGGTATCCGATTTCAGCGGCGGATAACGCGCCGCCATCGCGCTTCTTGCGGATGAGATCGATGACGCGGAATTGCGAACTGGCGGGCGGGTTCACAGGAGGCGAAAACCCTCCGGGAGAAGATCTGTGATCGGACTTTGCTTTGGGCCATTCTTGCCTTGGTAGAAAATGACGGCGCGCGGGCCGAATTCATAGATGACCTGGCGGCAGGCTCCGCAGGGCGAGCATGGAACGCCTTGAGCGTTCGCTACTGCTAGGGCGCGAATCTCAAGCTCTGGGCCGGCTTTGGCGATGGCAGAGAAGATTGCGGTGCGCTCGGCACAGTTCGTCATGCCGTAAGAGGAATTTTCTACATTGCATCCCACAAACACTTGGCCCTTCGAGGTCAGGATGGCTGCTCCCACTTTGAAGTTGGAAAAAGGTGCGTACGCGTTGTCCATCACTTTGCGGGCGGCGCGCAGGAGGCGCTCGCGCACGGCGGCGGAGATTCTTGTCGTTGGCATACTTAAATCGATTTTTCCAAATCGCAAGTGCGGGTCATTGTAACGCGGGGGCCGGTTTGGCGACAGAGATTCGCGGGTCAGATCTGATCAGATCTTAGGAGCGACAGGTTGGGGTGAACTTCCAGCCGGCAACGCTGCTAAACTAGAAGCAATGTCCACGCAAGCTGCAACGTTGCTCTCAGCCACAAGTGCTCCCGCATCCGCAGGAGTTTTGTTGCCCGCCTTTACGCTTTGGTGGCGTGAAGTGGTGCGCTTTTATCGGCAGCGCGCGCGCGTGGTGGGCGTGATCGCTTCTCCGCTTTTGTTTTGGATCGTACTCGGATCGGGCTTTGGGTCCTCCTTTCGTTCTGGGCAAACCGCCGGGCAGCAGCATTATCTCAATTATTTCTACCCCGGCACGCTGGTGATGATCATTCTCTTCACTGCGATCTTCACCATGATGTCGGTGATCGAGGACCGCAACGAAGGCTTCCTGCTTTCAGTGCTGGTCGCGCCGGTGCCGCGCGCGGCCATCGTTCTGGGAAAGGTATTGGGAGGCACCACGCTCGCCGCCATCCAGGGATTGATTTTTCTGGTTTTCGCGCCGCTGGTGGGTGTGCACTTCACGCTTGCCTCGTTTGGGCTCATCGTTCTTACCGTGTTTCTGGTGTCGTTCGCTCTGACCGCGCTCGGCTTCGCCATCGCATGGCCGATGGATTCGACGCAAGCCTTTCATGCCATCATTAATTTATTTTTGATTCCGCTGTGGCTGCTTTCGGGAGCGCTGTTCCCTCTTTCGGGCGCATCGGGATGGATTCGGTGGCTCATGTATGCCAATCCGTTGACCTATGGCGTCGAGGCACTGCGCACGCTGATGTATCCGGAAGCGCCCAGCGTATTCTCGCTGACTGCGTCGATTTTGACGCTGGTGCTGTTTGCGCTGTTCATGTTCGGACTGGCCTTTGCGCTGGCGAACCGGCGCACGACGAAGCCGGCAGCGTAACGACTACTTATGCCTGTCGACATTCTCGCCTTGGCTGCGCACCGCGACGACGTGGAACAAACTTGCGGCGGAACTCTGCTCAAGATGGCAGATCGAGGATATCGAACTGGCATCCTCGACCTGACGCAAGGCGAAATGGGGACGCGCGGCAGCGCCGAAGACCGCGCGCGTGAAGCGGCGGACGCGGCGCGCATTTTGAAAGTCTCGTGGCGACATGCGCTCGATATTCCTGATGGGCGCGTTGAAAATACCTGGGAGAATCGTCTGAAGGTCGCTCGCGTGCTTCGCGAACAGAGGCCGCGAGTGCTGATTCTTCCCTACTGGGAGGGGCGACATCCCGATCACTACACGGCTTCGGTGCTGGGATATGAAGCCAGCTTTCTGGCGGGATTGGCGAAATTAGTTCTCAGTTCTCAGTTGTCAGTTCTCAGTGAACCCTCTACCGATTCGGCTTTGCCTCATCGGCCTTTCAAAATTATTTATGCCAGCTTGTATCGCGACGTGCGACCTTCGTTTGTTGTCGACATCACGGATCAGTTTGAAACGCGGTTTGCATCGCTGATGGCTTACAAATCGCAGTTCACGGATCAGGAGGCTGGCAGTGGAATTTTTCCGGCGCAGAAAGAAATTCGGGCGCGGGTGGAATCCATGGCTCGCTTCTACGGGATGCTAGGCGGCGTCACTTATGCCGAACCGTTCGTACAGAAAGAAGTCGGGCTGGTGGACGACGTGATGGCCATTCCGGTGAAGTCGATCTGACTGCGCCAGCCTCGATTGCTTGCGGCATCCCCCTCCCCCCCTCCCCCGGTCTATTAGAATCAANNATATTGAGCGCGTAGGACTTAGGGACTAGTTCTCAGCTCTCAGTTTTCAGTTGAAAACCCTAGTCAGAGAGCAGCACGGGGCTTGGCTTATGCGGGCCGACTCGGGCTTCCCTTGTCTGCTTCGAGAAACGCTGTCAAAGAACGCGGTGCTGTCAGGACTGACCTACTCTTATTGTAACTCGGTAAGTCAAGCGGGAGGAGTGGCGACGCGCTTGTGTTTTGATCTCCGTCCTTATCGGTGCAGGGTTATGCATTCGCCGTCGCGAAGCTGGAGGGACGGACTTCGCGTTCTATCGTGCGCGAGAGTTTGTCCTGCGCGACCTCGAGATCGTAAGAGGACTGAAGATTGAGCCAAAAGCCTGGGGTGGTATTGAAGTAGCGAGCCAGGCGCAATGACGTATCGGGAGTAATGCCGCGACGCTCGTGGACGATCTCGNNGACACGCAGATCGAGCGCCAGCCGATTCATACTCAAGCCGAATTCCATGAAGTCGGCGCGCAGAATTTCGCCGGGATGGATGGGAGGAAGAAGTTTCTCGCGCTTGGCCATGGATGCCTCTTTCGTCTTTTTGCTTCTAGTGATAGTCCACAATCTCAACGTCGTAAGCGTTCCCTTCTCGCCACACGAAGCAGAGACGCCACTGATCTCAGTTATTTCGACCGAAGACATCTACTTGGCCGATTTCGCGGCGGTCAGCATCTCGCGACGCAGGATGGCGTTGATCCGAGACTGGTAACCCTTCCCTTGTCTCTTGAGCCAATCCAGCACATCGGCATCGACGCGCGCGGTGATCTGGCGCTTGCGCGGGCGATAGAAGTGGCCCCGCCTGGCGTTCTTCCACTGTTCTTCCGTCATTTCGGGGATATCGCTGGTATCAATCTCGCTGTCTGGACGCGCGGCCAGCGCCTTTAATTTCGCCCGCCGCGCTTTCGTGAACGGGGGCAGCTTGTCCAGTGTGTAGCTAACCATTCTCGTCTTCATAGCGTCGTCTCTCTTTCCGGGTCGCGCGTCGAGCGGAGATGATGCGAATGACGTCGACCAAGGCGCCGTCCTCGAGTTCTTCCCTGACGGTGTGGGCCACCGTGAGCAGGAGTACGCCCTCGACCAGGCCAAGTGTCTGCCAACGCGATTCCCCACCCTCGATGCGGTCTTGCACGGACACATACAGCGGATCGAGGAATACCTGGCACGCTTCCTCGAAGCTCACGCCGTGTTTGCGCCGGTTGGACAGATTTTTGGTCTCGTCCCACTCGAATCGGACATGTTCCACGCCATTATTATAATTATATATTTGTAATTATTCAATATGAGACCGAATTGGGGAGATTTCTGCTACCCGCACAGTGGGGACGCCATCCTCGCGGTCTTTTGTGAAAGGTTGGGTGGCAGACTGATCGCGCCATGGCTCTTGCCTTTCCCGCCGCCGTATAATAGTCGGTTCTTTATATTTGGCGTCGACATTACCCACCCTTGCAAAAGGCGCAAGGGTGGGGCAGCCTCGAATCGAATGTCGGACGCGCACAGGAGATCATCATGGCTACTCTTACTGAACCCGTTACGCCAACTCAAACCAAGACCCGCATTGAGTCTGACAGCATGGGGAAGATCGAAGTTCCCTCCAATGTTTACTGGGGGGCGCAGACGCAGCGCTCGCTTTTGCATTTTGATATTGGGAGGGATGTCATGCCTCCGGAGCTGATTCGGGCTTTTGGCACGCTGAAGAAGGCTTGCGCGCTGGTGAATCAGGATCTGGGCAAACTTGCTCCGGATAAGGCGAAGCTCATTACGCTGGCGGCGGACGAAGTGATTGCGGGGAAGCTGAATGACCAGTTTCCGCTGCGGATTTGGCAGACGGGGTCGGGCACGCAGACCAATATGAATGTGAATGAGGTCATCTCGAATCGCGCGATTGAGATTGCGGGCGGAGAGATGGGATCGAAGAAGCCGGTGCACCCGAACGATCATGTGAATATGTCGCAGTCGTCGAACGATACGTTTCCGGCGGCGATGCATATTGCGGCGGCGGAACGGGTGAAGAATTTTCTGATTCCGGCGATCAAGACGGTGAGGGATGCGATTGCGGCGAAGGCTAAGGAATTTGACTCGGTGGTGAAGATTGGGCGCACGCATTTGCAAGACGCTGTGCCCTTGACCATTGGACAGGAATTTGGCGGCTGGGCTGCGTTGCTCGATCGCGACATCAAGCGGCTGGAGATGGTGCTGGATGGGCTGTACGATCTGGCGATTGGCGGGACGGCGGTGGGGACGGGGCTGAATACGCATCCCGAATTTGCGGAGCGGGCGGCGAAGAAGATTGCGGAGTTGACGGGACTTCCGTTCCGGTCGCATCCGAATAAGTTTGCGGCGCTTTCGGCGCACGATGAGATTGTGTTTGCGCAGGGGGCGATGGAAACTTTGGCGGCTTCGCTGATGAAGATCTCGAACGATATACGGTGGCTGGCTTCGGGGCCGCGGTGCGGGTTGGGCGAGTTGGTGATTCCGGAGAATGAGCCGGGATCGTCGATCATGCCGGGGAAGGTGAATCCCACGCAATGCGAAGCGATGACGATGGTGTGCGTGCAGGTGCATGGGGCGACGGCGGCGGTCGGCATGGCGGGATCGCAGGGGAACTTTGAGCTGAACGTGTACAAGCCGGTGATCATTTATAACTTTCTGCACTCGGTCACGCTGGTGACGGACGCTTGCCATGGATATGTCGAGTACATGGTCAAGGGGATTGAAGTGGATCGGGCGAAGGTGGAGTGGTATGTGAAGAATTCGCTGATGCTGGTGACGGCGCTGGCTCCGAAGGTGGGGTATGACAACGCGGCGAAGATTGCGCATACAGCGCACGTGGAGCATTCCTCGCTGCGCGAGGCGGCAGTGAAACTGGGACATCTTACGGGCGAGGAATTTGATGCGCTGGTGAAGCCAGAGAAGATGACGCATCCGTAGAGAACCGCTTACTTTCGTAATCACAAAACGTCCAGTTTGATGTCACGGGAGCATGGGCCCGACCTATCATTTTCAAGTTGAGGGCCCATGCGATTGCACCGCTCACGTTTGCGATGGCTGGCATTGCTATGCCTGCTGTGTGCCTCGCTTAGAGTATTGGCCGAAACGACGCCGTCCCTTCCTGGTCCTGCTCATTACGCCATACAACATTTTGGAGAACGCTTCGGCCTGGGGTCGGCGACGGTCCTTAGTATGGCGCAGGATGGGCAGGGCTTTCTGTGGATCGGCACGGAGACGGGACTCTATCGCTATGACGGGAACGGCGTCACGCACTTTGGCCGGGCCGAAGGCGTGCCGAGCGACCTGGTGGAACTGGTTTTGGCGGCGCCGGACGGGAGCGTCTGGGTGCGGTCGCGCAAGGGGATTGCAAGACAGGTCCATGAGCACTTCGAAGCGATTCACTTGCCGGCGGAGGCGGACGCGCTAAGGGACAGCTTCCAGAGTTTTGCGGTGGACGGGCACGGAAGCGTTTTCGTGGCCACGCAGGGCGGCCTGCTGCGGTTGCAACCGGATAGCGGGCGCTATCAATTGTTCCGCAGCGGAAGTGCTGCAGTGGCGGGCGAGATCGATGCTGTGGCTCGGGCGGAGAACGACACGATCTGGTTTGCGGCAAGAAACAGGATTGGGCGCTTTCTGCCGGGAAGATCCGAACCCGAGAATGTCGCGGCGCTTGAACTGCGGGACGAACGCGTGGTGGCACTGCTGCCTGCGTCCGATGGCAGGCTGTGGGTCCGAACGAACAGCCGGTTGGGGGTCGTGCAAGTCGATGCCGCTTCGCCAGGAGTGTCTTGGCTGGCGGACAAGCTACCGATGGCCAATACGCAGGGCGGTCCTACGCTGGACCGTCGGGGCAATGTTCTGCTTCCGACGGAGAAGGGACTTTACTGGCGGGACGGCGAGGGCGAGGGCGAGGGCAAAGGCGACCGCGCATGGAGGGTGATTGACCACCACAGCGGGCTGACGGGCAGCGCGGTGGCTTCGGCGCTGGAAGATCGCGAAGGCGGCATTTGGATTGGGACTACAGGCACGGGGCTGGATTACTGGCCGGGGTCGAAACAATGGTCGGCGTGGACGGACGCGGAGGGATTGCCGGATGCGCTGATCCTGGGTGTGGTTCGGGACCATCGCGGGCGGCTGTGGGCGGCCACCAACACGGCGGTTTGCTATTGGGATGCGAAGACGGAGCGTTGGCGCTCGGTGACGCAGGGGGGCGTAGTGACCGGCGCGCGGGAGATAGCGCTGACGCCGGACGGAGCGGTATGGACGATCATCGCGGGAAAGGCCATCTACCGCTTTGATGCGAATCTTGAACATCCGTCGGAACAGGCGGTGCCGATCACGGAAGACTGGAAGCCGCATCGCATCTCGGCTGCGCCGGACAACTCGATTTGGGCCGATGGGAAAGACGGGCTGCACGTGATCCGTTATGAGCGTGGGCATTTCAGCGTCGCGGAGTTGGCGGCTCCTGCGGCGAACGCGGGCACGACGCGAAGCGTGTCGGTGGCTTCGGATGGAGTGGTTTGGAGCGCGGGGCCGCGCGGCGTTTCGCGCACCGATCGCGGCCGCTGGCAATATTTCGGGAAGCAGGATGGCTTGCTGGCGGATCATGCCGTCGAGGTGCAAGCGGTTCAGGGCGATCAAGCGTGGGTGCGGTATGACGACGAAAGCCGGATCAGCCTGTTAAAGGCAGGGTCCGGCGGCGACCTCAAGGTGACGGAAGTCGATCATGGCATGTGCGGACTCGGAGGCGACCAGCATGGGAATGTCTGGGCGGCGCTGGACCAGGGCGTGGAGAGGATTTCGCCCGACGGCAAGGCGCGCATCTTTAGCCAGGATGACGGACTGATCTGGAACGACTTGAACTGCGGAACGCTATGGCAGGAAAGCGACGGCAGCATTCTGCTGGGAACGAGCAAGGGCCTAGCGCGATACGACGCGAACCAGGAGGAGCCAGCGGTGCGTCTGCCGAGCGTGGTCCTGACGAGCGCGATGCTGGGTAAGCGCGAGCATCTGGAAGACGGTGCGCCACAGATCCAATACAAAGATGCGACATTGCTGGCACGGTTTGCGACTCCGGTGTTTCACAACGCGGGGAACCTGTCGTGCCGCTACCGGCTGGCCGGACTGGAAAGCGAGTTCACGGAGACCAATTTGCGGGAGGTCCGCTATCCGTCGCTGGCGGCGGGACATTACACGTTCGAGGTAAGTTGCGGTTCTGCGCAACTGGGGCAAAGCCCGTTGGCGGCGTATTCGTTCGACGTGCTGGCGCCGTGGTGGCAGACCTGGTGGGCGCAGGCGATCGACGTTTTCGTTAGCGCGCTGTTGCTTCTGGGGATGCACTGGTCGCGGCAGCGGCGAAACCGGCGCGAGCGAGAGCGCCTGGAGCGAGCCGTCGCTGAGCGCAGCGCCGAACTGGCGAAGGCAAATAAAGAACTGGAAGAAGCTTCGTTGAGCGATCCGCTGACGGGGGTTCGGAACCGCCGATTTTTCCGCACTACAATCACGGCCGATGCCAGCCAGGCGGTGCGGGCGTACCGGGGATTGGCCAACTATAGTCTCGATCACCGCGACCTGATTTTCTTTCTGGTGGATATCGATCACTTCAAAGCCGTCAACGACGAGTACGGGCATGATGCCGGGGATCGCGTGCTGGTGCAGATTGCGGAGCGGCTCAAGTCGGTGGTGCGCGAGTCGGATTTTCTGATTCGATGGGGCGGCGAAGAATTTCTGGTGGTGTTCCGCTCGGCGGAGCGCAAGGACGGCGGACTGCTGGCGGCGCGCATCCTGAAGGCAATCAACAGCGCGGATTTCGATTTGGGGAACGGGCGACGGCTACGGCGTTCGTGCTCAGTGGGGTGGGCCGCATTTCCGTGGCTTCCGCCGACGTGTTCCGAATTATCGGTGGAGGAAGTGCTGCGTCTGGCGGATCGCGGCCTGTATCTGGCGAAGAATGCAGGGCGAAATCAGGCGGTCGGGCTACAGCCGGACACGGAAGCTCCCGCGATTGGCGCGCACACCGGCGCGGAGAAATACTGCAGCCTGGAGCAACTGCTGGCGGATGGCGTGATCCGCGAAGTGCGCACGGCCGGAGAGAATGCGGCGGCAGCGGCGAGATGAGTGGATCGCACGAGACCCTAGCTGGTTTCTGTCGTTGTGACCGGCGTGTATATTCGGTTTCATGCTGCGGATATTTCCAGGACGCCACACTGCCAACATCGAAGAGCCCTTTGTTGTCTTCCTGATCGGGATGCGGATCAATCAATTGTGGGCTCTGCATCGGTGGATTCCCGTGGCGCGATCGATGGGACCGATGATTTCCGAGCTTTCCCAGAACCCCGACAAGGGATTTCTATCGGCGCACCTATGGATCGGCTGGCGGGAAGTGATGCTGGTGCAGTATTGGAAGTCATTCGACGCGCTCGAGGCCTATGCGCGCTCCGCGTCCGATTCCCATCTGCCGGCGTGGAAGGCATTCAATAAGAATGTTGGCGCTGACGGGTCGGTCGGGATCTGGCACGAGACCTATCTTGTGGGCGCGAAGCAGTATGAATGTTTGTACGCCAACATGCCTCGCTTCGGCCTGGCCAACGCTGGAGAGCATGTCGCGGCTGTGGGCAATCGCGAAACTGCGCGTCTGCGGATGGGCGGGACGAACCAACCGGCCGTGCCATCACCCAGCAACCCCGACTAGGAAGCTCTGATTAAATGTCGGCAAAGGGCGTAAACCACAGGGTACACAGGGGTGCACGGAGGAAACCTGTACTTAATCAGAGTTTCCCTAGGAAGCGCGGTTGATTCTTATTAGAGTCACACTGAGGTGGATACGCTCAGTTCTTCTTCAGGAATCGGCGGCGGTTGAGGTGAGTCGAGGCGGTGGGCTCGATGTCGTCGTACTTGAGCACGCTGATGGAGCCGTCGACTTCTAGAACCGCTATCGCCGCTTCTTTGTAGGTGGCTACGCCGTGCTCGCGGAGCGCGCGTTGGAGTTCGTCCATGCTGACGTGCTCCTTGGCCATGTGCGACTCGATGACCTCGCCGTCATGCACGAGGAGACTGGGCTGTCCCTCGATGTATTTTCGAAAACGACGGTTGCCACCGGAAAGCTCGGCGACCAGATAATTAAGGACCAGCAGAGTCGTGGCGGCGACGGCGCCACCGGCGAGCGAGGTGTCGGGGCCGGTCATGGCGTTCTGCACAGAGTTCGAAATCAGCAGGAGCAGCGTGAGATCGAAGGGGGTCATCTGGCCGACTTCACGCTTGCCGCTGATGCGGATTCCGACAAGCACGAGGAGGTAGATGACTCCGGTGCGGAGCGCGATCTCGAGGAGCGTGTGCAGGTTTGCGGGCAGCATGGGAAGTCAGAAGTTAGAGGTCAGATTGCAGAAGTAAAACCGCAAGATCGCCGACCACCGTGTGTGCGATAGATTCTAACCTCTGCAATCTGACCTTTGACCTCATTCCTATCGTCGCAGCTACTGCGGCGTTGGCGTGATCGGGACGGGCGCATTTTTCGGCGTGCTGAGGTAGCCGGTGATCTTGTTCTTGTCCACGGTCCAGACAACGAGTTCATAGAGCATGTGATCGCGTCCGGTATAGAACTGGACGGGCTCGTTCTGGTTTTTGTCTTTCTTCTCGATGGTCTTGTCGTCGGCGGTGACGTTCAGCGAATACTTGCCATGCTTGGGATCGGTCTTCTTGAGTTGCAAGGCCACGGTTGAAAACGCCTTTGGCTTGTCGTTCTTACCCAGGGCGAATTCGTAATACTGACGGTCGCCTTTGTGCTTGAGGGCTTCGAGATCGGTGCGGGTATTGGCGATCAGTCCGCTCTGCACGCCGAGATCGCCGATGGTGCCCTGGAGCTTCGCGATGGTGGCTTCGAGCGAAGCTTTGGTGGCGGCCACGTCGGTTTTGACGCCGCCGACGTCGGTCTTGACGCTGCCGACTTCTCCGGAAACCGCGCTCACGTCTTTTTTCTCTTCGGCGGCTTGCGCCGCGATGCGGGCGGATGCGGCTTGCTGCTGATGCTGCAACTCGTCGGCACGGGTCGCCAGTTCCTTCTTGGTCATGCCGATTTTCTCGCCGAGCGTTTCGGCGTCGGCCTCGGCGGACTGCATACGCTTGGTCAGATCGCCGATTTGCTTTTGGCTGGCGGTCTGTTCTTGCGTCAGCTTGTCGAGTTTGCCGTGCTGATCGTAGATGAAGAACGACGACGCGCCGGCGTAGGCGACGGCCAAGACGATGAGGATCCATTTGCCGGCGTTGCTATGCGGCTCGGGATGATACGCGGTGGGCTGTTCGCCTTCGGGCATAAGGGTTGGGTCTCCGGTTGAGTGGACTGTGGAGCTATTGTTTGTGAAATGCGGGGTGATGTCAATTGCGTTTCGGGTTCTTGAATCGCCGCGGCATGCGCAGGGCCACTTCTTTACTACGGGGTACACAGAGATACACGGAGGAAACCCATCACCAAAACACTGACGGTTTGCTTTCCGCCGGATAATCTGCGAGAAGGCACGCTCCGACGCGAGAGGTGTGCCGAACTACAATAGAGGGCGTGAAGAACTGGGATGCGATTGTTGTGGGAGCGGGCATCATCGGGCTTGCGCTGGCGCTGGAATTAAACAAGCGCGGACTGCGGGTACTGGTGGTGGAGAAAGGCGAGCCCGGGCGCGAGGCTTCGTGGGCGGCGGGCGGGATGTTGTGCGACTTTCCGCTGGAAACGCAGCCCGAACTGCGGGAACTGGCGACGGCTAGCGCGGGAATGTATCCGGAGTTTGTGAGCGAGCTTGAGAATGAGTCGGGACTGAAAATTGATTTGAGGGCGGTGGGGACGCTGATTTTCGTCAGTAGGAAGACGGGGCACGGCCCGGGTTCTGCTCTGCCTAGGCCGCTGGAGGAATTAGAGCCAGCATTGCGGGCAAAGGATTCCGCTGGCTTTTTTGTGAAGGAACGCTGCGTCGATCCTCGACATCTGACGGCAGCTGCCATCGCCGCCGCGCGGCATCGCGGGGTTGAGTTTTCGTCCGGCGAAGAGGTACTGGCCGTGGAAGTGGCGGACGGCAAGGTATGCGGCGTACGGACCAGTAGAACGCAATTCGCGGCGGGCGTGGTGGTGAATTGCGCTGGGGCCTGGGCGGGGCAGATCTCGCCGCATTCATTCCCGACGCGACCGGTCAAAGGACAGATGCTGTGCGTCGACATGCCGGAGAAAGAAATGGTGCGGCACGTGGTGCGGACCATCGGCTGGCCCCAGGACGTTTATCTGATTCCGCGCAGCGACGGACGCATGACGATCGGGGCAACATCGGAGGAGGCGGGGTTCGATAAAGAGACGGTGTCGGAGACGATCTCGAAATTGCGGCAGGCGGCGATGGATCTGGTGCCGCGACTGGCTGACGCGCGTGTTCTGGAGACGTGGGCGGGGCTGCGTCCGGGAACTCCCGACAAGCTGCCGATTCTGGGCGCGACGGCGACACCGGGATATTTTGTGGCGACCGGGCATTTTCGGGATGGGATTTTGCTGGCGCCGGTGACGGCGACGGTGATGGGGCAGGTGATGGCCGGGGAGAAGCCAGAGTTTGAGCTAAAGGCATTTGGGGCGGAACGATTTCCAAGGTAGAGACGATTGCGTAATTTGCAAGGTGTTGGCGAATCAGCGGGTCTCGATCCGCCAACACCGGCGTGCAAGGCTCTCCTGTGGGCACCGCAATCCAGCGCGCCCCGGCCAGTTCTACTGGGCCGCTGGTTTCTTGGCGGGCTTGGCGGGCTCAGTGGCGGCTGGCTTGGGCTTCCAGAACTCCGGATCGGCTTTGATCCAGTCTTCCGAAACGTAGCTCATTCGCGGGTTGAAGATGAACAAATTCGACTCGCTGGAATCCACCGTGGCTGCGGTGAGCTCGGCGAGCTTCTTCATGCCGTCTTCCCCCATGGCCGCAGAGAACTTCATCCAGTTTCCGAAGCCGCTGTCAATCTCGGCAGCGGTTTTCATCGGGTTGAAAAGAATGTAGGTGCCATCTTCCCGGCCGTATTGGACTTGATACATCGCCCAGTGGACGTCCGAGATTTTCTCGAACCCGGACTGATACATTTTGGCCAGCGCTTCCCAGTCTTTGTCATGTCCCTGCTTGACGTGGAAGCGTGAAATTTCGAAGTAGCGCATGTGGGGGATATCGACCCCGGGTCGAAGGCTCAAGTCTTCGCGAAAGACCATTACGGCCTGATCCACATCGGAGAGCAAATCGCCATCGGCCACGTTGGCGCGATCCAGTTCAGCGGTGAGAGCTCTGTCCTTTTCCGCCGACTTCATATCTTTTTCCCACGCATCAAAGGAGTCGTAGGCGATAAAGAAGAGAGCGCGGGGTTTCCCAGACAACGATTCCGCCGCCAGGTAGTGGGTGGGCCACTTGGCGCGGGTCAGTGCCTGGACAAAGGCGCTCTCCGTTTTCTCGTGTGATGGGCCGTTCTTGCCTGGCTTCGTCCACTCCCGGGTGACGCTCAGGATCTTGGGTGGCATCGTGCCTTCTGAGTGCTCCTGCGCCGCGACGACGGCGCAGCCTGCTATCAAACACGTTCCCAGCAGCAGCCCTATCATTCGTTTCATCCGAAATCTCCTTTCGTGACTTCACAACGTCTCGACTTCAGAACGGCGGCAATTGTACACCCAATTCGCAGGTCGCGGTGCACCATGCAGGGTATATACTGAACCGTTTCCAGCGATCATCTTTTTGCGGTAGGTGCGCCTTGCGGCGCCAGAAAGGCAACCGAGTATGGCTTCCCCGGCAGTGGATTTTGCCCGCAGTAATCAGGCTCGTTTTCTTGACGAATTGAAGGCTCTTCTCCGCATTCCAAGCGTCAGCACGCTTGATGAACATAAAGGCGACGTATTGAAGGCGGCGGAATTTGTGGCGGCCGATCTGCGCCGCATCGGGATGGAGAATGTCGAAGTCATCCCGACCAAGGGACATCCCCTGCTTTACGCCGACTGGCTGCATGCGGCGGGCAAGCCGACGGTTTTGATGTACGCACATTACGACGTGCAGCCGCCCGATCCTTTGGAGGAATGGCACACTCCGCCGTTTGAGCCGACCGAGCGCAACAACAACATTTACGCGCGCGGCGCGGTCGACGACAAAGGGCAGCTTTGGATGGAAGTCAAGGCGCTCGAATCGCTGATGCAGGCGCATGGCGGCAAGCTGCCGATCAACGTCAAGGTTATTTTTGAAGGCGAAGAAGAAGTGGGCGGCGAAGCGATCGCAGAGTATGTCAAGAAGCAGAAAGCGAAGTTGAAAGCGGATTTCGCGCTGGTCTGCGATACGGAACTGTTCGCGCCGAATATTCCCACGCTGTGCGTCGGCCTGCGCGGGTTGGTGTACACGGAGATTGAAGCGGTGGGGGCGAAGACCGATCTGCATTCGGGCGTGTATGGCGGCGCGGCGCCGAATCCGCTGTTTGCGCTGGTGGAAATCATCAGCAAACTGAAAGATTCGAAGGGGAAGGTGCTGATTCCGGGCTTTTATAAGAATGTCAAAGCGCCCAGCAAGGATGAGCTGAAGGCGTGGAAGCGGCTGCCGTTTAATGAAGAGAAGTATCGCAAGGCAGAAGTTGGGTCGAAGGTGCTGACGGGCGAACCGGGATATTCGGTGCTGTACCGGACCTGGGCGCGTCCTACGCTTGAGGTACATGGGATGCCGGGCGGGTTTGTGGCGGTGGGAGCGAAGACGGTGATTCCGGCGAAGGCGTCGGCGAAGGTTTCCATGCGTCTGGTGCCGAACCAGGACGCGGAGGACATCCTGAAGCGCTACACGGCGTTCGTCAAGAAACTAACGCCCAAAGGGATCGAGCTCAAGATCAAGGTTTGGAGCAAGGGACCGGCATCGGTGGTGGGCACCGACAACCGCTACATCAAGGCGGCGACCGAGGCGCTGCACGACACGTTCAAGAAAGAGACCGTGTTTATTCGCTGCGGCGGGTCGATTCCAATCGTGACCGACTTTCAGGATGAGCTGAAGATTCCGTCGGTGATGATGGGCTTTGGGCTGCCTGACGACAATCTGCATGCTCCGAACGAGAAGTTTCACATTCCGAATTTTCATCGGGGAATTGAGACGATTTGTTTGTTTTTTGAGAAGCTGGGGTAGGTACTTTTTGTAATTGTCATCCCGAGCTAAGCGAGGCGTGCGTTTGCGGCGGACTGCAAGTCCCTCGCTCCCCCACCCCAGCAAGCAAAAGCGGCTTGCTTGGGGGCCCCGGTCGCTCGGGATGACAAAACCTCATCCGTACGTGGCGGCGACGACCCCGCTCGGTACGCGGCCCGGAACCCGTCCGGTAATCCCGAATCCAGCACCTTCAGGTAAAATAGGGGTTTGAGGTTGCAAGGCATGCGTACACGGATTCTTGCGTCGGCGGTGATGTTTTTGACGGTCACGATGGTTTCGGCGCCGTGGCTGCGATCGGAACCCGACCAGGACGTTCCGCACTTTCATGGCGGCCCTCCGGCGGCGGGAGAAAAGCTTCCGCCGATTCTGACTAAGGATCAGCTTTTGGGATCGAACGGACAGTTTCCGTATCAGACACATGCTTACGAGCTGGCGGCGAAGATTCCGAAGGTGATTTACCAGCAGCCTTGTTATTGCTACTGCGACCGCAGCATGCGGCACACCAGCCTGCACAGCTGCTTTTCAGGCACGCACGGCGCGGAGTGCAGCACCTGTCTCAAAGAGCTTTATTACACCTATACGATGTACAAGCAGCACAAGTCGGCGGAACAGATTCGCGTCGGCATTGTCAGGGGCGATTTTAAGACGATCGATCT
>PLUW01000055.1:70504-88556 GCA_003162935.1 Acidobacteriaceae bacterium
TAATTCTGGACTTTCAATTCTGAAACATAAGGTGGTCTGATGGCACTGAAAGTAGCTCCCAAGAAACGGGTGGTCGAGGATCCGCGACACACACAGGCGGTGCAGAACTACGAGTCAGGGCTGCGCGCGTTGCAGGAACATAAGTTCGAGAAGGCCAAAGGCCACTTGCAGAAGGCGTTGACCGGGCCGGACAAGGCGCTGGTCGACCGGGCACAGGTGCACATCCTGACCTGCGACAAGAACCTGGATAAGACAGCGCTGCAGTTCAAGTCGACGGAAGAACATTACGACTACGCTGTGTCGCTGATCAACTCGGGCGATTACGTGACGGCGCGCGAGCATCTCGACAAGCTGTTGAAGCAGAATCCGAAGTCCGAGTACGTTCTGTACGGGCTGGCGGCGTTGGATTGCCTGACCGGCCACATCGAGGAATCGATGAAGACGCTCGGAGCGGCGATTGAAGTGAAACCCGCGCTGCGCTTCCAGGCGCGGAACGACACCGACTTCCAAAATCTGGCGGAAGATCCGCGCTTTACGGAATTGTTGTATCCGGACCCGGGCGGCGAAGAAGCGGAACCGCAGGAAGAAGAAGCGAGCGCGTACTAGCTGAAAGTCAGAGGTTCGAGGTCAGATTGCAGAGGTGAGAATCACTCGGTGCGAGCTGTGGGGTTTTCACCTCTGCAATCTGACCTCTGACCTCTGCAATTTCTGACCTCTGCAATTCCGATTGAGGCGGTATGCTTCCCCCGTTGCGCACAAACTCATCCGATAGCGGCAAGGCTGGCCCCGAGTTGCGCGTGGTGGCGATCGGGGGCGGCACCGGCCTCTCCACGTTGCTGAAGGGGTTGAAGCGTTACGTCACGACGCCGGCGCTGACGGCATCCGGCCAGCCCACCATTCGCGAATTGTCGGGCGTGGTGACGGTGAGCGACGATGGCGGATCGAGCGGGCGCCTGCGCAAGGAATTCAACATGCTTCCGCCGGGCGATGTGCGGAACTGCATCGTGGCGCTCTCGGAAGACGAAGCGCTACTGTCGCGGCTGTTTCAGCACCGCTTTGACAAAGGATCGGGACTGGAAGGGCACAGCTTCGGAAATCTTTTTCTCGCGGCCTTGACTTCCATCACCGGAGACTTTGCGGAAGCGATCCGGTTGTCGTCGGAGATTCTGCTGACGCGCGGGCACATCTATCCGGCGACCATGTCGAGCGTGGAACTGGAGGCGTCGTTCGAAGATGGAACGAAAGTCCGCGGCGAGACCAAGATTACGGCGAGCAAAGGCAAGGGCAAGATTCGGGAGTTGGCTTTGGTGCCTCCTGACGTTGAGCCGCTACCGCAGACGCTGGAGGCGATCGCCAACGCCGACCTGATCACGATTGGTCCGGGATCGCTGTTTACGAGCCTGATTCCGAATTTGCTGGTCCGGAGAATCCCTCAGGCGATCGCTGAATCTGCCGCCATTAAGGTGTTTGTTTGCAATTTAATGACGCAAGTAAATGAAAGTCTTAGCTTAACCGCGGCGGATCACATTCTGGCGCTGAATCGCCATGCTGGCGTCCAACTGTTCGACTACGCTCTGATCAATGGCAAGGCGGCATCGCCGGAGATGAAAGCCAAGTACGCGCTGGAGGGAGCTTCGCAGATTGGGGCGGATCTGGAAGCGATCGAGGCGCTGGGAGTGTGCCCGGTGCTGGGAGACTATCTGGTGGAGGGCGCAACGGCACGGCACGCGACGGATCGCGTGGCACACGACCTGATGGCGCTGATGGCGCAAGCGCCGGAGCGGCATACGATTCGCAGTTGAGCGGTCGCGGTATATTGTTTACGCATGGCTCAAGCGCCCAAATCCAAATCGAAGTCTTCCCTATCGAACCCACAAACCTCACGCATCGCCATCGCGATTATGGCGGCGGGCAAGGGTACGCGGCTCAAATCGAAACATCCCAAGGTTCTGCACGAAATCGGCGGCAAGCCGATTCTGGCGCATGTGATCGCCACGGCTGTGAAGGTCGTGCCGGCGCAAAACGTCTTTGTAATCGTCGGCCATGAAGCAGAGCGGGTGCGGGAGGCGGTCCGCGCCACGGGCGTGAACTTCGTGCTGCAAGCCGAGCAGCGCGGCACCGGACACGCGCTCATGGCGGCGCGCGAAGCGCTTTCGGGGTATGACCAGGTGCTTGTGCTTTCCGGCGACGCTCCTCTGATTACGGCGGAAACGGTGCGGAAGCTCAGCGACTTTCACCGCGGTCAGAAAGCGACCATGACCTTGCTCAGCGCCGATCTCGACAATCCGTATGGATATGGGCGGGTGATTCGCAAGGGCGCGCGGGGCGTGGAGGTGCAGGCGATTGTCGAGGAGAAGTCGGCGAACCGACGGCAGAAGAGGATCCACGAGATCAACTCCGGGTTTTATGCGTTCGATGGGCACGCTTTGTATGAGTACATCGACCGGCTTTCCACGGCGAATCCGCATGGGGAGTATTACCTCACGGATATGGCGGCGGTATTTCAGCGGGCGCGCAAGAAAGTGGTTGCGATCAAGACCGCGGATGCGGGCGAAATCCTGGGGAGCAACACGCGGGCCGAGATGATGATGCTCGACGCGCGGCTGCGGCTGGCGAAGTGCCGCGAGCTGCTGGATGCGGGGGTTACGATTTTCTATCCGCACACTTGCGTGATCGACAGCGACGTGGAAGTGGGTGCAGATACGGTGATTGAGCCCTTTGTGCAGTTGCTCGGCTCGACCAAAGTTGGCGCGGATTGCCGGATACGGTCGTACAGCGTGATCGGGAATTCCGTGCTTGGCAACGGGGTCACGGTTCGGCCGGGGACGATCATGGAAGACTCGCGCATCGGCGCGGGAGCCGTGCTGGGTCCATATTCTCATCTGCGCCCTGGAAGCGAGGTAGGCGAGGGCGCTCATGTGGGGAACTTCGTCGAGACCAAGAAAATCAAGCTGGGCAAGGGATCGAAGGCGAATCACCTGAGCTATCTGGGCGACGCGGAAATCGGTGAAGGCGTGAACATTGGCGCGGGGACGATCACGTGCAATTACGACGGAGTCAACAAGCACAAGACAGTCATCGAAGATGGCGTGTTCATCGGCAGCGATTCGACGCTGGTTGCGCCTGTCAAGATTGGGCGGGGAGCGTACGTTGCGGCCGCGAGTTGTATTACGGACGATGTTCCGGCGGATGCGCTGGCGTTCGGGCGGGCGCGGCAGAGCGTGAAGGAGGGTTGGGCGCGGGCCAAACGCGAGGCACAGAAGGAGAAACATCGTTAAGGAAACTCTGATTCAGTGTCGGCAGGAAGCATAAACCACGGGGTGCACAGGGGTGCACGGTGGAAACCAGGACTTAATCAGAGTTTCCTTAGTGGGAATCAGAGGAAAGCCCAAGCGGGCGATAGTTGTGGAATCCCTCCCAAGCAGAGCTTTGGGCGGGGCACCCGACACCGCCACCACACCATCCGGTCTTCCGGTTTGAATTGGAATACACTTGACGGTAAGTGAACCCATGACTCCGAAACCTACAACGCAGGAACTTTCTCCGGTCCGTTACGACGTTTCCCTGCTGACCTCCGAAGATTTTTATTTGTTCAACGAAGGTAGCCACTATCGCATTTACGAGAAGATGGGCGCGCACGTGGTGGAATCGAAGGGGACCAAGGGCACGGTCTTCGGGGTGTGGGCTCCGAATGCGCGGCGGGTGTCGATCATCGGGGACTTCAATGGCTGGAACCCGCAATCGCATCAATTGCAGCCGCGCGGCTCGTCGGGAATCTGGGAGGGCTTTATCCCTGGCGTCGCCAAGGGGACGTTATACAAGTTCCACATCGACTCCACGCAACTCGGGTACCAGATCGAGAAGACGGACCCGGTGGGACTTTTCGCGGAGAAGCCGCCGCGCACGGCTTCGGTGGTGTGGGATCTCGACTACTCATGGAACGACGCGGCCTTTCTTAAGAAGCGCGCCGACACGAATTCCCTGCACGCGCCCATGTCGATTTACGAAGTACATCTGGGCTCGTGGATGCGCGTTCCGGAGGAGGGCAACCGGTCGCTGACATATCGCGAGATCGCGCCTCGCCTCGCCGACTACGTCAACAAGCTCGGGTTTACGCACGTCGAACTGCTGCCGATCATGGAGCATCCTTTTTATGGTTCGTGGGGATATCAGACGACGGGATATTTTTCTCCGACATCGCGTTACGGCACGCCGCAGGATTTCATGTACTTTGTGGATTACCTGCACCAGCACGGAATCGCGGTGATTTTAGATTGGGTGCCGTCGCACTTCCCTTCCGACGGCCACGGGCTGGCTTTCTTCGACGGCACGCACCTGTTTGAGCACTCCGACTCGCGGCAGGGATTCCATCCCGATTGGAAGACGTTCATTTTCAACTACGGGCGCAGCGAAGTGCGCAGCTTCCTGATGTCGAGCGCGATGTTCTGGCTCGACAAGTATCATGCCGACGGCCTGCGGGTGGATGCGGTCGCTTCCATGCTGTACCTCGACTACTCACGCAAAGAGGGGGAATGGATTCCCAACAAGTTTGGCGGGCGCGAGAACCTGGAAGCGATCGACTTTTTGCGGCGCTTCAATCTTGAAGCCTACAAAGAGCACCCGGACACTCAAACTTTCGCGGAAGAGTCAACGTCGTACCCGATGGTTTCCAAGCCGACCTATCTGGGCGGCCTGGGGTTTGGCATGAAGTGGGACATGGGCTGGATGCACGATACGCTCGAGTACTTCAGCCAGGACCCGATTCATCGCCAGTATCACCACAACAAGTTGACTTTTCGAATGCTGTATTCGTTCCAGGAGAACTTCGTACTGCCGCTGAGTCACGACGAGGTGGTACACGGCAAAGGATCGCTGATCGGGAAAATGCCTGGCGACGAGTGGCAGAAATTTGCCAACCTGCGTCTGCTTTTCGCCTACATGTTCGCGCAGCCGGGCAAGAAATTGTTGTTTATGGGCTGCGAGTTCGGGCAGGTGAGCGAGTGGGCGCATGATCGCAGCCTGGACTGGGACGTGCTGCAATACCCGGTGCATCGCGGCCTGATGAACTGGGTCGAGCAACTCAACCGCCTCTACCGCAGTGAGCCTGCGCTGCACTGGTTCGACAGCGACCCCGCCGGTTTTGAATGGGTGGACTGCAATGACGCGCCGATGAGCGTCGTCTCGCTGCTGCGCAAGGGCAAGGATGGCGAGAACCCTGTGCTCGTCGCATGCAACTTCACACCCGTTCCGAGATTGGGATATATGGTGGGCGTGCCGGAGGGCGGCTACTGGAAAGAAATTCTCAACAGCGACGGGCGTGAATATGGCGGCAGCGGCATGGGGAACATGGGAGGCACGGAGGCTCTGGCTGAAGAAACACATGGACGGCCTTATTCGCTGCGCCTGACGCTGCCTCCGCTGGGAGCGCTGTTTCTGAGGAAGGCGTAGCGACAGGATTGTGCAATGACCGGTGGGTCTCCGGCCCCGATCTCATGCTAGACTCGCTATGAGTCAACCCTTTGCGGATGCGCATCCTCACCCGCTACATTCTGGGAGAAGTCGTCTCCCACGCCTTGATCGGCGCGGCGGTTTTCACCTTTGTACTTTTCACCCGCGACCTGGGGCGCATTCTCGAACTGGTCGTCCGCAATAGTGCTCCGCTGCCTAGCGTAGCCGAAGTCTTTTTCTTTACCGTCCCGGTGGCGCTCACATACACGATTCCCATGGGCGTGCTGGTCGGCATTCTCATCGGGCTTAGCCGTCTAGCCGCGGACAGCGAAATCACGGCGATGCGCGCCAGCGGACTGGGCGTGTGGACCTTCCTGCGTGTGATCTCGATTTTTGTGGTGGTAGCGTGGCTGCTTGCGCTCGGCAACAGCGTTTATCTGGCGCCCCGCTCGCTGGCCGCGCTGGGACAGCTCGAGGATAATCTCAAGTCTTCGCAAGCGTCGTTCGAAGTTCAGCCTCGGGTATTTTACGAAGGCTTTCCGAAGATCATTCTTTACGTGCAGGACGTTAAGGCGATGTCGGGCGGGGCTTTGTGGAAGGGCGTGTTCCTAGCGGATTTGACGGACCCGGCGGCGCCGAGAATCAGTTTAGCGCGCGAGGGATTGCTGGTTAGCCAGGGACCCGACAGGCTGGATTTGCATCTTACAAATGGTTCCACGCACGAATCCGATCCCAAGAATCCAGACCAGTACCAGATCTCCACTTTCCAGACCACGGACATTCCGCTCCAGATCCCGACGGCGCAAAGCAATCAGGAGCATGAACCTACGTCGCTGGCTGAGGTGAAGGTGGGCGATCTGCTGCGCATGGCGAGAACCGGCGACACGGCGAGCCGGCGGTGGAGCCTGATTGAATATCATCGCCGCCTGGCGCTGCCGACCGCCTGCATCGTGCTGGCGCTGGTGGGTATTCCGCTTGGACTCTCGTCGAAGAAGGGCGGCAAGTCGAGCGGATTTGTGCTGACCATTCTGCTGGTGTTTCTCTACTATTCGATTTCTTTGATCGGAGTATCGTTCGCGAGGCAGGGACGCGTTTCGCCCGCCGCCGGCGTATGGCTCGCCGACTTTGTGTTTCTGGTGGGGGGAGTTTTTCTGCTTTGGCAGTCGGAACGGCGGCCGATTGAGTTGGCCGGCGTCTGGTCCTTCTTCAGACGATCATGGTTCCGAACAGCATGGTTCAGAGCGTCGAGGCTGACTTCATGGTTTGGAGGCTCCTCTGCGGCCAGTGTTCTGGAACGGAATGGCGCGGCGTCGCAGATGGCTCCGGGCGAGAGCGTCGCGCGTAAAATTCCTACGCCCAGACGCCTGTTCAATCTTCGGTTCCCCACGATTCTCGACGATTATGTGTTGCGCGGATTTGCACTTTATCTAGCCATGATTGTCGCGGCTTTTCTTCTTCTTCTGCTGGTGTTCACACTGTTTGAGTTGCTGGGAGACATCCTGCGGAACCAGGTTTCGCCGCTGACGGTGGGCGAATACCTGCTCAATGTCGCGCCTTATTTTCTTTACAACACCACGCCTCTGAGCATGCTGCTGGCGGTGTTGATCACTTTCGGGCTGCTGCAGCGATCGAACGAAATCACGGCGATCAAAGCCACCGGCATCAGCCTGTACCGGATTGTCGTTCCGGTGCTGCTCGCTTCCCTGCTGGTTGCGGGCGTGCTCTTTGTGTCGGACCAGTTCTATCTTCCCTACACCAACAAGCGGCAAGACGCGCTGCGCAACCAGATCAAAGGCAAACCGGCGCAGACCTACCTGCGCCCCGATCGCAAGTGGATCTTCGGCCAGCACTCCGACATTTATTACTATCAATTCTTCGATCCCGACCGCGATGTGTTCGGCGGCGTTTCGATCTTTCAGTTCGATCCGCACACGTTCCAGATCACACATCGCATTGCCGCCGACCGCGCGCACTGGTCGGAATCGATGGGCCGGTGGGTCTATGAGGAGGGGTGGGAGCGAAGCCTGAACGGCTCTGCGATCGAGAGCTACCGCAAGTTCGACGTCGCGACTTATCCCGAACTGGCGGAAACGCCGTCGTACTTCAAGAAGGAAATCAAACAATCGTCGGAAATGAGTTACGAAGAACTACGCCGCTACATTCACGATCTGGAGCAGAGCGGCTTTGACGTTGTGCGCCTGCGGGTACAACTGCAAAAGAAGATTGCCTATCCGCTGATCACGCTGGTGATGGCGGTGCTGGCGATTCCGTTCGCGCTTTCGGCGGGCAAGAGGTCGGCAGTCGCGGGAGTCGCGACCGCCATTGGCATCGGGGTGGTCTATTGGACGATCAATGGCCTGTTCGAAGCGATGGGCAATTTGAGCCAACTGCCGCCGGCGGTGGCGGCATGGTCTCCGGATCTGGTGTTCGGACTTATCGGCGGGTACTTAATACTTCGGATGCCAACGTAATCATCCGGTGATCTGGTCATCGGGTCATCGAAACCCTTAAGATCGCAGTGGGGTTTCGATGACCATGATCGGACCATGGCCCGAGTGGTTTATTGCGCTGCCATTCCGGTCGGCCCGGGGTTGCTTAGGGTTGGGCTCAGGGGTGTCAATCCTCCGGTGGTGGTGCTCACGTTGAAGCCTGAAATGCTGTCCGAGTTACTGTTGGAAACGAACAGGTACTCGTTGCTCGATTCGGTGCTCGGTTGCATCGCCAACGATGTCGGGTCCGATCCGGTCGGTTCGTACACCGGGTTGAGCCGAGTGAGCGCGCCGGACGAGGTGGTGATGCGATACCCAAACACCTGGTTGGAGAGTTCGCACAACACGTAGAGATAGTTATTGGTCGGATCCACCATCATGGCCACTGGATCTGCGCCCGTGGTGGGCGGCTGCGCTCCGACCGGCACCAGAGTCGCGTTGTTCACTTGCGTCGGGGAGGTGCAGTTCCCCTGCCCGACCTGGGTGCATACCTGGAACATACTTAGGGCGCCTGAGTCGGGCGGCTGGCTGCCCACATAGAGAAACACTCCGCCGGTATTCTCCCCCGCCGGGTTGGTGTTGACGGCGATGACCGCGGTGGGAAGAGTGCTGGCGATGGCATACGGCGAATTCGGCGTTAGATCGATCACGTTGCCGGAGGAACCCGCGGAGGAATCGACACAGTAGGCGCTGAAGGTATTGTCGTTTTGATGAACCGGGTCGGAGTTGTAGGTTACGAAGAGAAGATCCGCTGTAGCCGTGCAGGGCAGAGTGCTGCCAACGGGCGGCGTGAATGGGATCACCGAAAGAGCGCTCGGAGTACGGTTCACGGGGAACGGGCTTCCTGTTACCGGAGACAAAGTCGTAGAGCCAGGCTTCGCGGAAAAAACGTTAATGGATGCACACTGGATAGTCACCGGGTTCGGTGCCTGGCCGCAGTTTTGCGGCGTCGGGTTCGTCCCCTCATCGATCACGAACAAGAACTGCCCTGCGGGGTCGCGCGTCATGGCAACGGGCAGATCTCCGAGTGTCAGGGTCGCGGCGAGATTCGGCGAGCCGAGACTCCCGTCGGAGTTCACCGTGTAGGAATAGATCGCGGGCGCAACGCCGGCGGAGGGCAGGCCCTGGTCGAGGACGAACGCGGTGGCGCCGGTCGGGTCGAGCAAAATGCTCAAGGGAAGTCCGCAGGGTTCGGGATTGGCGACACTGGCCGCCGTGGGGCAGGTGCTGGCGTTGTAATTGATCAGCGAGAGGCCGCCATTATCCAAATCGATGGCGAAGGAACTCACATTGTTGCCAAAGCCGGAGGCGTTTCCCTGGCTGGTGACCCCCTCGGTCAGTACGTACAAGGTAGTCGTGGGCCGGTACGAGGAACTGCCGCAACTGATCAGGACGAAGCTCAGGGCGCACAGGCCCACGAGCGCAACCGCAAAGGCTATTTTCTTCGACATCTGTACTCCCAAGAGATCTCAACCGGCGCGCTCTTGCGCTGATTGGGGTGGTCAGCCGCCTCCCGTCCGCAGGCGATGCCCTGCCAGCTGTAACCGGAGAACTAGGCTTGTGGCTGAAACATTTTTTTATCAGGAATGAGCGGGAAGAGCAAACCCCTGAGTAGGAAGACTAGCCGGAATCCGGATTTCAACCTCTAGCCCACCTTCTTGGCGGTTGGATGCACGAAGTTGCCCGCCGTGCAGCCTGATGGCGCGATCCGCGATGGAGAGGCCCAAGCCCGCGCCTCCGGTGTCGCGGTTGCGGGCATCATCGAGCCGGTAAAAGGGCTCAAAGATCTTCTGCAACGCTTCCTCGGGCACGCCGGGGCCGGAATCGAGCACGCGAACAATCATTTGTTCCTTGCCATCCGCGGGCTGGCGTTCCAGTTGCACCTCCACCGTCGTACCTTCAGCAGTATAACGTGTGGCGTTCCTCACGACGTTCTCGACCGCGCTGCGGAGCAGGTCGGGGTCAGCTTCGACGAGAAATTCGTCGTCTTTCTCTTTATCTTTATTCTTGCCATTGGCGGCTAATGTGGCGACGCGACAGCCCCGTCCGGGAGATTCGAATTCGGCATCGTGGGCCACCTGCTCCACCAGTTCGCGCAGTGAGACCGTAGTTTTTCTCAGGCCGTCGGTCCCCGACTCGAGGCGAGAAATGGTCAGCAGACGCTGGATGAGTTGATTCAGGCGGTCGGTTTCGAGTTCGATGCGGTTCAGCGCAAGTTCGAGTTCCGGAGGCGCGTCGGCCGTAGCGCGTTGCCGCGCCAGGCCCAACGCCACACTGAGCCGGGCCAGTGGAGAGCGCAGTTCGTGCGAGACGTCTTTCAGCAGGCGCGATTGCGAATCGACCAGGCCTTCGATGCGTTCGGCCATGCGATCGAAATCGCGCATCAGTTCGGTAAGTTCGTCGCGGCGGCCGTTCGCGGGGGCTCCGGTGCGCGCGCTCAGGTCGCCCGCTGCGAGGCTCTGCGCCGCTTTGCGCAGGCGCGAGACCGGGCTGGTCATGGACCATGCCAGCAGATAGCACATCAGTCCCGAGGTCAGGATGGCAATGGTAATTCCGAGAGCTGGGATGTCGTGCGGACCGAAAAATATTCTCGGCCCCTGCGGCAGCACCAGGACCAGCGTGTAGCGTTTGCCGTCGAGAGTCAGCGCCTGCCGGATGACACGATCGGGCAGAAGGCTGTCGATCCAGCCGCGGTGGCGTGGCGGACCGCCACGCATCGGACTATCCGGCGGCGGGCCACCCGGCCCAAGATCTTCCATGCGCGGATGGCGACCGGAGATTTCATGGCCCGACGGATCGAACACCGTTGCCCAGACGTGCTGCTTGCGCCAGAGATCTTCCACGTAGTCGTGGGCGGCGGGTTCGCCACCGCTCATGTAGGCGTTCACGATTTCCGCGAGAATCTGCGGCCCCTCACCCTCGATGCCGTGCCGCGCCGGGCTGAGGGCAATCGTGACCAGAATCGCCAGCACGAGGAAGAGCGCTTGCGCGGCCCAGAAGGACAGGAAAATTTTGAGGAAGAGGCTTTTCATTATCTTCTGAGAACGCTTCCAGCTTCTAGCTGCTGGCTTCTAGCAAACAGAGTTGGCTAGTAGCCAGCAGCTAGCAGCGAATTATTTCTTCCCCTTCACGGCGGGGCGCGCAAACATGTAGCCCACGCCGCGAATGGTCTTGATGTGGTCGCTGCTGTCTTCGGAATCACCCAGCTTCCGCCGCACTTTGCTGACGTGCATATCGATGCTGCGATCAAACGCCATAAATTTGCGACCGAGCACGGCATTCACCAGCCGCTCGCGGGTCACCACTCGCCCTGCCTCGCGCAGCAGGACTTCCAACAGATTGAATTCGACAGACGTCAGATCGACCGGTTGGGCCGCGCGCAGCACACTGCGGGTCGCGGGGTCCAGTTCCACGTCGCCCACGATCAACACCTCCGGGACATCGTTCGCCGCGTTGCCCGGCTTGGCGCGGCGCAGAATGGCGCGGATTCGGGCCACCAGTTCGCGCGGGTTAAAGGGCTTGGGAAGATAATCGTCGGCGCCGATTTCCAGGCCCACGATGCGATCCACGTCTTCGCCGCGAGCCGTCAACAGGAGCACCGGAATTTTCGACACGCTGCGAATGCGGCGCAGCACTTCGAAGCCATTGATCCCGGGCAGCATGACATCGAGGACGACGAGCGCGTACTGATTGGTGAGCGCCTGCTCAAGTCCTTTTTCACCGTCGTGAAAGGCTTTCAGGCTGAAGCCCTCGGCGGTCAGGTACTCCTGCACCAGGCCGCAGAGTTCGACATCGTCATCCACCACGAGGACATGATCCATTGTTGTCATCATGCCACCTTCAAGGGTATGAGTGGGGTAAAGATTTGTGATTTGTGGTGGAAACCGCTGTTCGCTCTTGGCGGTTGGCCTTTCGCGAAAAGCGAAAGGCCAAGAGCGGATTTCCGCCTTTACAAAACTTTACCGCGCTTGACCAACTCTTTACCGCATTGTTTCCGGAGTCGTGTTCTTATGCTTGTAGACGTTCGGGCTGCCTCCCGGACCCCACAAGATCTTGAAGAGTTTCCAAAGGAGTTCCAATGAAATCGACACGTAACCGCATTCTCACGATCGGCGCCGCTGTGATGTTGGCGGTGGCCGCGTTTGCCCAGGGTTGGCACGGTCATGGCGGACCCGAAGAATTCCACCACATGCTCAAACAGCTTGATCTGACCAGCGATCAACAGAGCCAAGTCAAAGCGATTTTCCAAAAAGAGAAGCCTGCCATGAAGCCGCTGATGGAGCAGATGCATCAGAACCACGAAGCCATGAAAACGCTTGAGGCGAGCGGCCCGTTCGACGAAACAAAGACGCGCGCCCTGGCCACGCAGAACTCGCAGACCATGATCGAGATGGAAGTCGCGCACGCTCGCATCAGGTCCGAGATTGTGCAGATTCTGACGCCCGACCAGAAGACCAAGCTGGCGCAATTGGAGGCCAGTCACGAATCGGACATGGGTAAGCACGGGGGCAAGCACGGGCCGCCTCCTCCCGAGAACTAAGTCTTTCTTCTAACAGTCTCTCTCCATACCGGGCGAGGAACCGATCTACCACCTCGCCCGGCTTTTTCCGGCTTCCCCACTGGAGAAACCAATGGAACGCGCCGACCTGCTCTACTCGGGACTGATGTTCGCCGCTGGCATGTTGTCGGTCTGGACCGCTTTGCTGCTCACGGCCGCGTTTTTTACTTTTGTTCCAAGGCTTGTCCCATCGCGGCGAAACCGCGTACCCACGGCTGCTACAATTTCATCTACGAGAAATCGCGCTCAGATGGATCGCGAGTCCGCGCATCATGGTGCCAAAGAAACTACGCCCCCTCGTTCCGTATGTGAAGCGCTACCGCAGCAGCTTCCTCTGGGGCGGCGTCTGGGTTTTATTGAACAACGGAGTCTGGGTCCTGTTTCCGCAAGTCTTGCGGCGCGCCGTTAACGATCTTCACTCCGGTGTGACCCGCCAGAAGCTTCTCACCTATTCGCTGCTGATTGTCGCCATCGCGCTGATCAAGGGAGTGTTTCAATTCCTGACGAGGTGGGTGGTCATCGGCATCTCGCGGGATATTGAGTTCGACCTGCGCAACGATCTCTTCGCGCACCTGGAGCGGCTCTCTTATTCTTATTACCAGCGCAATCGCACGGGCGACATCATGGCGCGCGCCACGAACGACCTGAACGCGGTCCGGATGCTGCTCGGGCCGGCGATCATGTATTCGGCGAACACTCTGGTGTTCACCGCCGGCGCGCTTGGGTTCATGCTGGCCATCAGCCCGAAGCTCACACTCTTCGCGTTTCTGCCGCTGCCCATTGCCAGTATTGTCATCCAGCATTTTGGACGGCGCATTCATGAGCGCTTTGAACGCATTCAGGCCATGTTCTCCGATATTTCGGCACGGGCGCAGGAAAATTTCTCGGGCGCGCGCGTTATTCGAGCTTACGTGCAGGAACAGGCTGAAATTGCCGCTTTCGAGGGCGCCAACCAGGAGTACATCCGGCGCAGCCTGGGGCTGGTTCGGCTGATGGGAATGCTCTGGCCGACGCTGGAACTCATGCTCGGGGCCGCCGTTGTGATTGTGCTATGGCTGGGCGGACGACAGGTCCTCACGGGAAAGATGAACGTAGGCGATTTCGTCGCCTTCAACACCTACATGATGCAGCTCACCTGGCCGGTGATCGCGCTGGGGTGGGTCATCAACATCTTCCAACGCGGAACCGCGTCGATGGTGAGGATTGAAGAAATTCTCTCGCAGCAGCCGGAGATCGCGGATGAAGTGCAGATCGGGTCATCGGGTGATCGGGCCATCGGGCCATCGGAAGATCAACCAGTGCAGATGACCCAGTCGCCCGATTTTCTTGGCGAGATTGAATTTCGCAATCTCAACTTCGGCTACAACGGCGTCTCCGTGCTCAAGGACATCAACCTGCGAATTCCGGCTGGATCGAGCCTGGCCCTCGTCGGACCGACTGGGTCCGGGAAGACGACGCTGGTCAATCTGATCCCACGCGCCTACGATGCCGCGCCCGGGACGGTACTCATTGACGGGCGCGCGATCCGCCAGTTCCCTCTCGACGACCTACGCCGCCACATTGGCTTTGTTCCGCAGGAAACGTTTCTTTTTAGCGACACCATCCGCGCAAACATTGCGTTCGGCATTGGGGAGGAAGAAGGCGAGGCATCCCTCGCCGATGTGAAAGCGGCGGCCGAGGCGGCCAACCTCGCGCGCGAAATCGAAGGTTTCCCGGAAGGCTACGACACGATGGTGGGCGAGCGGGGCATCACGCTCTCCGGAGGGCAGAAGCAGCGCACCGCCATCGCACGCGCCCTGCTGCGGAGTCCACAGATTCTCATTCTCGACGACGCGCTCTCCAGCGTCGACACGCACACCGAAGATAAGATTCTGAATCACCTGCGCGAAATTATGCGCGGACGCACGACGATCTTCATTTCGCATCGCGTTTCCACCGTCCGCAATGCCGACCGCATCGCGGTCCTGCACCAGGGATGTATTGTCGAACTGGGTACCCACGACGAACTGATAGCCCGCAACGGCTACTACACCGAGCTCTATAACAAGCAACTGCTGGAAGAAGAACTGGCAGAGGTGTAAGCTGCGCGGGCTGGAACTGGACGAAGAGCGCCAACTTGGCGCCGGTAAATGTCAATTTCTTGTTAAAGCGGCAACTAATATTTCCTAGTCGTGCAACCCCATAAAGAATCTCTTGCTCAGACAGAGAGAAGCGATGGATAATGCTTCGAGTCCAACAAGAATTCATGCTGCACCCAAGGAGTGACCATGCGACGTACGTCATCGGGCTTCCTGCTTTTGGCGATTCTGGCTTCTTTTTCCCTCTTCGTCGGCCTCACGGCGCAAGCCCAAAATAGCCGTCCGGTTCTGATTACGCAGAATGTGGACGAAAGCAAGTTGGTCACCCTCGCGGGAAACACCCGGCCGGAGGCGAACAAGCAAAACGATCGCGGGTTGGTCACTGACAACCTTGCGATGGATCACATGCTGCTCCAGTTGAAGCGGTCGGCGGAACAGGAGCAGGAGCTCGGCCAGTACATTGATGAACTTCAGGATCCGTCCTCGCCGAACTTTCATCAATGGCTCACCGCGAAGGAATACGGAGAGAGATTCGGGTTGGCGACGCAGGATCTCAACACGATCACGCGATGGTTGGAATCGCATGGGTTCACGGTCAATGTGGTGTATGAGAACGGGCTGTTGATCGATTTTTCCGGGACGGCGGGTGAAGTGCGAGCGGCCTTCCACACAGAAATTCATCATTTGGATGTGAAGGGCGTGCAGCACCTTGCCAACATGAGCGATCCGCAAATTCCGGCCGCGCTGGCGCCGGCCATCGTGGGTGTGGTGTCGTTGCACGATTTCAAGCCGCATACCAATTACAAACCGCGGTCAAACTACACCTTTAGCGGTTGTACAGGGGAATGTTATGCAGTCGTTCCCGGCGATCTGGCGACCATCTACAATCTCAATCCGCTTTTTACTGCAAACATTTCAGGGCAAGGCCAGACGATTGTGGTAATTGAAGACACGGATGTTTTCAGCGCCCCGGATTGGACTACGTTTCGAACGACCTTCGGCCTTTCGACATACACCAGCGGCACGTTCACGCAAGTCCATCCGGCTCCGCCGAGTGGCACCAATAACTGTAGCGACCCGGAAGTGAATGGCGACGAGGGGGAGGCGATCCTGGATGCCGAGTATGCCAGCGCGGCCGCGCCCAGCGCCACCATTGAACTGGCGTCGTGCAGTGACACGACCACCTTTGGCGGCTTGATCGCCATATTGAATCTCTTGAACGAAAGCACGACGCCGCCGGCAGTCATGAGCATGAGCTATGGCGAGTGCGAAGCCTTCAACGGGGCAGGCTCCAATGCAGCGTTTAGTTCTGCCTTTCAGCAGGCGGTTACGGAAGGTGTCTCGTTTTTCGTTTCCGCTGGCGATCAGGGCGCGGCGAGTTGCAGCGCAAACTCTCAGGAATCCAGCGACACGTATGGGATCGGAGTCAGCGGTTGGGCATCGACTCCTTATAACGTAGCTGTGGGCGGAACGGATTTCGGCGATACTTATGATGCGTCTCTTCCCGGAGGCCTCCCCCTAAGCACCTATTGGAACTCTAGCAACTCGTCGACCTATGAATCGGCCAAGTCCTATATCCCGGAGATTCCGTGGAACGACTCCTGCGCCAGTTTGCTAGGCGCGGAGTTCTCTGGCTTTACTACAACTTACGGGACGGCCGGTTTTTGCAACAGCGCCGAGGGAGAAAATAATTTGACCACGGCGGCGGGCAGCGGCGGACCGAGCGGATGCGCCACCGGATCGCCATCCACGTCTGGCGTAGTGAGTGGGACCTGCTTGGGATGGCCCAAGCCGTCATGGCAATCGGTGGTTGGAAATCCCAGCGACGGGGTGCGCGACATGCCCGATGTCTCGCTCTTTTCCGCCAACGGAATTTGGGGGCACTATTATCCATTCTGCGATAGTGACGGAGGCGGCTGCTCCGGCACGCCCGAGACCTGGGCGGGAGCGGGAGGGACGTCGTTCGCCTCACCCATCATGGCGGGCATTCAGGCCCTGGTGAACCAGAAGGCCGGCGGGCGCCAAGGCAATCCGAATCCCGTTTATTACAGCCTGGCAAAGACCGAGTATGGCGCAAGCGGCGACACTTCCTGCAATTCAAGCCTGGGGAATACGGTCGGCAGTTCGTGCATCTTCTACGACGTGACCCTGGGCGACATGGACGTGGATTGCCTCGGCGCGAACAACTGCTACCTCGATGCGGCCACAAACGGTGTGCTCTCCACTTCGAACAGCGCCTATGATCCCGCATTCGGCACGAAAACCGGCTGGGACTTCGCAACGGGAATCGGGACGGTGAACGCCGCCAATCTGGTGAACCATTGGCCGAGTACCGCCAGTTTCACTCTCGCCGCCGCGCCCACGACTGTGAGCGTCGCACAAGGAACGAATGGGACCAGCACGATCACGGTAACTCCCGCGGGGGGCTTCACGGGCAGTGTGAGCCTGGCGGCCTCGGGCTTGCCGAATGGAGTCACCGCAGGATTCAATCCGGCCAGCACGACCACCACGAGCACCTTGACGCTGACGGCGAGCGCATCGGCGACGACGGGACCGGCAACAGTGACCATCACCGGCACCTCCGGGAGCCTGACGGCAACCACGACGGTCAGCCTTACGGTAACCTCGGGACCGGGATTCACGCTCACCGCGGCGCCCCCTAGCGTGACGATTACTCCGACCCTTGCGGGAGGAACCAGTACCATCACGGTGACCGACGCGGGCGGATTCACGGGCAATGTACATTTGGCAGCCTCAGGGCTGCCGAGCGGCGTCACCGCAGGGTTTAGCCCGAACCCGACGGCCAATACCAGCACGCTTACATTGACGGCGAGCGGCTCAGCCAGCGTGGGAACGACGACGGTCACCATCACCGGAACCTCCGGCAGCCTGACCGCAACCACGACCGTTGCTGTGACGGTCACGGCAGCGCCCAGCTTCACGCTCGCGGCCGCGCCCGGCAGCGTGACGATTACTCCGACCCTGGCGGGAGGCACCAGCACCATCACGGTGACCGACGTGCTGGGATTCACCGGCAATGTCAGTCTGGCCGCGTCCGGCCTGCCAAACGGCGTCACAGCGGGGTTCAGCCCGAACCCAACGGCCAACACCAGCACGCTCACGTTGACGGCGAGCGGCTCGGCCAGCGTGGGAACGACGACGGTCACCATCACCGGAACCTCCGGCAGCCTGACCGCAACCACCACGGTTGCTGTGACGGTCACGGCAGCGCCGAACTTCACGCTGACGGACGCACCCAGCAGTCTGACACTCAACCCAGGCGGCACTGGCTCTAGTGGCACAAGCACGATCACGGTCAATCCTACGAACGGATTCACTGGAAGCGTGCACCTGGCAGCCACGGGCCTGCCCAGCGGAGTTACGGCTGCGTTTGTCCCGAACCCGACAACTTCGACCAGCACGCTGACGCTGACCGCCAGCGGTTCGGCTACGCCGGGGGCAGCGACGGTGACCATCAC
>PLUW01000107.1:0-5660 GCA_003162935.1 Acidobacteriaceae bacterium
GTGTCGGCAGAAAGCATAAACCACAGGGTACACAGGGGTGCACGGGGGGGAACCGGGACTTAATCAGCGTTTCCCATGATGTCGCTAGCCGGCTTGGGTGGCGGCTCGACGCAGGGGCGCGAGGGCTAGAATCTTCTCGATCTTCTCGATCAGCGATTGCCGCGAGTAGGGCTTGGCCAGAAAATACCCGCTGGCTTCGGGATTCCCGGTTTCGTAGTCGGGGTTGTCGTAACCGGACGTCACCAGCACCGCGACCTCGGGAGAACGGGCGCGGAGGTTTCGGGCCAGTTGCTCGCCGGAACATCCGGGAAGGATCAGGTCGGTCATCAACAGATCGATGGCGCAATTGCGCTGCTCGTAGATTTGCATGGCTTCGCTTGCGTTCTCGGCGGGCAGGACTTCAAAGCCGGCGTGGGCGAGAATGCTACGCGTGGCCTCGCGCACGAAAGGCTCGTCCTCTACCAGAAGGATGGTGCCGCGGCGAAGCGGATGGTTTGGGCGAATGGATTGGCAGAGAGTCATGATGTCCTCCGGTTGCTCTGACACTCTGCACTGCAATCGCGGGGCCTGGGCGACGTTTGGGACGATCGGCGCTTTGAACTTAGGTATCGGGTGTTTGCAGTTGTGTTATTGGGCTACTTCGGGGCGGTGAGAATCGTCTGCTTTGGGTCGAGGACGATCTTACGCACGGCGGCGGGGGCGGTCAGGTGGAAGGCAGTCTCGTGGCCATCGGCCAGCACTTCGCCTAGAAAAACCAAGGTGTTGCCAGCAGTTGTGGCGTAGACGGGAACGGCGGTGACGAGATCGTCGGGCGCGTCCTTTTGTATGATCGTGCCGGTGACGATGGTGGTGCCGGACTTGTCGGCGAGGCGAATGTCTCGCGCTTCGAGTTTTGGAATCGCGGTGCCTTCGATCCAACCTTCGAGAAACCAGTCGAGTCGGTGACGATGCTCGTACCAAAGTGGGCGCGGCAGTTCCTCTTCGAAACCTCGGATCAGTTCCTCGGTGCTGATGCTTTTCCCGGCATAGCGTTCCCGGATTTTGCGCAGGGCACGGAAGAAGGGCTCGTCGGGATTCAGGCGCGCTTTTCGGGAACGGATGGAGGTTTCAGAATCGTGGAGCATGGCATCGCGGAACATGCAACGCAGCATGTGAAAGAGCCAGGTGCCACGTTCGTAGCTGGTCTCTTCGTAGCCGCGGGGAAAATGCGACGACTCCAAGCGCTGCCCCAGCGTGACCGGGCCGGCCAGGCCCAGCCACTCGCCATCTTCGTTCTTGCTCACGAGGTCGCGGCGGTATTGTTCGAGAATCTGGCGGAACTGCTCGGGATGGTTTTGCTCCAGCAGCAGGAGGGCGGAATAGTTGGCGAGGCCTTCGGCAATCCACTGATCGCGATAGCTCTTCCAGAGCACGAGATCGCCCCACCACTGGTGCGCGGTTTCGTGAACCAGGACGAGATCGTTGAGTTCGCGCGTCAAGGGGTCGAAATGAAGTTCGGACTGCTCCTGCGGACTGAGAAACGCGAAGCTCGAGAGGAACACCAGGCCGGGCCATCCCTGACTCAAATTGCCCGGCATCTGGGTCAGCGCCAGGGAGCCATAGGGATAGGGGCCAAACCACTGCGAGAAGCTCTCGATTGCCCGGGCTGCCTTGTTGGCCACGGCCTGAGCATCGCGGGCGGGCGACGGCGGCGGCGGAGTGACGGAGATCGGACCGATCGCTCTCCGGCCGGGAATGGTCGGAGGGCCGACTTCCTCCGCGGGCGCTTTGGGAAACGATTTTTCGACTCCTTTGGTTCCGTAGGCCTGCACTGGGATGTTGCCCGACATGGCTTCGGCGCGCACGTACTTGCCGAGGTTGAAGCCGGCNNCCCGACGCCGCATTCTTTTCCGCTTCCTCGACGACCGCGGGCGCCATCTGTTTTCCCGTCGCCAACAGGGTCCAGTTCGCGGGATAGTGAAATTCCATGTCGAACTGGGCGGGGCTCAAACCGAGGTTCGGATACCAGGTGCCGCGCTCGCCGACGTAGAGCAATCCATTACCCGCCTCCGACAGAACCTCGCCGGCGTAGGTGAAGCGCAGTTGCAAGGTCAGTCCGGGCGCGAGAGGAGCCGGGAAAACGACCGCGACCAGGTCGTTGCCTTTTCGCTGCAGATGCGTTCCTTCCATGGCCGGGTTCTGGATAAAGTCTACGGGCCGGCCGTCGGCCTCCACGGCATCGATCTTGAGATAGCGCGACAACTCGAACAGCAGCGTCCTTGCTCCTCCGGTGCGAATTCGTATTTGCACTTCGGTCGAAGCTCGCAGTCGGGTTGGCGGCTGCACCCACGCCTCAATCCGGAAGGCGGCGATGGAGACATCGTTGGCCAGTGAAGGTGATGAGGCGGTCGCGCTGCCCGCGCCAGCGGGATTGAACGAGGTCCAGACATCGAAGAAGGGAACGCCGTCCTTGATGCGCGCCTGGCCCGCCGATAACGGCTCGGCGTTCAGCGCATCCCAGAAAACTTCAAAGGCGCCCAGGGTCTTGCCCAGCAAATGAGCGTGCAACAACGAAGGGAATTTTCGATCCGGCTCATTCCCAAAAGGCGCGGGAAGAACCGGAAGAAAATGACTGAAGTCGAGGAGCAGACGCGGAGCGTCGGACTCGGCCAGATTGCGGCTGGCTTCGCCCCACTTTTTCGTAAACTCCGCGGTCTCGAGCGCTGGCCTTAGAAAGGGCATCAGGGCCTCCGCGGTGTCATCGTTGAAGCGGAAATACGCCGACGCGAACTGTTCCTCGAGAATCGCCATGCCGGTGAACAGCGCCATCGATCCGCGCTCGACTGGGTTCGGGGGACGGAGACGAATTTCGCCCTCGCCTTCGAAGAATGCGCCCGTAATGCGTCCGCAAATGTCTTCGGTAAAGGCGACGGTGCCGTCGTCGAGATCGATGTGGAGGCTGGGGCGGTCAATAGAGGCATCGCGGACGCTATACACGGTTTGCGGGTCGAGGCCGACGGAGCGAAGGCGGGCGTAGAGGGCACTGGTGGTCGGGGGACAGTGAGGAGTGGAGCCGCTCGTCTGCGCGAAGGCCGTGGTGGCAGCGAGGAATCCAGCGAACACGATGATCCACCGCGGGCAAGCCAGAAATGGCTTCATAAACGGTTCTCGGTTCTCGGTTCTAGAAAACTCTGATTCAGTGTCGGCAAAAAAGCATAAACCACAGGGTACACGGGGGTGCACGGGGGAAACCGGGACTTAATCAGAGTTTCCCTAAGAATCGCCCGACTGAGAACCGGGAACTTCCTTACTTCTTGGAACTACCCGCCGGAGTACCTTGGTCACCTACGGCGCTCTCCACCCCGCAGCTAGAATCAGGAGAGTGCGAATCCCGGTCCTTATTCTAGTGCTTGTGATGCTGGCGGTGGGCGCGGCGCTGCCTGCGACTGCGGACGTCATTCACCTCAAGAATGGACGCACCATCTGGGCTGACCAGGTCCGCGAGACGAAGGATCACGTCGAGTACGACCTGGGCGAAGACACTTACGCCATCGCGAAATCTTCGGTCGACCACATCGACGCGGGCGGCGTGGCGCCGGTTCGGGGCGGGGCCGTCGGAGGGTCTGGCAATTCTGGTGTCCCCGACATCACTCCACCTGCGCCTTCTTTCAATCACGAAGCCGACGTGGCGGGAAAAGTGATTCGCGACGGCAAGGTTGATGCGGATGGGCTTGCCAGCGTCGCGCAAAGCGGCAATTCCGAACTCGCGGCCACAGGCTATTTTCTTGCTGGCAAGCAGGAGTCGGATCACGGAAACTTCCCGCAGGCGAAGCGCTATTACGAATCCGCGCTCCGCTTTCAGCCGGACAACTCCACCTTACTCATTTACTATGCCGCGACGGTGATGCGCACGGGGCAGGCCGCGGAAGCGTTGCCCTACGCGCAGCACGCGGCCAGCGTCGCCCCCAACTCAGCCGATGCCATCGCCATGCTGGGGTTCGTGCAATTCGCCAGCGATCATACTCCCGATGCCATTCGGTCGTGGAAAAAGTCGTTGGCGCTGCGGCCCGATGCCACGGTCAGCCAATATCTGGCGCGCGCCGAGCGCGAATCGAGCGCGGAATCCGGATTTTCGCAGCGCGAGAGCAACCACTTTAATTTGCACTTCGAAGGCAAGGAAACTTCCGACACCTTCCGCCGCGATCTGCTGGGCACGCTTGACTCCGAATATGACGACCTGGTGCGAGATCTTGGCTACTCGCCGCGCAACACGATCGCCGTCACGCTCTACACGCAGCAGGCCTTTATGGACGTGACGCGAGCGCCTTCGTGGAGCGGCGCCATCAACGATGGCAAGCTGCGCATCCCGGTGAGCGGCGTGCAGAGCGTGACGCCGGAGCTGGCGCGCGTCCTGAAGCATGAATTGACGCACTCGTTCATTTCGCAAATGTCGAGCAATCGCTGTCCCACCTGGCTGAACGAAGGCATTGCGCAGATGGAAGAGGGCAAGTCTTCGGGCGCGAACGGACATCAGTTGGCCCAGCTTTTCGCCGCTGGCAATGAGATTGCTTTCAACCAGCTCGAAGGCAGTTTCATGAATTTCTCCGCTGCGGAAGCTAACGTTGCTTATGCGGAATCGTTGGCTGCCGGTGAATTCATTCGTGACGCTTACGGCATGGGGGAAATCGCGCGGGTGCTGGAACTTTTGTCGCAAGGCAGTTCGACTGAAGCTGCTTTGCGCGCGACGGTTCATGCCGACTACCGGCAACTTCGCGACGAGATGGCGCGGCAACTCAAAGAGAAATACGGGGAATAGACATGTGCAGGGCGGACACTCCTGTCCGCTGCCATTGACTTGGTTCTGGCGGGTCAGAACAAGGGCAAAATCAAAATCAACACCAACGGCGGGGGACAGAAGTGTCCGCCCTACACAAATATTGACTAGTCAGATGACTAGTCAGTATAATGAGGATAGCGCAGGAGGTACATTTTGGCTTCATGGCAAGTACAGGACGCGAAGGCGCGTTTTAGTGAATTCCTGGATGCGACGATCAAGAAAGGTCCGCAGGTCGTCACGCGCCGGGGAGTTAAGACCGCCGTTCTGGTGCCGATCAAGGAATGGGAGAGGCTCCAAAAAGCTGCCCGGCCGGGCCTGAAGGAGTGGTTGCTCGCTCCCGAGCCACGCTGTGACGACCTCGCCTTTGAGAGAGGCAAGTTGCGCAGCCGTCCCGCGGTGGAGTTTGAGTGAATCAATACCTGCTCGATACCAACATAATCTCCGAACTCCGAAAAATGCGTCCGCACGGAGCGGTGACGGCTTGGATCAGCGCCATGGAAGAAGCGAGGTTGTTCGTTTCCGCTGTAACGCTGGGAGAACTGCAGGTGGGGATCGAGCGGACCAGACGCCAAGATCCGTCGAAGGCGAGCGAACTGGAGCGCTGGGTTGATTCCGTACCAGCAGTCTACCGGGTGTTGCCGATGGATATTGCGTGCTTTCGGGAATGGGGTCGCATTATGGATAAGAAGCCCCCTGAGTTGCTGCAAGACGCGATGATTGCCGCTACGGCACGGGTGCATCGGCTGGTTGTTGCGACTAGGAATGAGCGGGATTTCGAGCGGCTTGAGGTGCGGACATTCAATCCGTTCAAGAATTAGGGAAGCTCTGATTCAGTGTCGGCAGA
>PLUW01000107.1:5669-10552 GCA_003162935.1 Acidobacteriaceae bacterium
CGTTTGTATATGGACCTCTCTGCCATCCAGCAAGCTCTGCGCGAGCGCAACATTGACGCCTGGCTTTTCTACGATCATCACCATCGCGACCCGATCGCGTACCGCGTTCTCGGGCTGCCGGATGGGCTGATGGTCACGCGGCGCTGGTATTACCTGATCCCCGCCAAAGGCGAGCCCATTAAGCTGGTGCACAAGATTGAGTCGGGACACCTGGATACTTTGCCCGGGGTGAAGAAGCAGTACGCGGGATGGCAGGAACTGTTCGACGCCTTGAAGCAGATTCTGGCTCCGCATCGCGATGTGGCGATGCAGTACTCGCCTAACAATTTTGTCTTCACGATTTCGATGGTGGATGCGGGGACGGCGGACATGATCCGCGGGCTGGGCAAGAATATTGTCAGCGCGGCGGATTTGATTGCGCAGTTTGAAGCGACACTGACGGATGAGCAGATCCAGTCGCACTTTGCGGCGCGCGATGTGATCGATGCCGTTACTGCCGAGGCTTTCAAGGAAATTGGACGGCGGGTGCGCGGCGGGGGAACGCACGAACATGAGATCCAGCAGTTTTTCATGGAGGCGTTTGCGAGAGAGAACATGGTTACGGACGATCCTCCGATTGTCGCGGTGAATGCCAATAGCGGCAATCCGCATTACGAGCCGAGCGCCAGCCGTCCGGTGGCGATTCGGGAAGGCGATTTTGTTTTGATCGACGTATGGGCGAAGAAAAATACGCCGCGCGCGGTGTATTACGACATTACGTGGGTGGGAGTCGTGGGGAAGGCTCCGACGGATCGGCAGCGCGAAATTTTCAAAATTGTGCGCGAGGCTCGCGACCTTGGCGTGAAGACGGCGCAGGACGCCGTCGCCGCTCACAAGCCGATTGCGGGATGGCAAGTGGATCATGCGGTGCGCGGACACATCGCGAAGGCGAAGTACGGCGATTACTTCATCCATCGCACCGGGCACTCGATTGGCACCGAGGTGCATGCGAATGGGGCCAACATGGACGATCTGGAGATTCACGACGAGCGGCGCATTCTGCCGAACTCGTTGTTCTCGGTCGAGCCCGGCATCTACCTGCCCGAGTTTGGCGTGCGCCTGGAAGTCGATGTGCTGGTGCGGCCGGCTAGCGCCGAGGTCACTGGTAGAATTCAACAAGAGATCGTGACCATCTGAATGGCCAATCCGACGACTGACAATCCGAAAGACAAATCAAAGAATGCAGCGGAGCCGGAGTATCCGCTCACGACCATGGCGGTGATTGCGCCGATTGTGGGCTGGCTGATTCCGGGCGGCGGACACATTTTGTTGAAGCGCTATGGGCGCGGCGTTTTGCTGATGATTTCAGTGGTCGCGATGTTTGTGATCGGTTTGGGCATGCAGGGGCGGATTTACCAGCCGAACGGCGGCGACATCCTCGACATGCTGGGCTTTGTAGGAGACGTGGGTACGGGAGTGCTCTATTTTCTGGCGCGCATCATGGACTGGGGCAACGTCATGGCGGCGAATGCCGCGGCGGATTACGGCAAGACCTTTCTGATCGCCGCCGGCCTGCTGAACTTTATCGCGGCGGCGGATGCGCATCACATTGCGCTGGGGAAGAAGCCGTGAACTTTAATTTGAACTTATCGCACTTCTCGGCGGCGGTGGTGTTCGCGCTCTTCGCGTCGATCGTGTTCGGCATCACGCAGCGGAACTCCACCATGGAGCAGGTGAAGTATGGGCTCTACTGCTTCGCAATGTTCGTCGGTGGAGTGTTCGTGGCGGGATGGGTGATGGCGCTGATTCGGCGGTAGGGCCAGCCCTCAGCCGTCAGCTTTCAGCCATCAGTTCTTAGCCTCTGACCGACACCTGAATCGACCTCAGCAGATCGGCGCCACTCCAGACATTTGAAAAAGGGGAGCTTGATGAAAACACCTGCATTATTTGACCTAACCGGCCGGGTGGCTGTGGTGACTGGTGGCAATGGCGGAATTGGCCGTGGCATTGCGCTCGGATTGGCCCAAGCAGGCGCTGCCGTCGCGGTGTTTGGACGAAACGACGAAAAGAACCAGCGGGTGCTTTCTGAATTGAAAGCAATCGGCGCTGCGGCGGTCGCGGTGAAGGTGGATGTAACCAATCGCGCCGGATTGGAGCCCGCACTGAACCAGGTCGAGCGCGAACTCGGTGGCATTGGCATTCTGGTAAACAATGCCGGCAATGTGTCGTTGAGCGGCGGTGTGTTGCAGGAAAAACCTGAAGATTGGGACAACGTCATCGAGACCCAGCTCAATGCAGTTTTTCTTCTTTCGAAGCTGGCTGCCCGATCGATGGTCAGCAATAAAGGTGGAAAGATCATCAACATTGGCAGTATGTACTCGTTCTTTGGATCGGGGCTCGTTCCCTCGTACAGCGCAGCGAAAGGAGCGATCGTCCAACTGACCAAGTCCATGGCCATTGAACTTGCTCCACACAACATTCAGGTTAATGCGATCGCGCCGGGGTGGATTGAAACAGACATGACGGCNNACTACGATTCGTGTCGATGGCGGTTATGCGATTCGATGACGTTATTCCGGTGGTTGGGCTTGCAGGCCGTCGCCCGAGGCGAGCGGGAGGTGAGCGGCTCCGTCGAGGAGGACGCGTTCTTGCAGGGAAAATGTCTTGCTGTACGGTTCCGAGTTGATGAGTTGGTCGCGCTGGTCGGGCGTCAGGTTGCGCATGCTTCGGATAGCCTGGTTGACGGCCTGGCGGCGGTTGGGCGGCAATAGCTTGAACTGCTCAAAGAGCTGGCGCGCCCGCTGCTTTTGATCGGGCGTGAGGTGCTCCCAGGTTTCCATGCGGTTGAGCACGCGTTCCTGCTGCTGCGGAGGCAGGCTGGAGAAATGTTGCAGTCTCTTTTGCAGGCGGGCTTGCTGTTGCGGGGGAAGCTTGCGGAACTGCGGATCGCTTTCGAGGGCGCGGCGCTGCTGCGCCGGCGACAGATCTTTGTAGCGACGCAGCCAGTTTCCGGCATGGCCGGGCTGGTTCTGCGGCGGATGGGCTTGATTGGGGCGGCTGGGGCTGAGAGGCGGTTCTTTCTGAAAGTGGTGCCACTGGCCGTCGGCAGGTTGCGATTGCTGCTGCTGCGGCGGCGCGGCATGCTGGGGCTGGGCGAACGCCGGGGTCAGCAGCAGAAGCGCTGCCAGATGGCTGGCGATTTTTTCCCGGCGCAACATTAGTTCGATTTCCGTTCCTTGAGTCTTAATCCTGCTTAAGTCTTAACTGCAGCCTTCAGCGGTCCTGCCCAGCCCCTAAAGGGGCCTTTGATTTCAGAGAACTTGCGGCATCGCTAAAGCGATGCCCTGATACGAGACTTGAGTTCTTCAGCAAACTGTAAAGCCGCGTCCCTTCAAAGCTAACGTCAGAACCCGAGTTCTTCCGCAAGCTCAATCGGCAGATTGCGAATCTCCCTGATTCGCGGTGACGTCGTCCTGCACTTGCAGTTGGTCGAGCACATCGAAATCGGCGTACAACTCGTCGTTCTTTTCGAGCGCCTGCAAATCGCCGACGGCGGTTCCCGGCTCCACGGGCAGACCGAGAGACGGAGCCGTGGTTGCGATGGTGCCGGTCTCGACAAAGTACGACTTGTTGACCACGCCGACGGTCAGCGCTCCGGCAAATACTACCGCAGCGAAAGACATGGCCCACGCTGGACGCCGCAGCCAACTCCATGCTGCGACGGGACGCGCCATTTCTTCGCGGAGGCGCGCTTGCAGGCGGGTGTCGAAATACGGCGACGGCTCGGGTGTTTGCCACTCATCGAGCAGCGCCATGGTTTTCTGCAGCTCGCTTAAACGAGCGGCACAGTCGGCGCACGATGCGATGTGTTGCGTTGCCGCCGGCGGCGAAGCTTCCATGCCCGCGGCCAGATCCGGCAGCAGTTCGTGAATTTGATTGCAGTTCATAGCTTCCTCTACTTCCCCGAAACGAACACTTTCAACTGTTCGCGCANNAGCTCCCGCTATCTCCTTGTAATCCATTTGCTGATACTTGTGCATGATGACGGCCATGCGCTGGCGCTCGGGCAGCGCGTTGACCACGCTGCGGATGGCGGCCAGCCGCTCCCGCTTTAATATCTGCTCTTCGGCGCTGAGCGAATCGTCGGCCAAGTCGGGCGTGGTGCCGGTTTCCTTGTCTGGCTCATCGAGGCGCAGCGTGTTTTCCGGACGCTCGTGGCGCGTATCGCGCGCGTGGTTCACGGCTAAGTTGGTCGCAATGCGATAGAGCCAGGTGGTGAACTTGGCGCTCGGCTCGTAGGTGGTGCGCGAGCGGTAAACGCGCAAAAAAACTTCCTGCGCCAGTTCCTCGGCGGTCGACGGATTGCGGCACATGCGATGCATGAACCCGACCATCGGCCGGCGATATTTCTGTACCAGGTACGCGAAGGCGGATTCGTCGCCCGTCTTCACCCGCAGCATTACGTCGGCATCGGAGATGGCACCGGATGAACTGGTGTCGCGCGGGGAGGAGGACGCTCCAGCAAAATTCAGCAGTCCCCGGTCCAGCACTCCGCCGTCCATGGCCACGCTGCTCACATTGATAGAAACCCCGTCCTGGGGATAAAGTTGCGCATCTTCCGAAGCGCGCGGGCCTGCGGAAGTGCCTTCCCGTGAATCAGTTACGGACCGAGGATCGGGGATGTCGGAGGCGGCCATGAAGGGGCGATGGAAAGAGGCTACCGGGAGCGGCGCGGGCGGTCAAGAGGGTGGGTGAATGACGGAAGGGCTGCTCTTCGGGCATCGCGAGATGTTTGGTGGGCGCAGTAGGATTTGAACCTACGACTTCCACCGTGTGAGGATGGCACTCTACCGCTGAGTTATGCGCCCACTGCCTGCGGTTTTGTCATTGTAACAAATCGCGCA
>PLUW01000107.1:10617-22031 GCA_003162935.1 Acidobacteriaceae bacterium
TTCGGTATGGTTAAACTTTGGACGCCGAACGACTTCTTCGTATTCGGCATAAACATCGCCGCTCACGCAAAGTTGCGCCGCAGTTCCTGCGATTGTCATTAGAAAAATCCTGGCGGGCAGGCCCTGTGGCTGAAGCAAAGCAGAAATCAGGATATTCGTGTCGAGGACGACGCGAATCATTGCTCCGATGGCCGACGTTCACGGCGAGCCTTCCGAGCCGCCGCGATCTCCTCGTCGATTTCTTCCATGGAAAGTTGATCCAGACCCTGTTCTTGCGCGGCTTTCCAAGACTCCTGGAGCCATTCTGGAGCGGAAGGTGGCGTCGTGACACGTATGGTGATCTCGTCGTGCAGGGCAATCGAGCGCCCCAGCAGGCTTTCGAGGGCCGTCTTCTGGTCCGGCGACAGATCTTTGGCCTTGTGAGTCATACTTGTACCGACACTCAACCTTGCTACAGGCTAGTTTAGGGTGTCTGATTCGCGTTGTCACGCGGAATTGCTGGGTACGGACATCCCGTTGCGCCGGTGGATGTACTGGCTACTCACCGAGGTCCGGGCGCTCGGTCACCGGCGCGTGTGGAACGAATCGATGGTTTGGGGAGGGGTTTGGCGAGGGTTTGGCGAGCTAGGATGTTCTTATGACGAGATCGTTCACAGGCTGCATAGTCTTGCTTCTCAGCCTCCGGATCGCTTTGCCCGTTGCGTGGGGTCAGCAGGACCCCGGCCCGCGGAAAGGCGCGCCCGGAGGCGGTGGGCCTTATCTCACGCTTACTCCTAACGAATTGTCTCTGTTCAGCCATGCTTTTCTTCGGTTCGGGAAGCAGGTTTCGGTTTCGGGGACGATTGAAAAAGGCAAGGGGCTGGGACCGACGTTTAACGGGAACAGTTGCGCGATGTGTCATGCGCAGCCTACGGCGGGAGGAAGCAGCACGGGGCCGACCAACCCCGAGGAGCCGCATGCGAATCCGCAGGTGGCTTTGGCCACGCTGGATGGAGCCACCAACTCGGTTCCTTCGTTCATCACCGCCAGCGGGCCGGTGCGGGTGGCTAGGTTCGTGCGCAAGGCGGATGGGTCGGCAGATCGATCGGCAGATGGTGCGCTTGATGGCGAGGTGCATGGCTTGTATACGATTGCCGGCCGCAAAGATGCGAAAGGGTGCGTGTTGAAGCAGCCGGATTTTGCGCGGCAGATGGCAGAGAATAATGTTGTGTTCCGCATTCCGACTCCTCTGTTCGGGTTGGGGCTGGTCGAGAACACTNNTTTCAATCTCAGCGGCGGCGATGGCACGATCATGCGTTTTGGCTGGAAGGCCCATAGCAAATCGCTGCTCATGTTTGCCGGCGAGGCTCTCAGCGTGGAGGAGGGCGTGTCGAACGAAGTCTTCCCCAATAAACGCGAGGCGGTGGAGGGATGCGTTTTTAATCCGTTGCCGGAAGATTCCAGCGAACTGGCGAACCCGGCATCGCAGGGAGCGAATGCCGGCGCGACCGTGGGAACTGTTTCCGAGATGTCGTCGGATGCGGTCAATTTCGCGGCGTTTGTGCGGCTGCTGGCGCCTCCGAAGCCCGCGCCGCGAACGCCTTCGGCCGAGAATGGAGCGAAGTTGTTTCATCAGGCGGGCTGCGATCTGTGCCACTCCCCGGCGTTGACCACCTCGGCTTCGACTTACGGCAGTTTGAGCGGAGTCACTTACCATCCGTATTCGGATTTCGCACTGCATCATATGGGGTCGGGTCTGGCGGATGGGATTGTGCAAGGTTCGGCGGGAGCGGATCAGTTCCGCACCGCTCCGTTGTGGGGTGTTGGGCAGCGGCTGTTTTTTCTGCATGACGGGCGGACGCCGGACTTGCTGGAAGCGATTAAGCACCACAGCTCGAGCGGTTCGGAAGCGGACGCCGTGATTCGCAACTTGAAATTGCTCAGCCCGTCGCAGATTCAGGATCTGCTGAATTTTCTGCGGTCGCTCTAGGGAAACTCTGATTCAGTGTCGGCAGAAAGCATAAGCCACAGGGGGCACGGGGGTGCACGGAGGAAGCCGGGACTTAATCGGAGTTTCCCTAGCCTTACGGCCAGGGTGCGGGTTGCGGAAAGGACGATGCCGCACTAGAATCCTTTCTCCGTCGCTAGCCGTTTTCTCTCGCTAGCTATTCGTTCGACAATTGGAGGCACTATGAAATTGAGAACAAGCGTATTGCTGCTCGTTACGCTCTTGATCGGGGCAACGATGTGCTTCGCCGCCGACCCCAACCTTGGAACCTGGAAGCTCAACGAAGGCAAGTCGAAGATCGCGGCCGGGCTCCCGAAGAACACTACCGTTACTTATGACGCCGCTGGCGATGGCATCAAAGCCACGGTGGAAGGCGTTGACGGTCAAGGAAAACCCACGCACAACGAGTGGACCGGCAAGTACGATGGCAAAGACTATCCGGTCACAGGCGACTCGAGTTCCGATACGCGGTCGCTCAAGAAGATCAACGACCGTACGCTGGAGCTGACCGCCAAGAAGGACGGCAAGGTTACGATTACCGGCCGGATCGTTGTCGCGGCCGACGGCAAGAGCCGCACGCTGACGGCGAACTGGACCGACGCGATGGGCAAGAAAGCGAAGAGCGTTGCCGTTTACGACAAGCAGTAGACGCTTCGCGCACTGTGGGCTTCGGGCTGCGAGCCAACACGGCGCTGCGTGCCGCGGCTCGCGGCTCGGAGCCAGACTTGCGGACTCTATTGTTCCGCGGCGAAGGCACCTTCCCGATTCGCTTCCTTCTTCACTTCCCCGTTCATTTGCCTCTGAAATGCTAAGATTTCCGGCATGCCACTGCGCAGCAAGACTAAGAAGGTGACGCACGCGGCGGGGAAGCCCGCAACGGGAAGAGTGCGCGGGCGCAACGGCGAACCGCGCGCTGCCACCGAACTGGTCATCATTACCGGCATGAGCGGGTCGGGGAAGGCTTCGGCGCTGAAGGCCTTCGAGGATCTTGGCTACTACTGTGTGGACAACTTGCCGGTGGAGCTGATTCCGCGGTTTGCTGAGCTGGCGCTGCAGTCGGGAGAGATTCCGCGCACGGCGCTGGTGGTGGATGTGCGCGAGGGGGCGCAACTGGAGAAGCTGCCGGCGATTTTGAAGTCGGTAAAGCGCGCAATTCCGACGCGGGTGATTTATCTGGAAGCAAGCGATGCGGCGTTGTTGCGGCGATTCAGCGAGACACGGCGACCGCATCCACTGGGGACGGGCACAACCGTGCGAGCGTCTCTGGGCGCCGAGCGCCGGCATCTGCGGGCCATTCGCAAGCTGGCCGATCTGGTGATCGACACTTCTAAATTCAACGTTCACGAGTTGCGGGCGCATTTGACCGACCGCTTCAAACAGCAGTCGGGAACGCAGCAGACGATTCTGGTTTCGTGCGTGAGTTTTGGATACAAACACGGCTTGCCGGACGACGCCGACCTGGTGTTCGATGTGCGCTTTCTGCCCAATCCGCATTTTGTGCCGGAGTTCCGAGCGCTGACGGGGCGTGATCCGCGGGTCGCGAAATACATCCGTTCGTTTCCGCAGACGCAGGAGTTCATCAACCGCATCTCCGAGCTGCTGATCTACCTGCTGCCGCACTACATTCGCGAGGGCAAAAGCTACCTGACGATCAGCTTCGGATGCACGGGCGGGCAGCACCGCTCGGTGATGATCGCCGAGGATGTGAACAAGCGACTGCGGAAAGCGGGATACAAGGTGAAGGTCGTGCATCGGGACAGCCCGAGGTAAGCCTACGGCAGAAATCGCATGTAGAATTGAGCCTTACACGCATGGCAACCTCCACCGTGGCGGACCCAAACCTCGCAGGAAATCCGGCCGGTACCTCGGCAGCAGCTTCCGCGAACCCTCGTCCGCTGATTCGCCTGCTGCGTTATGTCTTGCCTTACTGGTGGCAGTTTCTAGCGTCGGTTTTGCTGATGGCGCTGGTAGGGTTACTGGACGCCGGGCGGTTGCTGCTCATCGGGCCAATTTTCGATCGCGTGCTGAATCCCGGCTCCCAGGGAAGAACCATTCAGCTGTTCAAGCTGCCTTACACCGAGCGCTTCCTGAATCTCCAACAGTTGGTCCCGTCGCACTTCCAAAATCCGTGGACGGTGGTAGCATTCGCGCTGGTCGCGGCGACGGTGTTGAAGGGGATCTTCGACTACATCGGGACCTATCTGGTGAACTACGCGGGCTTTGGCATGATTACCGATCTGCGGGACGATTTGTATAACGCCATCCTGCGCAGTTCGTCGGCGTTTTTCGTGAAGCACACGACGGGCACTTTGCTTTCGACCATCGTCAGCGATGTCGAGAAGGTGCAATTCGCGATGTCGAGCGTGCTATCGGAATTTCTGCAACAGTTTTTTACATTCATATTTACAGCAGCGGTGGTGGTTCTGCTGGGAGGGAAGCTGGCGTGGGTGCTGCTGCTGTTTGTCCCGGTAATTTTGTATTCGTCGAGAAAGATCGGACGGCAGGTGCGGAGCACGACGCGGGGCGGGCAGGACAAGCTGGCTGAAATCCAGAACATTCTGCACGAAACGATTACGGGCAACCGCATCGTGAAGGCGTTTGGGATGGAGCGGTGGGAAATTGAGCGCTTCCGCGCGGCCGCGCGGCGGTTGTTTCGCGCCAACCTGCGGCTGGTGGCGGCATTTGCGATTAGCTCGCCGCTTATGGACATTCTCGGTTCGATTGCCATCGCACTGCTGTTGCTGATGGGCCGGGACGCGATCAATAAGCACCTATTTACGGCGGGAACGTTTCTGGCCTTCATCGTTGCGGTGTTCAAGCTCTACGACCCGGTGCGCAAGTTTGCCATGTTCAACAATAATTTTCAGCAGGCGGTCGGCGCGTCGTCGGAGATCTTCCGCTTCATGGATGTTGAAGACGAAGTGCGCGAAAAGCCGGGCGCGAAGCGCATGGGGAAATTTACGCGGGCGATCCGGTTTGCGAACGTGTCTTTCTCCTATTCCAGTGAAAACGCCGGGGAGTCGCCGCTGGTGCTGCACGACATCAATCTGAATGTAAAGGCGGGCGAGGTGCTGGCGGTGGTGGGATCGAGCGGCGCGGGCAAGAGCACGCTGGTGCATTTGATTCCGCGGTTCTTCGACGTCAGCGGCGGGCAGATTCTGATTGACGACTACGATGTCCGCGATGTGACGCTCGATTCGCTGCGCTCGCAGATCGGCATTGTCACGCAGGAGACGGTGCTGTTCAACGACACGGTGCGGAACAATATCGCCTACGGGCAGCCGCATGTTTCGCAGAACCAGGTAGAAGAAGCGGCGCGGGCGGCGCGGGCGCATGAATTCATTGGCGGACTTACGGAGGGTTATAACACGATGATCGGCGAGCGCGGCGTGCGGCTTTCGGGCGGCGAGCGGCAGCGCATCGCCATTGCGCGGGCGCTGCTGAAGAATGCTCCGATTCTGATTCTTGACGAGGCGACTTCGGCGCTGGATAGCGAATCGGAGTCGCTGGTGCAGGCGGCACTGCAAAATCTTATGAGTGGGCGTACTGTGTTTGTAATCGCGCACCGGCTCTCGACGGTGCGCCGCGCGGACCGCATCGTGGTGCTCGACAATGGCACGATCAGCGATATCGGCGCTCATGAAGAGCTGATGCAAAGAGCGGGTACGTATCGCCGGCTGTACGAATTGCAGTTTGCGGAAGCGTAAGAAAGAAGGTTTCAAAGTTTCAAGGTTGCAAGGTTTCAGCGTAGTGCAAGCTAGATTGCAGCGGCTTGGACCGAACGCCGAGTTCTTCACCTTGAAACCTTGAAACTCTGCAACCTTGAAACCTGGGATATTTATGACACTTCGCTCCATGACGGGTTTTGCGCAGGTCAAAGGGCAGGTCCATGCGCAGATGGCGTTCGCGTTGTCGTTGAAATCGGTGAATCACCGTTTTCTGGATCTTCACTTCCGGCTGCCTTCCGATACCGATTCGCTGGAGATGAAGCTGCGGCGGATTCTAAAAGAGAAACTCGCTCGCGGCCACGTGGAAGTGATCTTGAGTCTGGATCGGTCGGGCACGAACGGAGTCGCGCTCAACCGGCAACTGATTGCCGCCTACGTGCAGGCGTTCCGCGCGGCGGCCGATGAATTTGGAGTCGAAGGCGAGCCCGACCTGAACGTGGTTCTGCGGATGCCGGGCGCGATGGATGCGAGCGCGGAGAGATCGGGCGATGAATTGGAGACCGCGGTGATGGCGCGAGTGGAAGAAGCGCTCCTGCGGCTCAATGAGATGCGCGAACAAGAAGGCCGCAGCATCGACACGGAACTGCGCGCGCGCATGACGAGTCTGGAAAAGGCGGCGGCCGGAGTGGAAGTCCATCGCGGCACCATTCTGCGGAGCTATTCGGAGCGACTGCAGTCGCGCATGCAGGAATTGCTGGGCGCGCAGGTGGAGAAGGAACGAATCATGCAGGAAGTCGCCGTGCTGGTCGATCGCAGCGACATTCAGGAGGAACTGGTCCGGCTGAAAGCGCACGTGAAGCATTTCTTCGGCTTGCTCGACCAGGGCGGCGAGGTGGGCAAGAAGCTGGATTTTCTNNGAAGCATTGAAGATTACCGAGATGGGATTGCTGATGAAGTCGGAGATCGAAAAATCGCGCGAGCAGGTGCAGAATCTGGAATGAGCGTTTTTAGATGAGCATTGTTTACATTGTTTCCGCGCCCTCGGGTTCGGGGAAATCCACGTTGGTAAATGAACTGTTCAAGATGGTTCGCAACCTGGACTTCTCGATCTCATACACCACGCGCCCGCCGCGGGGCAGCGAGCAGAACGGCAAGGAATATTTTTTCGTCTCCCGGCCGGAATTCGAAGGCATGATCGCATCGGGCGAGTTTCTGGAGTACGCCGAAGTTTTTGGAAACTACTACGGCACGGCGCGGCGCTTTCTGCGCGAAGCGGAAAACCGAAGTAACGACCTGCTGCTGGACATCGATGTGCAGGGAGCGAGTAAGATCAAGGAGAAGATCCCGGAAGCGGTCAGCATCTTCATTCTGCCGCCTGACCGGGAAAAGCTGGAATGGCGGTTGCGGACACGGGGCCTGGATTCGGAGGACGTGATCCGGCGGCGGTTGGACACAGCGCGACGAGAGATTGAGAACTACTCAAAATACGACTATGTATTAGTCAACAACGTGCTGGAACAATCGGCCGACCAACTGCGGGACATAGTACTTGCGGTACGCTTGCAGCGCAGCGGGGCCGAGATTTCCGGCGACGACAAGCGGCGAGTGGAAGCGGCGCAAGCTTGCCGGTTGGAACAGGCGCGCGAGTGGGTGCAGCCAATCTTGGCTTCGTTTAACTTGCAGATGGTAAAGGGAACATAAAGTTCGGGGAGAAAACATGAAGCTGGTAGAGGGGTTCGACAGCAATTACCGTTACATTCTGGTGGCGGCGCGGCGGGCACGGCAACTGCAAGGCGGCGCGCCTCCGGTCATCGATACTGGATCGCGCAAGCCCTGCCGCATTGCTCAGGATGAGATCAAAGCGGGCCGGGTGAAATGGCTGATTCCGGAAATTCCGAAATTGCCGGTGGAAGCCGCGAGCGAGAGTCTGAACAAAGTGTTCGCGGAAGACGCGTAGACAGTAAGGCCTGTCCAATGAGATAGGGCCATCCTCCTCCTATGAAAATTGCACTGGGCGTGTCGGGAGGGATTGCAGCCTATAAGGCGGCGGAGATCGTGCGCCTGCTGCAAGACCGCGGCATTCGCGTGCAAGTCGTGATGACGCGCGCGGCGCAGGAGTTTGTTCGTTCTCTTACCTTCGCGGCGCTCTCCGGAGAAAAAGTCATTACCGACCTGTTCGGGTCGAGTTCCGAAGACGCGCAGGCCAACGTCGAGTCGGCGATCGAGCACATTGCGATTGCGCAGGCGATCGACGCGCTCGTGGTGGTTCCGGCAACAGCCGATGTGCTGGCCAAGTTTGCGCAGGGGATTGCCAACGACTTCCTCAGCACTCTTTATCTTGCTACGACCGCTCCGGTGGTTGTCGCTCCCGCGATGAACGTCAATATGTGGAATCACGCGGCCACCCAGTCGAATGTGGGAATCCTGCGGAAGCGCGGCGTTCGCATTGTGGAGCCCGGCAGCGGCTATCTGGCGTGCGGCATGACCGGCGCGGGGCGGCTGGCCGAAAACGAAACGATTGTCGCGGCGGTGATGGAAGCGCTCGGCGCCACGCAGGATCTGGCGGGCGAAACCGTGCTGGTGACGGCGGGGCCGACGCGGGAGAAGATCGATCCGGTGCGGTATTTGACGAACCGGTCGAGCGGGCGCATGGGCTATGCAATTGCCGAGGCGGCGCTGCGCCGCGGAGCGCGCGTGCTGCTGGTGAGCGGCCCGACGGCGATTGCCGCTCCAGATGCGGCGGAAACAACCCGCGTGGAGACGGCAGAAGAGATGCTGGCGGCGGTTTTGAAATTTTTGCCCCAGAGCACGGTGATCATCAAGACGGCGGCGGTAGCGGATTTTCGGCCGAAGGCGGCGGCGGAACAAAAGATCAAGCGCAACGGCGCGATGGCGCTGGAACTGGAACCGACCGCGGATATTCTGGCGGAAGTGGCGCGGCGGAAGACTTTCCAGGTGGTCGTGGGATTTGCCGCCGAGACCGAGAACGTGCTGGAAAACGCACGCAAGAAGCTGGCCTCGAAGTCGCTCGATGCTATCGTGGTGAACGACGTTTCGCGCGAGGGCGTTGGTTTCGACTCCGACCGCAACGCGGTCACCATCATCTCGCACAACGAAGTCGTCGAGGTTCCCGAGACTTCGAAGTGGGAAGTTGCGCACCGCGTGCTCGACCAAGTTGTAAAGCTGCGGAAACGCAGCGGCGTGCCGTCCCAGCAATAAAATCCGCCACGAGGCACGGAGACACAGAGAAGAACAAGGCCTTCTTCTTTTGATTTCCTCTGTGGCTCGGTGTCTCTGTGGTGAAAAGTTGTTATCCTTATCCGCAATGCCCCGCACCCTTGATCCTGAACTTCGCAGCGCGCTTGCGGCGCGCATCCGCTACTACAATGAGATGGGGATTTACGATTTTTACCGGCGGCCGGTGTCGGAACGCGTGGGAGAAGTCGCGTCGTCGCCGGTTGCAGTGGACGAAGCGGAAATTGCGNNCGCGGCGCCGCGCGTTGCGGAAGACAATATTTTCGAAGTAGTCGCGCTGAAGCCGGAGCAAAGCGCGAGCGATCCGGTGAAGGCGCTGAAGATCATCCGCGAAGACCTGGGCGACTGCACGCGGTGTCCTCTTCATAAGCAGGGGCGGAAGCAGATTGTGTTTGGCGTGGGCGATCCCACTACCGACTTGATGTTTGTGGGCGAGGGGCCGGGGGCGGATGAAGATGCGAAGGGGGAGCCCTTCGTGGGACGCGCCGGGCAACTGCTCAACAATATGATCAAGGCGATGGGGATCGAGCGCGAGCAGGTCTACATCGCAAACATTGTGAAGTGCCGTCCTCCGGGCAATCGCCAGCCAGAGCGGGAGGAGTGCGAGACCTGCTCTCCGTTTCTGATGCGGCAAATCGCGGTCGTCAAACCGAAAGTGATCGTGGCCCTCGGCGCGACTGCGGCCAAGACGTTGCTGGCGATGAATTCCTCGATGATGCAACTGCGCGGGCGGTTTTACGACTTCAAACCCGCAGGCGTCCGCGGTACCGATGAATGGGATGGGTGCAAGCTGGCAGTTACCTATCACCCCGCGTTTCTGTTGCGCGATCCGCGGCAGAAGGGCGAGGCGTGGAAGGACTTGCAGATGGTGATGAAAGAATTGGGGATGAAGGGGCCGAAAGCGAACGCGTAGGGACGGACGCATTCGTCTCTACTGCGTGCTGGCAAGCTCGGCATCATAAGCCACCTTGCGGGGTCTAATGCCTTTGCCGATTCCGCTGCCTTCCGCGATTCTCAGATCGTAGTCGTTCTGAAGATTGAGCCAAAACTGCGCGGGCAGGCCGAAATACTTTCCCAGGCGAATGGCGGTATCGGCGCTGATGGCGCGGTCTCCCCGGACCACCTCGTAGATACCCGGAAAACCGAGGGCCTTCGCCAGTGCATAGGCGCTCACGCCCATGGGCTCCATGAACTCGGTCTTCAGAATGTCTCCCGGGTGAACCGCAAACACCTTTCTTGATTTGGCCATGCATAACTCCACCTCTTAGTCTACTTCGGAATACGGTAGGATTTAATCAGTTCCCAGACATGGCCCTCTTCTGCGACGTCGCGCTTGCCGTGCCGCTTGACATGACGTTTACCTATGCCATTCCTCCGGGCATGGAGCCGGTGGTCGGGGGGCGGGTGCTGGTGCCGTTCCGGCAGCAGCGGCTTTCGGGCATTGTGGTGGAGTTGCATGACCGTACGCCGCAAGTTTCTTCGCAAGGCAACGCATCGCAAATAAAGATCAAGAAGGTGATCGAGGCGCTCGACCTCGCGCCGGTGCTCGACGAACATCTGCTGAAACTCGGGAAGTGGATTGCCGACTACTATCTGGCTCCGGTGGGCGAGGTGTTTCGCACCATGCTGCCGCTCTCCGCTGAGTTTAAGCGCTCGGTCGCGTATCGCATCACTGACGCGGGACGGATGGCGCTGCATCTGGCGGGGATGTCGGGGTCTCCGGCGCGGTCGAAGCGGACGCCGGAACAGCAGTTGGTCGAGTTTCGCGTGCTCGATTTTCTGGCGGAACGGGACGACGTGCGCGAAGGGAATTTGCGCGGAGCGACGCGGGCGGGCAAGGCGCTGCTGGCGGGGATGGTGCGGAAGAAGTGGATTGNNTTGATTGAGACACTCGCGGCCTCCGGCGGGCGCTTGCCGGTTGAGGCTCTGCGCGGTCTGGACGTTCCGCGCACTACGCTGGGCACGCTGGTGCGGCGCGGGTTGATCGAACTCGTAGATGAGCCCGAGGACTTCACCACGTCAAAACTCAAGCCGCGCCAGTCTCCGTTTGAGTTCGAATTCAGCGCGGCGCAGAAAGCAGCGCTGGCGAAGATTGGCGATGCCGTGGCGTCGCGCAAGTTTGGCGGCCTGTTGCTCCATGGGATCACTGGCTCCGGAAAGACGGCGGTGTATCTGGCTTGTATGCGGCAAGTGCTGGACGCCGGGCGCTCCTCGATCCTGCTGGTTCCTGAGATTGGGCTGACGCCGGCGGTAGCGGCCGATTTGCATCAGGTATTCGGAGACGAGGTTGCCATTCTGCATTCGGGGTTGTCGGATGCGGAGCGGGCGGAGCAGTGGCATCGCATACGGCGCGGCGAGGCGCGGGTGGTCGCCGGGACCCGGTCGGCGGTGTTCGCTCCGGTCGGCGATCTGGCGCTCATCATCGTCGACGAGGAGCAGGATTCGTCGTACAAGCAGGAGGACACGCCGCGCTACCACGCGCGCGATGTGGCAGTGATGCGGGC
>PLUW01000107.1:22129-22475 GCA_003162935.1 Acidobacteriaceae bacterium
TTGCAGTGCAAGAACTGTGCCGTTTCGATGACGCACCACAAGCGCGAGCGCAAGATGGAATGCCACTATTGTGGACACGTCGAACGGATCCCGGAAAAGTGCGCGCATTGCGGCAGCGAGTACGTCTATTTTGTCGGGACTGGATCGGAGAAGCTAGAGGAGTTGCTGCACGGCATGTTTCCGCAGGCGCGGATCGGGCGACTGGATCGCGACACGGTGCGAGGGCGGGAAGACTTCGAGCATGCCCTGAACGCGTTGAATGAAGGCGCGCTCGACATGCTGGTGGGCACGCAGATGATTGCGAAGGGACACGACATCCACGGTGTGACGCTGGTTGGCGTGGTTG
>PLUW01000046.1:0-9142 GCA_003162935.1 Acidobacteriaceae bacterium
TCTTGCCGAAACCGAAGGCGCGCTGCAATTTCACGCCGGCGCCTTCGATGGTGGGCGTGGTTTCAATAATCTGCTTCACGGGAGACGAAGCGACATGGTTAACCTCCTCTGCTTACAGTAGATTGGATGCGCGAGGAAGATATTCGTTGCAACAAGTATTCTCGGGAGATCAATCGTCGCGGGGGTTGCGACGGCGATGAACCTCAGTGTTCCTTGCCGTAGAGCAGATCTCGGATCGCTTTCCTGCGCGCCGCATCCGCCTCTCTTGCGGCCTTGCGCTCGACGGCGTCCATGGGACGCTTGGCGACGGCTAGCTCAGCCGACTCGGGCTCGCTGCACGCCGGGCAGCGGTTGGCAAAGCCGGGCTTGCCGGGCCTCAGTTCGAACTCCTCGGAGCAGATGGCGCAGATTTTGATAGGAAACGGCATGCGGATTTATTTTACCGAAAACGATTTGTTCTGGGTCGCCGCACTTCATCACGTCAAAGCCGCGCACGCACTCACCGGCTGTACTGATTTCGCTTCTTGTCTTCGTGGCGTTCGATGCCTAGCTGGATCAACCGGTCAATCAACTCGGGATACGGCACGCCCGACGCCACCCACATCTTCGGATACATGCTGATGGCGGTGAAGCCGGGCATGGTGTTGATCTCGTTGACGAAGATCTTGCGCGATTTCGGATCCATCAAAAAATCGACGCGCCCCAAGCCCGTGCAATCGACGGCCTGAAATGCGGCGATAGCGAGCCGCTGCACGGTTTTCATTTCCGCTTTTGTGATCTTCGCGGGAATTACGGCTTCGGAGCCTTCCGACAGATACTTTGCGTCGTAGTCGTAGAACTCCTTGCAGGGAACGATTTCTCCCGCAAGCGACGCTTTCGGATCGTCATTGCCGAGCACGGCGCACTCGATCTCGCGGGCTTTGTGTTTCTTTCCGCCAACGCCTTCCTCGATCACGATCTTGCGATCGAACTTCGCGGCTTCGGCGATGGCCGGGCCGAGTTCCTTGCCGTCGTGCGCCTTCGAGATTCCCACCGACGATCCCAGGTTCGCGGGCTTCACAAACACTGGATACTTCAGCTTGCTCTCGACCAGCTTCCGCACTTTCTTCGGATCGCGGTCAAACCGGCTGCGCAGCACCGTCACGTGCTTGACGATGGGCAATCTCGCCGCGCGAAACAAGGACTTCATCACGTCTTTATCCATGCCCGCGGAAGATCCGAGCACGCCCGCGCCAACGTAAGCGATGTCGGCCAGTTCGAGCAGACCCTGAATCGTGCCATCTTCGCCGAAGGTTCCGTGCAGGACGGGGAAAATCACGTCGACATTGATCGCGCGGTCGGCGGCGCGCCGCAGATTCGCATCGGTCTGGAACGGAGCCAGCCCGGCCTCGCGTCGCGCCGGCTCGGGAGGAACGACGACCGACTCGCCCGCTGCCAGCACGGCCGCTCCCGGAGTCGCCTCCGGATCGCCCGCCCGAAGCGGTGTCTGTGTAGCGCGGGCGCCCTCGCCCGCGTGCTTTTCGCCTTTCAATAGTTTCTCGGCATGTTCCGCCGTAAGCCAACGCCCGTCTTTTGTGATGCCGATCGGCACCACTTCATATTTCGTCTGATCGATCGCATTCAGAACCGACGCCGCCGACAGCAACGACACCTCATGCTCGCCGCTGCGTCCGCCAAAGAGGATACCCACCCGAAGTTTCGCCATAACCTTTCAGTCTGGCGCTCGGCCTGTGTTCCGTCAATCGCAGTGTTGGTTCCGCTGGCGTCCTCTAACCACGAAGGACACGAGATCGCACAAAGGAACGCATGAATCAACGCCTTCGTGTGCCTTCGTGCCCTTAGTGGTGGATCAACTTGCGACCATGCCCCGAACCTGACGCGGCTACTGCCGGTTCCCCCGGGCCAGCGATGTGTCCACGGGTGCATGGGGCGGGGCCGTGAGTTCTTGCTCGATGTGCTGCTGGACAAGGTCCCATTGCGAGCGCAATGTCATCTCCTTGATCGAGAATTTTGATTCCTTGCGGGCGTCGTCCACGCGAATCGCCAAGTCTTTGTTCTCGAAACGAAAATCGATGGTTTCCGCCAGCGGCACAAGTTGGCTGGACGACTTGCCCACGATGACCAACACAACCTTATCGGTCACCAACGTGTATTCCGGGCAACTGTCTTCGATCATGGCGGCCTGCGGAGGACCGAACTGGTTCATGAAACCCCGGTGCATGAGCTGGCAGTCGCCCATGTGCATACGCACCACGGTTCCCTGCTGATAGATGCCGATCGGCGTTGCGAACGCAACGGAGATACCGGTCAAGACAAGCGCAAGAAGCAATGTGGACTTCATAAATCTCCAATCGGCGGTTTCCCAATCACGGTTTCCCCGTCGTCGCTTATCAACGATCGCTGGGTTCGTAGTTGTACCCGCCTCGGCTGTGGAATGTAAGGTTGAGATTGTGCGTGGGCAAAAGGCGAAGAGCATGAAATCCAGCCTGATGGCTGGGCAAATCGTAAGTGACCACGTAGGAGGCGCGCAGATCTTCGAACACCGTGTTGAGCAGCGCTGCGGCGCCCTGGTTCCCTGAGAAGCGGGGATAGAAATAGCGACCGCCGGTGCCATCGGCGACCCGCTGCAAGAACTTGCCGCCCGAGGTCAGGGAACTTCCAAGATCGACGGCGTAGATCATGGTTCCAGCACCCTGCGCCGCCCGCAGGGCTTCGCTGGCGGAATGCACGCTGATGGTGTCGTTCCCGTCGGAGAACAAAATCAGGACCGGCTGGACTCCGGCGCGGCGATGTTGCGCGATGAAATCGGCGGCAAAGATCAGCGCGTCGAACAGCGGCGTCAAGCCGCCGCTCTTGGCCGCCTGTAGTTTGGCCATGGAGTCGGAAGCATGGCATCCACCCGAACAGAGGACGACAGGCCGAATGCTCGACGCCTGCCGGAACGCGCCTCCATAGTCTTGCGTCCCGCCAAAAGACAGAACGGCGATCCTGTCGTCGCTCGTAGGCTGCTCGCGCGCCACCAGTTGCAGCACATCGCCGATGGCGACACGAAAGCGCGGTGCCACCGATGCGCTCAAGTCCACCAGTACAACCAAGTCGAGCGCGGTCTCCTCGGAACGTGCGAAGCTGCGAAAGTTGCGCACCACCGTTTCGCCGTCGACGACCGCGAAGTCCGCTTTTGTCAGAGTTTCCAGCACATGGTTATTTTCGTCCGTGGCGAAGAATGTCACCCGCACCTCCGACGCGGTGCTGCGATAGGTGGGCAAATCCGCTGAATCCTGCGGGCTTTCCGCAGCCGCCAAGGCAGTCAAGGCAAGTAGAGCCAGAAGCACGGAGCGAGTTTTCGCATGGGGTAGCATCGCGGTTCATTAGCTCCATCGGTAAACGACGGAACACTCCCCAATTACCACGGTTACCCTTGGAGGTGACCACGAGGTTGCTGAAGCGCGGTCAAGACGAGGAACGCAAATTTGGCGAAGCTTGCTTGACATCGTGGGGGAGACAGGTGTGAAATTATCGGAACTTCGAAGGCCGGTGCCCGGCCCTTCCTATGGCACTCGGACCAAGAAGCTCCCGTCGAAGAAGCCCATGCGCGGGATGGCAGCCTGGATCCTAATGGGTTTGGCTGCGGATGATTTCCGCTGGGGGGCTAGATTATAGTAAGGAGCTTCACATCTCACAGGAGTGGTCTATGAAATCGAGCATCCGAGCAAAGAAAGTCCTGCAGAAATGGTCCGTAATGCTGATTCTTCTCGCAGTCACCGCAGTGCTATCGGCGGCCAGTGGACCGCCAAAAGCTTCCGCTCCAGCAGCGAAGGCACCCGCGGCGCACGCAGCCCCTGCGCACGCAGCCCCAGCGCAACACAATAACGCCCCGGCGCAGCACGCCGGCGGGAATACCCAGAGGCCGGGTGGAGCAAGCTCGAATAATCGAGGTCCTGGCGGGGCAAGTTCCAACAATCGCGGGCCGGGAGGTAACGCGGCCAATCGCGGAACCACCGGCGCCAACACCCATACCCAAGCGGGCGCCAATCGCCCCGGTGCGAATGGTGCGAACCATGGTGGCGCCAACGCCAGCCATCCCCAGACGGGAGCCGGTCACGGGGGTGCGGGTGCCAATCACAACGCTGCAAACGCCGGCAATCACGGTGCGGCCGGCGCCAATGCCGCCCATCATCAGCCGGCGGGCAGCAAGAACGTCTCTCTGAAAGGTGGCGGATCCGCCACAGTTCGTAAAGATGGATCGGTTCGCTCCGTCGACCGCAACGGCATGCACATCGAGCATGGGGCCCACGGCGGCCGCACGGTTGTCGGCACGCACAACGGAGCGCGCGTCGTCAACACAGGACGCCATGGCGGATACGTGCAGCGGTCCTATGTCAATCGCGGCGGTCACTCCTATTATTCGCGCACCTACTATCACAATGGCGTCTACTCGACCGGAGTCTATCGCGGCTACTACTACGGCGGAGTCAACTACTACGGCTACTATCCGGGGGCTTTCTACGGCGCTGGTTTCTACGGCTGGGCCTATAACCCGTGGGCCTCGCCAATTGCCTGGGGTGTGGGCGCCTGGGGTTGGGGAGGAGCGCCGTGGTATGGCTTCTACGGTGGCTGGTTCAATCCATATCCCGTGTATGCTTCGCCGGCGTTCTGGTTGACCGACTATCTGATCGCGGCGAACCTGCAAGCGGCCTATGCGGCGCAGGCGGAAGTCGCCGCTGGCGGAGAAGGAGCCAGCAATCAAGGCGGTGGATCCGATCAACAGTCTCAGGGGACCAATGGCGGTGGAGGCGGCTCGACTCAGGTGGCAATGACCCCCGAAGTCAAGCAAGCGATTGCCGACGAAGTGAAGGCACAGTTGGCGGCGCAACAGGCACAAGCGCAGAGTGGCGGGTCCGGCGGTGGTCAAGCGCCAGCGCCTGCCAGCAACGGCGAAGTTCCTCCCGCGCTCGATCCGGCAAGACGTACCTTTGTGGTCGACAGCGATCTCTCCGTAGTCTCAAACGGGCAGGAATGTGGGCTGACCGCGGGTGACGTCATCACGCGGCTCACCGACACTCCCGATGCCGACAACATGGTCAACGCCAGCGTTTCGGCCAGCAAGAAGTCGGATTGCGGCTCCGGCCAAACCGTGGCCGTCAAGGTAGACGACTTGCAGGAGATGCAAAACCACTTCGCGGAGCAACTCAGCACTGGCCTGGGGGAACTGGCAAAGAAGCAGGGTACGAGCGGTATGCCGAAGTCGCCGGACACGAAAACCACGGCTTCCGATGTGCCACCTCCTCCGCCCGACACCTCTGCGGCCAAGACTCTGCAAGACCAGCAGCAGGCGGCCGATCAGACCGATGCCCAGGTTAAGCAGGAAGTCGCGGGCGGCGGAAATTAGGAAGTTAGATCGTTGGTGAACTGCAATTCCAAACCCAGGGAGCGTCCTTAACGGACGCTCCCTTCTTCCAGTAGTCAAGAACCAGACCTTGTTAGCGCTCGCTTTCGGAGCGCCGTTAAACCGGAGGGTTTTACATGCCACAAAGTTTCCGCGCCGTGATTTCGGGAGTCGTACTTCTGGCGGCCATCATCGTTCCGTCGCTGGCCAGCGCCCAGGCGGTTTCTCTGCAAGAGCAACTGGCGGCGCAATACAAGCCGGTCAAGATGGGGTCGGATTCGAACGGCGCGGCCGTTGTCGAGGCGGGCACCATTCTGAAGATCCAGAAGGGCGGCATTCTCAGCGTTGCCTACGGCGACGCGAACGCACTGGCCACCAAGTACCAGGATGGCACGGTTCATTCTCCCAATGCCCTGGTTTCGAAGGGATTCGGCTCCCTTATGAACAAAGTTGGGAAGACACAAACCACCGCGTTGATGCAGGTGGGCACAAAAGTTTATCCCTCCAAGATCGCCGTCGATCTGCAAAAGGATCAGGTGAAGTTTAGCATCGTCGCCTGCGATTCCTGCAACAACACCAGCCCGACGACGTTCAACAAGGCCGATGTGATTTTCCAGTTCGCCAAAGGATCGCTCGCCACTGCGAGCGCCGGACAGGTGGAAGACACCATCGCTGGACTCCTGGCCATCGACGACAGCGGCGGCGATCAGGGCAACAACCAAGGCAACAACAACGGACAGCAGGGCGGCAACGATCAGGGTAATAACCAGGGCGGCGGCGGCGGACAAGCGCAGCAACAAGCTGCTCCGGCCGAGCCGCAGTCGATTGAAAAAGGGCAAACCACCGATGAAGTTGTCGCGGCAATCGGCCAGCCGGACAAGAAAATCAATCTTGGCGCCAAGCAGATTTATGTTTACAAGGACATCAAAGTCACGTTCATGAACGGAAAAGTTTCCGACGTGCAGTAGTCCGGAGTTTCGCGAGCCGTTTATCGAATTGTCATCCTGATACCTAGAGGATCTTCTTCCCAAAGGCCGAGAGCGCCAGCTCGACGGCGAGATCGGCGGTCTGGTTGCGTTCGTCGATCACGGGATTGACTTCCACGATTTCGAAACTTGTCATGCGCCCGTGGTCGGCGATGATTTCCATGGCCAGGTGCGCCTCGCGATAGGTGGCGCCGCCCCAGACCGGAGTGCCGACTCCGGGCGCATCTTCGGGGTCGATCCAATCCATATCGAGCGAGACGTGATAGCCGGCGGTGCCGTTTCCGGCCATGCGGAGCGCATCTTCCATCACGGCGCGCATGCCGCGTTCGTCGATGTCGCGCATGGTGAAGACTTCGACTCCCGATTTGCGGATGTTTTCTTTTTCAAAGTTGTCGACGTCGCGGATGCCGACCAGCACGCAATTCTCCGGCTGCACTTTCGGCGAGAAGTCGTAGATCTTACCGAGTTCAAACGGGGGAAGCCCCATGAGCGCCGCCAGGGGCATGCCGTGCACGTTGCCGCTGGGAGAAGACTCGGGAGTGTTCATGTCGGTGTGCGCATCGATCCAGATCAGTCCGATCTTCTGGTTCTTGCGGCGGAAGTACTTGGCGACGCCCGATACCGTTCCCGCGGCCACAGAATGGTCGCCGCCGATGACGAGAGGGACTTTGCCGGCTTCGAGCGTTTTCAAAACCAGTTCGGCGCTGGTTGTGCAGGTCGCCGTAATTTCTTTCAGGTACTTGGCGTTGGCCGCGCCTTCTTTCTTCTGTTCGGGAATGGCGACGGCAACGTTGCCCGCGTCTTCGACCGTGTGGCCGATGGCCTCGAGACGCGCTTCCAGTCCGGCGACGCGAACGGCGGAAGGGCCCATATCGACGCCGCGGCGGGATTGGCCGAGGTCGAGAGGAACGCCGATCACGCGGATCTGGCGCGGCGTGATGTTGCTGTAGGTCGTGGTTCGCGGGGGCATGGATTAGTTGTCAGTTGTCAGTTGTCGGTTGTCAGTTGTCGGTTCTCAGTTATCAGGACTCTCTTGACGGGACGGCATTCGCGAAAGGAGACTTGGATGGGTTGGCCCCCCCACCCCCCCCTACCACCCGGTCTATTGGAATCATAGACTTAGCGAAAAAATCCGTGCAAAATCTTGAATAGAAAGAATTTACAGGCAAAATATTCAATCAAAAAGACTTATGGGATATTTTTGCCGATTTCGCTGGGCTTTCCCGGTAAAGCATTGATTCTAAAAGAGCGATACTTGCAAAATATTCAAAACAGGAAACTTAGCAGGAATTTTCAGCCTCGTCGCCGACGGCTCTCGTGATTTCGGCGGCGCGGTTCGCTGCGTGTCAATAATGTAAAAGATCTCTACTGCTGCCTCCTGGGAGGCTTGAGGAGATGACGGCTCGCTACGATTTCCCCGGTACTTCCATTGTACCGCGTGGAGTCAAGCGGTAGCGGCGAACAGTCGTTGCGTGCAGAGAAATGGAAGCGACAGATTTGGCGATGGGGCTGGTTCTTGGAAGCGCGTCATCGCTAGGGAAACTCTGATTAAGTGTAGGCAGAAAGCATAAACCACAGGGTACACAGGGCTGCACGGGGGGAACCGGGACTTAATCGGAGTTTCCCTGGTGCTTCTCGCGATATTCCCACTCCCATGTCTCTCTCAGCAACGTCCCAAAACCCGGTCGAGAGCAAAGTGGCGCAATTTCGGGAGTGCTGGTTCGGGGCTTCGTACCGTCAGGGGCGATCCGGGTGAAAAATGGGTAGTGGTGCAGCCTAAAAGGTAAGGGACGCAGAAGGTGGAATTGCTGCTACCAAAAGCAGGTCCTTCGCTTCGCTCAGGATGACAAGTTTTCTTGATGACGACCAAACTGCACTACTAGCGAAAAATGTTTCACATTGACGGGCAGGGAAATAGCGTGGGAGAATCAGCAACATTTGTTGTGGGTTGAAAAGGCAATTCTGGCCTCTGAGTTGCCATTCGCTGTCCACTATAAGGTTCCGTCCAGGAAAACGTTCAAGGAGATTTCACGCATGGCCACGCCGTCCGCGCGCTTGCTGACTTTTGAGTCTTTCGCCAACTTGTGCTCGCCCTCCGCTTCTTCAACTTCGGCCGCTGCTTCGAAGACATTGCAGCGGGTCTGGCGCTCGTTAGCTACGGCGGCTACGGCGGCGTTCGCGCTCTCGCTGCTGCTTGGCGCCTCGGTGACGGGGCAGGCCCAGACGGACGTGCAGGCCGCATCGCCAGCCCAGGCCGAATCGCCAACCACGAGGGTGCCACCGCCCCTGATGTCGGTCCCCACGGCGCAGTATTTCAAGAACCATCCGGCGGCGTGGCGCCAATTTCTTTCCGAACGGAATCGGCGAGCGGCCGGCTCTGCGCGTCCTTCCAAAAAGAAGGCTTCGCCTGCCTTCGGCGGNNATTGCAACCCGCTCTTGCTGACCGACGGAACTGTGATCGTCAGCGATTGCGGCTGGTTTGGGAATTGGTACAAGCTGACGCCTGATATCACCGGCAGCTATGCGAACGGGACGTGGACTCAGATTGCGACCATGCCGGTCATCAACGGCGTGCAGTATGCTCCGCTGGGCAACGCCTCCGCCGTGCTGCCCGATGGCCGGGTCATCGTCATGGGCGGTGAGTACAACTGGCTGGGCAACATCTACAGCAACCGCGATCCAGTCTGGACGAGTCTTGGCGCGATCTACGATCCGGTCGCTAATACCTGGACACCGGTATCGCCACCAGCCGGAGCCGGTTGGACAGGTA
>PLUW01000046.1:9147-20804 GCA_003162935.1 Acidobacteriaceae bacterium
CCAGGATGAACAAGGTTACACGCTGCTGCCCAACGGGAACGTATTGACAGTCGATATCTGGACGGGTTGCGCGCCCTCTGAAGGACCCTGCAACGGCCCGAATCCCACCAACGCCGAGCAATACAATCCTTCGACCGGCACCTGGAGCAGTGCCGGCAATACGATGGTTTCGCTGGTCGATCCCTATGCTTGCGGCACTTTCGAAATCGGCCCCGCTGCGCTTCGGCCGGACGGGACCGTGGTCCAATTCGGCGGCAACACGGGCTGCACCGGCGACGCAGATCCCACGGGGATCTACGACTCGAGCACTAACACGTGGAGCGCCGGCCCCAATGTGCCAGAGGTGTGCGGATCCAACGGGACCACTCTATGCACCCTCGCCGATGCTCCGGCGGCGGTCTTGCCGAACGGCAACATCCTGTTTGCGGCGAGCGGTTATGTCGGCGGTAATGTCCAAATTCCGACCCATTTTTTTGAGTTTACTACCAGCAACGCCATCAATCAGGTGGCGGACGCCCCCGACGGAGATTCGGGGAACACGGTTAGCGACTCTTTCAATTTTCTTGTCCTGCCCAATGGCCAGATTCTAGTTGGCCTCAGCTTCTATGAGTTTTTGTTCTATACGCCCACCGGATCTCCCGATCCCAGTTGGGCTCCGGTGATTTCTACCTCGCCGTCCAACGTTTACCCTGGAACGACGTATACCATCTCCGGAACGCAGCTGAATGGACTGACGCAGGGTGCGTATTACGGCGACGACTTTCAAATGGCGACTAACTACCCGATCGTGCAGATTACCAACGCTGCGACCGGTCACGTTTTTTACGGCCGCACGTTCAACGTCAGCAACCGGTCGATCGCGCCCGGCGCTTCGGTCTCCACGGACTTTACGGTCCCGGCAAATATCGAGCTGGGGCCGAGCAGTTTGGTGGTCATCGCGAATGGCATTCCATCGACGCCGGTTTCGATCGGCATCGCCGTGCCGACTGTGGGCGTAACTTCCAGCCTGAATCCGTCGGTTTACGGACAGGCGGTGAGCTTTACCGCGACAGTGACGGGGGCGAGTCCGACCGGTAGCGTGCAGTTCAATATCGACGGCGTCGCATTCGGCTCGCCGGTGACGCTGGCGTCGGGTTCGGCCACTTCGGGCACGATCGCGACGCTGACTCCGGGAACGCACACGGTCACGGCCGTCTACTCAGGTGACACGAACAACGCAGGAGGCACGGCGACGCTGGCAGGCGGCCAGGTAGTCAGTTCCCTGGTAGCTGCCTCCCCCACCAGTGTCAATTTCGGTAAAGCGTGGGTCGGGCTTGGCGCCCACCATGATGTCACCGTGAGCAACAATGGCGCCACCAACGTGGTCGTCGGTCCCATCACGTTCACCAACGTTACTGGGAATCCGGGCGACTTCAGCGATCACAGTTTCTGCACGATCCCGCTCAAGCCGGGGAAGAGTTGCCTTGTCGATGCCAAGTTCATGCCCTCCTCCAAAGGGACGGAAACGGCCACGATGACCATCTATGTTTCCGGCGTCCCGTTGCAAGTTTCACTGACGGGTACAGGAAAGGTACAGGTGAAATGAGGCGCTGAAAACCAAAGCACAGAGACGCCGCTCCGNNGGAAATGGAATGGTCTCGCGCACGTGCTCCAGGCCGCAGATCCAGGCGACGGCGCGCTCAATGCCCATGCCGAAGCCGGAGTGGGGGACGCTGCCGTACTTGCGGAGATCGAGATACCACTTGAAGGCTTCCTCGGGCAGATTGTGCTCGTGAATGCGCTGGAGGAGCAAGTCGTGCGAGGCCATGCGCTGCGATCCGCCGATGATTTCGCCGTAGCCTTCGGGAGCGAGCACATCCACGCAAAGAGCGAGTTCGGGATGCTGGGGATCGGGCTCCATGTAGAAGGCCTTTACGCTGGCCGGATAGCGATGGACCATGACGGGCCGGTCGTAGAGCGATGAGAGATAGGTTTCGTCGGGCGAGCCGAGGTCTCCGCCCCACTCGAATTTATTTTCGAGGACGCCCTGGGAGTGGCCCTCCTGCAACTTTGTGACGGCTTCGTCGTAGGTGATGCGCGGGAAGGGCGCATCGATTTTTTCGAGCTTCGCAAGATCGCGGCCGATGATGGTGAGGTCGGGCCGGCGGCGTTCTAAACATCTTTTAACCAAAAATGTCAGCAAGCCTTCGGCCAGTTCCATCAGGTCGTCGAGCGTGCCGTAGGCGATCTCCGGTTCGACCATCCAGAATTCGGTGAGGTGGCGGCGAGTCTTCGATTTCTCGGCGCGGAAGGTCGGGCCGAACGAGTAGACCTTGCCGAGCGCCATGGCGGTGGCTTCGATGTAGAGTTGGCCGGACTGCGTGAGATAAGCCTGCTCCTCGAAATAGTCGACGGGGAAGAGCGTCGACGTGCCTTCGCAGGCGGCGGGAGTGAGAATGGGTGGATCGGTGAGGGTGAATCCGTTGGAGTCGAAGAAATCGCGGGCGGCGCGAATGATCTCGGCGCGCACGCGCAGGATGGACGCCTGACGCTGCGAGCGCAGCCAAAGATGGCGGTGCTCCATCAGGAAATCGACGCCGTGCTCTTTGGGAGTGATGGGATAGGGCGTCGACTCGGGAACGCGCTGCACGACCTGCACGTTCGAAACGTCGAGTTCGTAGCCGCCGGGGGCGCGCTTGTCGGCGCGGACTTTGCCTTCGACGATGACGCTGGATTCCTGGGTGAGGCCCTTGATGGCGTCGAAGACTTCGGGCGGGACAGCATTTTTTGGAACTACGCCCTGAATGACGCCGGAGCCGTCGCGAAACTGGGGGAAGAGGAGCTTGCCGCTTTCGCGGAGGTTGTAGAGCCATCCGCGAATGGTGACGGACTGGCCTTCGTGCTTGCCGATTTCTGCGATGGTGCTGATGGGGGTGGGCATAAGATTGAGATTCGTTTCGGTTCTGGTGCGGAAAGGTCAGAGGTGAGAGGTCAGATCGCAGAGGTAAAACCTGTCGGGCGGGCCGCTAAGGGTTAACTTCTGCAATCTGACTTCTTACGTTTGACTTGCTCTTACTAGCCTTCCAATTTCTTGAAGGTCGCGCTTACTTCCGCGCTGGGACACTTTGTGTCTTCGCCGTCGATTTCGAGCATTAGAGGAGGTTTTTGCGGCGCGGTGCGCAGCAAGTCCATGGTCTCTTTCCAGTCGATCGATCCCTTGCCCGGCCAGAGGTGCGAATCTTTGTCCTGGTGGTTGTCGTGCACGTGGGTCGAACAGATGTGGTTCTTCAAAACGGCAAAACCCGCGGGAATGCCATCCATCATGTGCGCGTGGCCGCAATCGAAACAGACGCCGATATCGTCGAAGTGCATGGTCTTAATGAACTCGACCAGGCGATCGGGCGTTGAAAGCTCATTCGGAATATTTTCGACGAGCACTTTGACGCCGAGCGGCTTGGCAAAGGCGCGCAGGTGCTCGACCGAAGTCATGGCGGCCTCGAACTTTTTCTCGTCGAACGCGTCGTTGAAATTGCCGATGTGCTGAATGAGAAAACGAAACGGAATCTGCTCGGCGATTTCCAGCGCGCGTTTGATCTCGTCCATGGCGTCGATGCGGCCGGCGCGGTCGGTGGAGGCGATATCGACCGGCGGCGAACCGGTGCGTCCCCACTCGTAATCGGAGTACAAAGGCGCGTGGACGGAATTCAAAGGAACGCCGGTGGCCTTGAACCAGTCGGCAATTTCGCGGACGTGCTGCTTGCGGTTGGCGTAGTCAAAGTGCTGGCGGGCGGCGAAAATTTCGATCGATTGAGCTCCCGCCTTGACCAGTTCGTCGAGCAAGCCCGGATGGAGGCGTTCTTTTACATAGACGTATGTCGATACCGCTCTCAGCATCAGTACCCTACCGCCTTCCCGTTGTTGCGCCCGTCGCTGGCGCCGAGGCGCTCGCCCGTTTTCGGGTCAACCATGATGCACTCGCCATCTCCCCAGAAATGCTCGACTCGCAGTTTGTAGCCGTCCGAACGTAGAACATTCATTGTATCGGGAGAAACGCGGTCTTCGACGAGAATCTCATCGGGGAGCCACTGATTGTGAAACCGGGGCGCGTTCACCGCTTCCTGAATGTCGAGCGAGAAATCCACCACTCCGATGAGGACATTGGCAACGGTGGTAATAATGGTGGGGCCGCCGGGCGAACCGAGGACCAGGAAGAGCTTGCCGTCTTTAACGACAATCGTGGGCGTCATGGCCGAAAGGGGGCGTTTGCCGGCACCGACGGCGTTGGCCGGCCCTTGAATGAGGCCGTAGACGTTGGGGACGCCTTGTTTCGCGGCAAAATCGTCCATTTCGTCGTTGAGCAGAAAACCCAACCCGCTGGCGGTGACGCGCGAGCCGAAGCTGTCGTTGAGCGTGGTGGTTAAGGAAACCGCGTTGCCTTCGGCGTCGACTACGGAGAAGTGGGTGGTGTTTTGCGGTTCGCGGTTGGGCACGGGGCGCGATTGAGCCACGCGCTCCAGTTCGCCGAATGAGGGGCGCTTCAGATCTTTGCTCACGCTGGCGCGATTGGGGTCGATGGAGTCGCGCCATGCCGCCGCGTATTTCTTGTCGATCAACTGTGCCACTGGAATTTTGGCGAAGTCGGGATCGCCCAGAAAATCGGCGCGATCGTAAAAAGCACGGCGAAATGCTTCGGCTTCCAGGTGAATCGCGGCGGCAGAGCGGTTGCCGAGTTTCGCGAGGTCGAAGCCTTCCAGAATATTGAGAATTTCGATGAGCGCGACTCCACCGGAAGAAGGCGGCGGAGCACTGATGACGTCGTATCCGCGATAGGAGCCGCGAATGGGCTCGCGCTCCTTGACCTCATAAGCGGCGAGATCGGCGGCGGTAACCAGCCCTCCGCCTTTTTGAATGGCCACCGCCAGTTCGCGGGCCATGGCTCCGTGGTAGAACGTGTCGGGATCCTTGGCAAGGCGTTCCAGGGTGCGGGCAAGTTCGGGCTGCTTGAAAAGGTCGCCGGGCTGGTAGTAGTTCCCGTCGCGCTGAAAAATACGCCTGGATTCGGAAAACTGCGCCAGGTGCTCGTCTTCCTTGAAATCCTGCGCGTCGTCGTACGCAAGGGAGAAACCATCGCGAGCCAGCTTGATGGCCGGGGCCATCACCTTTTCAATCGTCAGCTTGCCGTATTGCTTCTCCGCATAGACCAGTCCCGCCACCGTGCCCGGAACGCCGATCGCTTTGTATCCGACCACGCTTGAGTCTTTGCTGGACTCCGGGAGAACGTTGCCCTGCGCGTCCAGATACATGTTCTCGGTGGCAGCGGCAGGGGCCTTTTCGCGGAAGTCGATGAAATGCGTCTCCCCGTTCGCGTTGCGGAGAAGCAGAAAGCCACCGCCACCAATATTTCCGGCTTGAGGATAGACGACAGCGAGCGCGAAGCCGGTGGCCACCGCGGCATCGACGGCATTGCCTCCTGAGCGCAGCATCTCAAGCCCCGCGCGAGACGCGAGCTCGTGGACGCTGGCGACCATGGCATGCGGAGCATGGGTGGGCCGCAGCGGCGCCGCATCAGCAGAGGCGATTAGGCCGCACAGGCTGCAAAGGATCAGAAGACGGATCAGAGAACGTTGAATACGCATTGACCGGGAGATTGATGCGACCTATGAGGCTATCTGAGCGGGTCGCGGGGAGTCAAACGAAGGTCAGAGGTGTGAGGTCGGATCGCAGAGGTTAAATCGGAACCTCCCAACTCTTGCTTCCGATCCGCTACTTCTTACTCCTCGCCTTTCTTTTCGCCGCTTTTTTCTTCGGCGCTTTGGCTGCAACCATCTCGTAGGACTGGCGGATCAGGGCTTCGAGTTCGGCGGGGGGCAGGATATTGGAGTTGGCAAGCATCACCCACTTATAACGCCCCACATAGGGCGCGGGTGTAATGCCTTCGATCTCAAGCAACTCGTGGAACGTCTCCGGCGCGCACTTAAGAGTGATGCGCGGGAACCGGCCGTCAGAGAGGACCATGCCAGTAAAAATCTTGCCGCGAACCTTGAAGCAGAGGTCGTCGCCCCACGGCATGTCCTCGGTTGCGTCGGGGAGGGAGAGGCAGAGGGTGCGAATATGGTCGGCGTCGGGCATGGAGAGATGATAATGTCGAAACCTACAGATCCACCGCCCAATTCACGGGCGGACGCAGGTCCTCGACTTGGGCAAACGTCTTATCCCGGGTTACCAGGGTTGCGTTTGTGCTGATGGCGTGGGCTGCGATTAGCATATCCAGGGCGCTAAGGGTCTTGCCGGCACGTTCCAGTTTGAACCGAAGGGTTCCATAAGCCTGCGCTTCATCGCTACTCCAAGGCAGAATTTGTATCTTTCCCAGGAAGTCATTGAGGATCGTCCGAAAAGCAAGACTCGGAGGCTTTCTGGCCAGCCCATAACGAATCTCCGCCTCGGTAACGACCGAGATACATCCGACGTCGTTTATTTTCAGGCTGTCCAGACGATCCCTGGCGGCGGGAGACGTTCCCCGGACGATGTAGCTCACTGTATTTGTGTCGAGCATCCAGGTTCGAACCATCAGAAATCCCGCTTCTGTGGTGGTCTCGTGTCTCGATCAGCCAGGAAATCGTCGGGAACTCCTGCCTCGTCGAGCGCGGCGAAGATTTCTTTCCAGGTTTTTGCCGGAGACTCCGACAGAATCAGGTCTCCGCTCTGCGGATCGCGGCGGACGTAAACCTCGTCCGTTGTAAAGCGGAATGCAGCCGGAATTCTAACGGCTTGACTCCTGCCGCTATAGAAGACTTTTGCTTTAGAAATTGGTGCCATGGCGATTCCCTCTTTGCTATATATCATGCTATATAGCACAGGGGGATTGCAAGAGACTTTTGATTACAGTCTGGGCAAAGACCAAATGCACGCGGGCAAGAATGCCCGCGCCACACGAGCTATACCTGATCCCGGGCTTCGCCTAGTTCCACCGACACTTCCAGCTTCTTCTTGCCGCGGAAGATGGTTACCTTCACTGTGTCGCCGGCGCGATGCCGGTTCATGACTTGGGCGAGAATTTGCTGGCTGTCCACTTTTTCTCCGTCGATGGCGACGATTAAATCTCCGCCGATCATGATGGGAGTATTGCCGAGGTAGGCGCGTTCGGTGCCGCCGCGCAATCCGGCGCGATCGGCGGAGCCTCCCGGAACCGCCTGCACAATCAGCAGCCCATATTCGGCAGCCAGGCTCAACTCGTCGGCGATTTCGGAATCGATGGGGATGGTGCGCACGCCGAGCGCGGGACGGCGTACGCGTCCGAGCGTGAGCAGATCGTTGAGCACGGCTTTCGCGGTATTGATGGGGATGGCGAAGCCGATGCCGGCACTTTGACCGACGCTCGACGCGATCATTGTATTAATGCCGATGACTTGGCCGTGATAGTTGAGCAGCGGGCCTCCGGAGTTGCCGGGATTGATGGCCGCGTCGGTCTGAATCGCTTCGTCGATGACCAAGCCGTCGGGTTCCTGCACCTGTCGGATCGAGCTGACAATGCCGCGCGTCAGCGTTCCGGCAAGACCGAACGGGTTGCCGATGGCATAGACTTTCTGGCCGACTTGCAAGTTGGTCGAGTCGCCGAGGGTCATGGGCTGCAAGTTCGGCGCTTTGATTTGAACGATCGCGAGATCGTGGGACTTGTCGGTGCCGACGATCGTGGCTTTATATTTCTTACGGTCATGGAGCGTGACCTCGACCTGGCGCGCATCGGCGATGACGTGATAGTTAGTGAGAATACGCCCTTCTTTGTCGATGACAAAGCCGGAGCCCTGGCCTTCCTGCGGTACCAGCCCGTAGAAGAAGTCGTAGGTCATGACGCGCGAGGTGATGTTCACGACCGACGCGATGTTTTTGCGGTAGACGCTGATGTTGTTCTGCTCTTCGGCGTCAAACGATTCGCTGCCGGCGGCTTCGGTAATCTCAACGCGCTGCGGATGGCTGAGCCAGTCGGCGGAATGGAGGCGTCCGCTGCGGTAGGTAGTGAAGCAAAAAAAGGCCGCCACCAAAATCGCGGCGAAAATAAGAGTGCGGAAGAATCTCATCGTAATGAATCCTTGAAAACCTGCACTTTGATTCTAGCGAAAAAGTCGCATTTACCGCAGAGTACGCGGAATGGGCGGAGAAATTTTTAACCACAGAGGACACAGGGAAGCACTGGGGAAACCCTGCTACCAATTAAAGACTCTGCGCGCTCGGGCGTTCTCTGCGGTTCAATGTTCTTGTCGGCCCCAACCCCCGCCCCCCGGCGATTCGATGCGCACTCTTTCCCCAGAACGGAGTCTTACGCTGGTCTTTCCGGGGATTTCTTCTTCAGCCCCGTCACGCCGAACAATCACAGTGCGTCCGCGAGCGCCGTCGGCTCCGCCCGCCAAGCCGTAGGGTCCGCGAGAACGGCGGTCGGCGAGCAGAGTGACCTGGGCGTCGGTCAGGACCTCGATTTCGCGGATAATTCCGTCGCCGCCGTTGTGCAGGCCCGCGCCTCCACTGTTGGCGCGAAGAGAATACTGCCGCAGCCGAATTGGATACGCGTATTCGAGGGCCTCGGCGGGCGTATTGAGCGAGTTCGTCATGTGAGTATGTACGCCGGAAACTCCATCCTTGGTCGGTCGCGCGCCCATGCCGCCGGCAATGGTTTCGTAATACGCGAACGGCTCGCCCGTGCGCGGATCGCCCAAACGCGGATTTCCCAAACGAAGATCGATGCCGCCGATGGTGAGATTGTTCATCGTGCCGGAAGCCGCGGCGGGGATGCGATCGGGAATCGCCTGCGCCAGCGCCTTTAGCAGCACGTCGACAATGCGCTGCGAAGTCTCGACGTTGCCGCCGGCGACGGCAGAGGGGGGCTTGGCATTGACCACCGTTCCCAGCGGAGCGATTACGCGAATCGGGCGCATCAGGCCGGAGGTCGCGGGCACGTCTTCTTGGAGCAAGCAGCGAAAGACGTAGAAGCAAGCCGAAAAAGTGATGGCCTCGACAGCGTTCACGGCACCTTGCACCTGCGGATCGCTGCCCGTGAAGTCGATGGTCAGATGAGGCGTTCGTCGTTCGCTTTTCGTCGTTCGCTTTTCGCTGGTCGCGAGGCGCTTGCGATTAGGCGCGGCAAGGCTCGTTTGTACGCGGATGGTTACTGCTATGCGGACGGGATGGGTGTCGACGCCGTCATCATCCAGGAAATCTTCGGCTTGGTATTCGCCGGGCGGGATGGTGCGCAGGAAGGCGCGCATCATTTCCTCGGAATAGACAAGCAGATCGGCGGCGGCTCGCTTGGCGCGGGCGACTCCGTAGCGCTCGCAGATTTCGCGAAGGCGCTGGGCTCCAGTCTGGCAGGCGGCGATCTGTGCGCCCAGGTCGCCTTCGCGTTCTTCGGGAGTGCGCACGTTGTTCAGCAGCAGGGCTAGTATGTCTGCGACGATTTTTCCACCGCGCATGATTTTGACGGGGGGAATGCGCAGGCCTTCCTGGTAAATTTCGCGGCAGGGCCCCATGGAACCGGGGAACGTGCCGCCAACATCGGCGTGGTGAGCGCGGCTGGCGACGTAGAAATCAGGCTTGCCATGCCTGGTTACCTTCACATACACCGGCATCACCAGCGTGATGTCGGGAAGGTGCGTGCCCCCTACGAACGGGTCGTTGAGCATAACGACATCGCCCGGCGCAAGTTCGCACTGCGCCACCGCCGCCGCGACCGACATCGGCATCGAACCCAAGTGCACCGGCATGTGATCGCCCATGGCGATAACCTGGCCCGCGGAATCGAAGACGGCGCACGAGTAGTCGCGGCGCTCTTTGATGTTGGGAGAAAAAGACGTGCGGCGCAGCGCGGCTCCCATCTCTTCCGCGATCGAGTGGTACAGGTTCTTGAAGACCTCGAGTTCGACCGGATCGGGCATGGGAAAATGGGATAACAAGAGTGTACGCCGGAAGGTCAGAGGTAAGAGGTCAGATTGCAGAGGTTAACCGCGCATGGTTTTAACCTCTGCAATCTGACCTCTTACCTCTGACCTCGTTCACCGGTGCTACACTCATCTGATTATGGCGGAAGAGCGTTCGCGGATTTGGGTGTGGGTTCTGGTCGGCGGCGGGCTGTTTGTGCTGTTCGCCGTCGGTGTGTTCACGCTGGTCTACATGAGTTTTGGCGGCGGGAATACGGAAGAATCGTTTTCCGGCTTCGGTCCCAAGATTGCCGTCGTCGATCTCGATGGCGTGATTTTTTCCCCCAAACAGATCGTCCCCCAGTTGAAGAAGTTTGCCGATGACGATTCCGTCAAAGCCATCATCATTCATGTCAATTCTCCCGGAGGCGGCGTGGCCGCATCCGAAGAAATCTACCGCGAAGTGAAGCGCATCCGCGACGAAAAGAAAAAACGGATCGTCGCTTCGATTGAGACCGTGGGTGCAAGCGGCGCCTACTACGTGGCATCGGCGACCAATAAGATCTATGCCGACAAGGGCAGCGTCGTGGGATCGATCGGCGTGATTGCCGAGTGGGTCAACTACGGCGAACTGCTGAAGTGGGCGAAGCTCAATGCGATCACCATGAAAGCCGGAGAATTCAAAGACACCGGCAGCCCCACGCGAGAAATGACGCCCGCCGAGCGCGAATACATGCAGGGCCTGATCGACAACATGCATACCCAATTCATCCAGGCCGTGGCCGACGGCAGACATGCAAAAGAAGCCGACATCCGCGCCATTGCCAACGGCAAGGTCTGGAGCGGCGAGCAGGCGCTGGCGCTGAAAATGGTGGATCAGATCGCGGATTTCGAAGGCGCGGTCAAGGATACGGCCCAAGCCGTGAATATCTCCGGCGAACCGACGCTGGTTTACCCGCCGAAAGAGAAGCGCTCGGGCCTCGATCTGCTGTTCGGCGATGTTTCCGATTATTTGCCTACGCGGGCGAAATTGATGGAGCAGGAAGTCGGGTTTTACTATCTTTGGAAGTAGTGGGGCCAGTACGACTTGCATAGAACCCCTTAAATTTGAGAAGGTTATAGCTAGGCCAAGCGCGGGAACCGGGGCGTAGAACCTCCGGCACGCGGAACCCTACATTGGATCCGGCCCCAAAGGGAGCAGAGGCATATGACGAAAGCGGACTTGATCGAAGAAGTTTCCCGCCTGGCGGAACTCACCCGCAAAGACAGTGAAGTGATTGTGGATACGATCTTCGACAGCGTGGTGCGCTCGTTGCGCGTGGGCGACAAGATCGAGATCCGCGGTTTTGGCAGTTTCCGCACGCGCCAGCGCAAGCCGCGCGTGGGCCGCAACCCGAAGACCGGAGACCGCGTGGAAGTCCCGGCGAAGAAGATTCCGTTCTTCAAGCCGAGCAAGGAATTGAAGGACCTGGTCAACAACAGCCCGACCCCGGCGCCAGCTCCGCCCGCGCCGCCCGCCGTACACTAGAGACTATGGAGCGGCGGCCGTCCCTTCGGCAATCCATCTTGCGGAGTGTGTAAGATAACGATGCGGGGGGCCCATAGCTCAACGGTTAGAGCAGCAGACTCATAATCTGTTGGTTCTAGGTTCGAATCCTAGTGGGCCCACCAAGGAAGACGAATAAGCCCGTACCCTGGCAACGCTGGGCGACCCTATCGCGCGCCCGCCGCGCTCGGCGTCGTCTCTTCCACGCTCGCCTCGCGCAGAAACTT
>PLUW01000076.1:0-6480 GCA_003162935.1 Acidobacteriaceae bacterium
ACTGCTATCTTTACTTCAAGGATACGAGGTAAAGATGCCGCCATCCAGCACCATTAGCAGCAAGGGGCAGATCACCGTGCCCATCGAAGTCCGCCGGCTCCTGGGCGTTCGAGCAGGCGACCGCCTGCTTTTCGAGAGCGACAGCAACGGCGTACATATCCGGCCCGTTCGCAACGACAAGGAAAGCGCATTCGCCAAATACGCGGGCATCGGCAATCCCGGCATCCCCTCCGGCAAGAAGGCCATCAATCGGTGGCTGCGCGAAGTGCGCGGCCACAACGACTGACGTTGACGGGCATCGACCGGCACTGACCTGCGGCATTGACCTGAAATGACAACTGCAATCGACACGAACGTCTTTGTTGCCTTGTGGGACGCGGACCTAGCGACAACTGCGGCCGCTCGCACCGCGCTCGAAGCGGCTTACCGTCACGGAAATCTCATCGTGGCCGCCCCGGTCTTCGCCGAACTGATCGCCGCCCCTGGACGCACGGAAAAGTTCGTGAATACGTTCTTTGAAGACACTGGGATCGCGATTGATTGGGAACTGGGTGAGCGGGTGTGGCGAGCCGCAGGCAACGCCTTCCGAAGTTACGCGGAACGGCGCCGGAAACATCGCGACTTGGGCGCGCGCCGCATTCTTGCCGACTTCCTGATCGGAGCTCACGCCGCAGAGCACGATTATCAGCTCATGACTGGCGACGTACATCTGTACCGAGCGGCGTTTCCAACCCTGAAAATCGAGACGATCTAATCGGCATTCCCGAACTTCGGTCCGAGGTTCTGCCGTTTTGACACGTGGCCTGCCCCTACATGGCCCCGTGCAGATCCGGCGTCCCATCCGACCACCAGCCCGCCGGAACCATGAATACGTCGATCGGTTCCGGAGCGCCTCTGAACTGTGGGTTCAACATGACGGGAGACTTGGGCAGATCCGCGCCCCAAACCGCTCCGTCCATGAGCGGAGTGTAAAACATCAGGTGAGCCATCCAGTGATGGTTCCCCTCATCGCTTAGGTACTGTTCTTTCGACATCATGTAGCTCATCGCTCCAGGCTCCAGCGGCGGCAGCTCTTGCTTCATGAACATTTTGATGCCGTCGATGATTTGAGCTTTGGATTCCCCGGCCAATACCATCTCCGTCCTCTTGTAAGTCATCGGCAGGATGGAGCGGGCAGCCGGCGGATTGAAGCAGACCGGGCCTCGGAGTTTAGGGTTCCAAAAACCAGCAGAACCATCACCATCGAATGGGGACATCCACCCTCGCTCCACAACGCATACGAAACCATTCTTTCCTTTGACCGCGGTTTCATAGCCATGCCGTCCCAAAACCAGGACCTCGGCATCGCGCGAGATGGCCTCCGGGGCCGCGCTCCGCGCCAAAGCGATCTCGGCATTCCGCTCCATCAAGTATTGGTCAAGCGGCGCCATGCTGGGGTAGGGAGTCTTTGCGTCCTGTGCTTGCGCATGCGACCAAACGCCCAGCACGACAACCATAGCGTAGCTTCCTAATGCGAAGGTCTTGGCTATCTTTCGGTTCATTGATTGTCTCCTCGCTGCTCGTTGCTTGTTGCGGACCAGCCCTCAAGAAGGTGCCACGGTCCGCAATTCTAAAGCCTCTCCGCTACCGTGCCCGCGCCAGCACCAGCGTCACATCGTCCGGCTGTTCGTTGTCGCCGATCCAATCGAGCACAGCCGCGATCACAATTTCCGTGATGCGCTCCAGCGGCAAATGGCGATTGGCGCGCACCAGTTGGATCAACCGCTCCTCGCCGAATTCGCCATAATCGTTTTCCGGTTCGGTCACTCCGTCGCTGTAAGCGACCAGCACATCGCCTGGACGAAACTGCACCGTCGCTTCCGGAAAACTCAAATTGTCGAACAGTCCGACCACGGTTCCACCGCATTCCAGCAACTGCGACGACCCATCTTCAGAAATCAAAATCGGTTGCAGGTGACCACCGTTGGAGTAGGTGAGCCGCCGCGTCGCTCCGTCATAGATGCCCAAAAATAAAGTCATGTACTTCGCCGCCGGAGTGCTCTCATAAAGCTGATGGTTGAGCAAAGTCAGCAGCGCCGCCGGAGACGAGCCCGACCCGCGAAATTCCGAAGCCAGCATCAGTTCCGAGCCTCCCGCCGCGCCCACCGCAACCGGCTCAGGCATGCCCTCGAAGCTGTATGCCCGCACCGCCGAATGGATCGTCGCCATCAGCAGCGCCGCCGAAATTCCCTTGCCGCTGATATCGCCGACGGCCAGCATCAGCCGGTCGGAACTCAGCGCGAGAAAATCGTAGTAGTCCCCGCTCACCGTCCGCGCCGGACGGCAGAATCCGTGCACCTCCAGCGTATCGAGCTGCGTGATCAGCTTCGGATAAAGCTGGGCCTGAACTTCCTGCGCGATCGCCAGTTCGCCTTCGAGCCGCTGCTTTTCTTTCTGCTCCTGCACCAGCTTCTCGATCGAAGTAGTCATGGAGTTGAAGGAGTTCGCCAGTGTCGCCAACTGGTCCGCCGACTTCACCGTGATGCGATGGCTGAAGTCGCCGCGATTCACGTGTTGGGTGGCTTCGTAGAGCTGGCCGACCGCTCCAGTGATGCTGCGCGTGAGTTTGGTACCAATGAACAATGCCAACAGTTCGATGATTGCGAACACAATCGCTACGATCAGCAGAAGGGTCTCGAGGACTTGGGCATAACTTCCGAGCGCCGCAAACAGCCTTGCGTAAAGCACGGATGGACGGGTGTGCACGCCCAAGGCTCCGGTGCGCTGAGGCTGCCCGGTCGCCGAGGCCCAATCCACAATCAGGAGCTGCGCACCGAAAATGATCTCGCGGTCCGCTGCATTGCTCGCGGCCGGAATCGCCCCTGCGGTGAATGTCGGTTCGAATTGCCGCCCGTCCGAGGAGACCGGTGCGCCCGAACTGATGAGGATTCCTTGCGTACTTTTATCTTCCGCGCCCGACGCGGCAGCGGAGGCCTTCGGCTGCAGCAGCGTGATTTCCCCGAGCTCCGCGGCGATCTTCTCAAGCAGCCCCTTGTCGAGCGGTTCGCTCGAAATCACTCGCAAAGACTCAGGCTCCGCCCCAACTACCGTCGCGGTGCGTAGGTAGAGAGCGCCGTGGTCGCGGACGATCTCGCGAAAACCGTCTTTCACGAAGGCGGGAGCGCTGAACGCTGCCGCGCCTTCCGGACCGGAACAAAACGGCTGCGGCTGGCTGCCATGCCAGACACACAGCTGCCGCCGTCCCCACTCTGGGCGACACGATCGAAATTCTCCGACAAGTTCCGCATTGAGTTTCTCGCCCGCCGAAATGTGAGTGGATAGATGGTGCGCGATGATCCGGTTCGCGGACTCCATGCCGCGCAGATGAGTCGTGATGTCGGAAGTCACAACGAAGCTGGCAAACTGCCCGGCGAAAAGATAAAGCGTGAGGAGCGAGATCACGACCAACAGAAAGACGGGAATCACTCCGATGAAGACATAGGTAACGATGAGGCGATTCCGCAGCCGCCACAGCAGGTTTGCCCGCAGCCACCGGTAGGCGGAGATTGCGAGCAGAACAATCGCGAGCCCGCTGAGAAAGGTGACCCATCCCTCTAGACTGTCGGAAATGGATGGACGAGCATGGCGAGTCAGCGACTGTAGCGCAAATAGAAGCAAGTCGAGCGCGAGCACGTAGAGCGCCGCCCACGCGACCCAACTCTGCGGCCAAAGGCCTTTGTCACGCAGCTTGCTCTCGAGTTCCAGAGAGATCAGTCTCATCCCCTCGCCTGATTCGCCGCTTGATGATTCGACGCCGCCGCGATCGTCATATCTTCATGCCGTCCGACCTCTGGACTTCAGATTTCCGGATAGATGTCGAAAAAGGCCGCGAGACTCGTCTTCAACTGCTTTTCGATCTCGTCCTTGCTGCCCTCGAGAATGTGCATGGTGACATGCGCATCCCGCCCATTTTTCAGTTTGATCGCGGCTGCTCCAACCTCGGCGACCTCTTCCGACGGCAGCAGGCGCAGACCATACACCAAAGTCAGGTTTGCCATCCGATGATTGTAAGCTAGGGATTGCGGGCCGGAAGAATTCGGGACGCGCGAGGCTGAATCCGCGTTGGAATGCTGACACCGGAACCTGTAGACAGTTGGGCCTCCTTTATAGAAGGATAATAGCTGGAGATTTCAAATCTACAGCCAACGGGTGCAAGACAATTATGAGCAAGCCGCTAGTTTCGATCGTGATGGGCAGCGACTCCGACCTGGAAATCATGCGCGAGGCCGGGAAAGCTCTCGATGAATTCGGGATTCCGTATGAAATGGATGTAACCTCGGCGCATCGTTCGCCCGATCGCACCGCCGACTACGCGCGCAAGGCTGCGCATCGCGGCATTCGCGTGATCATCGCCGGCGCGGGCGGAGCGGCGCATCTGGCAGGTGTAATCGCGGCGCACACAACCCTGCCCGTCATCGGCGTGCCCATCCCTTCCACGTCCTTGCAAGGCATGGATTCTCTGCTCGCGATTGTGCAGATGCCGGCGGGCATTCCAGTCGCGACCGTTGCCATCGGCAAGCCCGGCGCAACCAACGCCGGAATCCTCGCGGCACAAATTCTTGGCGTGGCGGACGCGTCGATCGCGAAAAAACTGGACGCTTACAAGGAGAAACTGGCAAAGGGCGTGGAAGAAAAGTCAAAGAAACTCAAGGCGGCAGATCAGAGGTAAGGCGAGCAGATCCCTCACTTCGTTCGGGATGACAAGCCGAGGAAAGGGATAACGGGCGAGTAAAGAGGCAAGCCCAGTACCAGTAATGGATGGCAAGCCCGGCAAAAACATGTTCCCGCGTGGGGTTAGAGCTTCAGGCCTTTCAAGTATTCCCGAAACTCTCCGCCCAGATCTTTGCGTTTCAGCGCAAAGTCAACTGTGGCTTTGAGGAATCCGAGCTTGTCTCCGGCATCGAAGCGGCGGCCCTCGTAGACATAGGCGTAGATTTTTTCGCGCCGCAAAAGTCCGCGCAGCCCATCGGTGAGTTGCAACTCGCCGCCCGCGCCCGGCTTGGTATTCGCAAGCGTTTCGAAAACCGTCGGCGTCAGAATGTAGCGGCCAATGACGGCCAGGTTGGAAGGCGCATCCGCGAGCTTCGGCTTTTCCACCAGGTCGAGAACTTCGAAGAGCTTTCCACCCGATCCCGCAACCGGCTTCGCCTTCAGCACGCCGTACGAAGAAATCGCCGGCCCCTCGACGATCTGCGTCGCAATCACGGAACACTGTTTCTCCTCGAACACCTTCATCATCTGCTTGAGCACCGGCACTTTTGCATCGATGACGTCGTCGGCCAGCAGCGTGGCGAAAGGTTCGTCGCCAATCAGTTCGCGCGCCGTGAGCACCGCGTGTCCCAGGCCCAGCGCTTCTTTCTGCCGGACATACGACACATAAATCATGTCGGAAATCTGGCGCACGATCTTTAACAGGTCGTGCTTGCCCTTTTCCTCGAGCATCTTCTCCAGTTCGTAGCTGACGTCGAAATGNNGTGCCTAATCCGGCAGCAGGGAATATGGCTTTGCGGACGATCCGGTTCTTGCGGCGCTCGCCCTTCGTTCGTCGTTCGTTCGTCGGTTTCATTGCAGAATCATTCTAAACTGCGGATTGCCTGGCCCGCTCCCGACCCATCTGCCTTAGGATATCTGTGACGCCGGAATCTCGCGCGTTTCCAACTCTTCCAACAAGTCCCGCAACGTTTGCAATATCCCTTCGGCACTGTCGATCTTGATCGTAAACTTCAGCGTGCCATCCGGAGTAAACTGCGTCCCCTTTTGCGACGCTACAAAACGCGCCAGCTTCTCCGCGTCAATCGCAGCCGTTTGGCTGAATTTGATGCTCACGAACTCGCGCTTGCGCTCAATGGCGTTCGCTCCGACGCGCATCGCCTGCAGCTTCAGCGCAGCATACTCCAGCAGGTTGCGAACTGCGCGAGGCGTTTCGCCATAGCGATCGATCAGCTCTGATCGAACGTCGTGCAATTGCGATTCGGTCTCGACGCCAGCGACGCGCTTGTACATCCGCAGCCGCTGGTTTTCTTCCTTTATATAGTCGGACGGAATACGAATATTCAGCCCGAGATTGAGCTGGATCTCCGTGACCTCAACGCCCGCCTCGCCTTTCATCTCACGCACGGCGCGTTCCAGCATCTGCGTGTAAAGCTCGAATCCCACGGCTTCGATGTGACCGCTCTGCTCGCCGCCCAAAAGATTTCCCGCTCCGCGCAGCTCGAGATCAAGCGCCGCAATCTTAAAGCCAGCGCCCAAGTCGGAGAATTCTTTCAAAGCCGCCAGCCTCCGCCGCGCAATCGGAGTCAACTCAATCTCCGACGGCAAAAGTAAGTATGCATAAGCGCGCCGGTTCGACCGCCCCACTCGCCCGCGCAACTGATAAAGCTCCGACAAGCCCAGCCGGTCGGCCCGATTGATCAGGATCGTATTGCACAGCGGAATGTCGAG
>PLUW01000076.1:6567-6767 GCA_003162935.1 Acidobacteriaceae bacterium
ATCGCCATGCGGTCCTTCGGCGGAGTCTCAATCACGCTCATGTCGCGCAGTCCCACCATCGACATATGCAGCGTGCGCGGAATCGGCGTCGCCGACATCGTCAGCACATCCACCGACGTGCGCATCTGCTTGATGCGTTCCTTATGCCGCACGCCGAAGCGCTGTTCCTCATCCACCACCAGCAAACCGAGATCGGCGAA
>PLUW01000076.1:6805-15683 GCA_003162935.1 Acidobacteriaceae bacterium
TCGTAATGCTGGAACGCGAGCACCGTAGTCGGCGCCAGCACCGCGACCTGCTTGTTGTCGCTCAGCGCCTTGAAAGCCGCGCGCATCGCCACTTCCGTTTTGCCGTAACCAACGTCGCCGCACAGCAGCCGATCCATCGGAAGCTGCGATTCCATGTCGCGCTTCACGTCGGCGATGGCCTGCGCTTGGTCACCGGTCTCGTTGTATTCGAACGAGTCCTCAAACTCCTTCATCCATTCGGTATCGGCTGGAAAAACGTGCCCGCGTGCGGCCTGGCGCTGCGCATAAAGTTTGACCAGTTCGTCGGTCATGTCCTTCATCGCCTTGCGCACACGCGCCTTGGTCTTTCCCCAAGCTTGCGAGCCGAGGTGATTCAGAACTGGCTTCGCGCCCTCTGCCGAGCGATATTTCTGCACCAGATCAAGCCGAGTCAGCGGAACATAGAGCCGCGCCGCGTCCGCATATTCCAGCACCATGAATTCCGCAACGCCGTCGCCCTGGTTAATCTCCTTTAAGCCGTGGTATTGCCCGATCCCATGCTCGACGTGGACCACATAGTCGCCCACCTGCAAATCGCGGAAGTCCGAAAGAAACGCCGACACCTTCGACTTCGATCGTTGCGGACGCGCCGCCACCAGGTCCGACTCGTCAAACAGGTCGCGCGCCCCAAAAATCGCCAGATGCGCTTCCGGCAAAACAAAACCGTCGGGAAGGTAAGCCTTCAGCAGCGTCGTAGTCAGCACATCGCCGGCAAAGTACGAAGTCTCGTCAGCATAGCTTTCCCCGCTGCGCGTGCGGCTGCCCAGGCGATAGGAAGCGTTGTACTCGGTGAACATATCGGCGAGGCGCTCAACTTCTCCCGTATTCGGCACGGCCAGAACCACCTGCGTGCCGCCGCCCACCATCTTCTGCACTTCCTCGATCATCGCGGGCACCGCGCCATGAAAGCGCGTCGCCGGCTGCGAAAGGAACGCTGCTTCCGTCTCCCCCTCGCGCGCCAAAGCCAGATACTCGAGGTCCGCCCCCGCCAACGCCGCCGTCTTTTCCCGCCAACTCTCCGGCGTCAAGTAAAGATCCGCCGGACGAACCAAGTTCCCGACCTCGCTCCGTTCGTGCGCCTCTTCAATGCGCGCCCAAACTTTGTCCAGTTCCAGCGCCAGCGCTTCGGGCTCATCCAGAATCACCCGCGCGTCGGGAAGCAACCCGAAAACGCTGCGGTCGGCGCCCGCCACCGGAGCGTAGAACTCCCACCCCGGAAAAACTCCCGCGCCCGAGTCGCGCATCGCCTGCTCCACCGCTTCCGGCGATCCCGTAATGCGTTTCCCCGAAAGCCGCGCATTGATCGAACCCAACAGTTCTTCGGTGACGGGAGTCTCCGTCAGCGGCAGCAGCAGCGCCTCATCCACCGGGTTCGACGACCGCTGGCTCGCCGGATCGAACTTCCGCATCGACTCGATCTCATCGCCGAAAAATTCGACCCGCACCGGGCGATCCGATTCCGGCGAGTACACATCGAGAATGCCGCCCCGCGCCGCATACTGCCCTGGCATTTCCACCACATCGGTCGAGCTATAGCCGACTGTGTTCAAATGCTCGAGCAACTTTTCGAGATCGAAGGTTTCACCCCGCCGCAGGACGCGCGCCAGGTCCGCATAGTATTCGGCAGGTCGAAGCAGAATGGTCGTCGCCGTCACCGGAGAAACCACAATCGCCGCCCGCCCGGTGGCGATCTTCCACAACGCCGTGGCGCGTTCTTCCTGAATTTCCGGATGCGGCGACAAATTCTGAAAGGGAAGCACATCACGCGCCGGTAAGCTGACGACCGAATCCGGATCGGCTGCGCCCGTCAACTCGCAGAACGCGCGCAACACCGGCAGCAATTCTTCCGCGGCGCGATTGTCGGCCACCACCAGCACAAACGGACGCTCCACCGTCCGCCGCAACAAAACCACAATCAACGCTCTGGCTGCCGGAGAAAGTCCAGTGACACGAATCCGCCCCGCGCTCTCCCGCAGATGGGAGGCCGCACGCGTGAAAGCAGGTAAGAGTTCCACCTCCGCGAAAATTTCGCGGACGAAGGGCAAAAGCATTTCTCTTTGATTCTACCAAGGCAGACTCGGGTAGCGGCAAGAACCGGATCTGTCTGCGAAGTGAACCAACTATCCGCGCAGCAGCGGGCGCGTCAAACAAGTCGGACCGCCCGCCCCGTTGATGCAAATCTCCGAACCCGGAAATGTGCGCACGTCGAACCCCGCGTCGCGCATGCGCTGATTTGTCTTCGAGTTTTCTTCAATCGCGACCAAGCGGCCTTTGCCCAACGCCAGCACATTGCAAGCCAGCGTTTCCCGCTCGGAGTACTCAATCTCAATCAGCCGAAATCCGCGCCCCTTCAGCAGTTCCACCGTCTCCACCGCCAGCCAGGGCAGATCGACCAGCATCGTCCGCTCATCCAGCATGCTCATCAGCGACATCAAATGCAGACACGCCGATGGCCCCGCTCCGTAAGGCAGCGGAGCCGACAAAACCTCAACACCCTTCGCCGATAACAAGGTCCGCATCTGCTCGATCCCCGCCTTGTTGGTCCGATAGCCCTCGCCGATCAGCAAAGTCCGCGAGTCGAGCCACACGATGTCGCCAGCCTCCGAAGTCCCCGGCAACCCAACTTCGCCAAACACCGGGATTCCGAGCCCTCCGCAAAAGTCGGCGTGCGCCCGCACCTCCGCCACACGATTCTTCTTTCCCGGATTCATCAGCAGCAAGCCGTAATCGGTGGCGAGCGACGCATCGTGCGCGTATACGGCGTCGAGTGTCAGCGAATCCGCCGCCGGCAAACTGACAATCTCCGCGCCGCTATCGCGCAGCAACCGGCACAGAGTCTCGTGCTGCCGCTCTGCCGTGGCAAATTCAGGAGCACGTTGAAACCCAAGCTCGCGCCAAGCGGATGCTTTCCGCGAGTCGCCCCACCCAGCATTGGCTGGCGGACACACCATCACCCGCAGTAATTCTCCAGTCAACGAATGACCGTTGAAGGAAGGACCAGCGGAAGAACAATCGTTGAGATTTTCAACACCCATATTCAACACCCATGTAGAAGGCGAGACATTCGCGCGCCCAACGCCCCGCTCCAGCAATCTCTCGCTCCCAGAATCTAAAGAAAGGCAGCCGCAAACGCAATGCCGGCGCCAACCCAACGCCCGGAAGTCGACGCAAAGGCTGGCGGCAAGGGTCGGTAATCCACCTTGCCGCTTGCCTTAGCCCCCTCGCGTGATGTACATATCAGCGGTATCTCTTCTCATCGACGTGCACGCAGTTCAGCCATTTCGCCATAAACCGCACAGTCTGATTTTCGCTTTCCGCTTAGTTTCAATGACGCGGAAGCTTCCAGGAGCCTTATGAAAACGTCAGCGACGTTGCGTCTGTTCTGTTTTGCGATCGTGTTCTTCCTCGTCCGCCAGTCTGCCTTTGCCCAGGGCGCCGCCACCGGCGATCTCCACGTCAGCGTGAAGGATCCCAAAGGCAGCGTTGTGACGAACGCCATCGTCACCGTGCGCGATGTCGCCAAGGGTCTGGAGCGCACCGGCAGCAGCGACGGCCAGGGCGGATACAGCGTGCGTCAGTTGGCTCCCGGCACGTATTCCGTCACCGTGGATGCATCGGGCTTCGCCAAAGCGGAAGCCGCCGAAGTCGCCATCACGGTCGGCGGGATGACGGAACTACCCGTCACGCTCTCGGTCGCCGGCGGCAAGGAAGTGGTTGAAGTCACCTCGCAAGCCGAGCTGGTGGAAACTTCACGCAGCTCCACTACCGACACCGTTGGACAGCGCCGCATTGACAATCTCCCCATCAACGGCCGCAATTACATCAACTTCACCCTCACCGATTCCCAAGTCGTCCGCGACAACGCGCCCAACACCGGAGCCGCGCCCACCTCCGGCCTCAACATGAGCGGACAACGCGGCCGTTCCAACCTGGTCAATGTCGATGGCGCCGACGCCACCGACAATTCCACCAATGGCGTGCGCTCCACCGTTTCGCAAGAAGCCGTGCAGGAATTCCAGATCATCACCAACAGTTACGCCGCCGAATATGGACGCGCCGCCGGCGGCGTCGTCAACATCATCACCCGTTCGGGATCGAACGACTTCCACGGCGACGTCTACGGATACCTGCGCAACCGCGACTTCCAGGCCGTTAACCCCTTCGCGACCTGCGCCGCGCCGCCTTGCTCCAACCCGGCCTACACCCGCGTGCAGGCTGGCGCCGCTTTCGGGGGCGCGATCAAGAAAGACAAAACATACTATTACGCTTCCTATGAAGTCACCCGGCGTCACGAAACGGGATTCTCCAGCATTGGCGACGGAGGATTGTCTTACTATCAGCTGCAGCCTTTTGACGCCACCAGCATCTTCGATCCTGCGGCCCCTCCGGGAACGTTCACCATCGACGTGACGCCGCAGCAAGCGGCGTTCCTCCAGACTCCGGGCCTGCCCAATGCCGTGGCACAGCAGTATGCTTTTCTGGCGGGTGGGGCATCGGGCATCGCATTGGCCGGAGCGTACCCGGCGTCGTTCGGGTTGCTGGCGGAAGCGGGCGCGATCCCAACGCCTTCCAATGGCACCAGCCCCCTTACGCAATTCCCCAGTTCTTGCAACTCTCTTAACACGCTCTGCAATGGATTGCCCAGCTCATTCCTGTCGCTCAACTCACAAGGGGGGAATTTCCCGGTGTTCGAAGGAACGAGTCTCTACTCGCTCCGTCTCGACCACAACCTGACCAATAACAATCGCCTCACTTTGCGCGCGAATGTGAGTCCGAGCACGGTGACTGGAATCGAGGTCAATGGCGAAAACCAGGTCTTTGGGCAGAACGCCTTTTCGCGAACGTCGCAGCAGACCTATCGCGACGCGGCCGGCATGTTTCAAGACACGTGGACCATCGGCAACAACCGGATCAACGAATTCCGATTCCAGTATGCCCGCCGCGGCCTTGCCTATTTTTATTCCAGTGCGCCAGGTGGCTCTGACGTAGGTTCCGACATCACGGGCTTCGCCTACATCGGCCGCGAACCCTATTCCTACGTTCAGCGCGTAGAACAACGCTACCAATTTACCGACAACTACTCCTGGACTCTGGGCCGTCACGCTACCAAGTTCGGCGCCGACTTCAATTACATTCCCCTGAAGGCTACCTTCACCGTCAACTATGGCGGCGTGTATAGCTTCTCCGGCCTGTCAGCCTCGTCGTTTGGCTTTCCTTCAAGCTTCCCCCAGTTCAACGCCGTACAGGCCTATGGTCTGGGACTCCCGCAAGCCTCCACACAAGGCATCGGAAATCCGCTGGATTCGTTCTCCAACAAGCCCATCGGCCTGTTCTGGCAGGACTCCTGGAGAGTGCGCCCAAACCTTACTCTGAACTACGGCGTTCGTTATGACCTAGAGTTCCCGCCCCAGTTGGCAGCGCCCACTGGACTGGCTCTGGCCGGATACAACCAGTTGGGTCTGCAAAAAGGGATTCAGACGGACAAGAAGAACATTCAGCCTCGCATCGGCGTGGCGTTCGATCCCAAGGGCGACGGCAAGACGGTGATCCGCGCCTCCTTCGGAATGTTCTTTGATCACCCGCTGCTGGGCCTCTACTTTCTCGGCGATGCTTCCGATGGCTTCAAGAGCGGCCAGTTGTTGTTCTTCGGAACCTCGCCGTGCGGCACCAGCGCATCCGGCATCAGCCCGCTCAATATCAGCGCCACCAATCTCTTCCAGGGCATCCTTGCAACTCCCGATTGCCTGCCGCCTGGACTGGCGGGAGCGCTCGGATACCAGGCCACTTCGCCGCAGTCGTCGGCTTGCCACGGCGAGGCGAACCTCCAGCGCTTCGATCCGTGTTTTCCGAATTCTCCGTTCCTCAACCAGGGCTATCTGTCGCCTGCCACTGGATTTCCGCTGATTCAACAGCCGTTCGGCTATCCACAGGCAAAGAACTTCGTGTACGCCTATGCGGAGCAAGCCAACCTCTCCATCGAACGCGACTTGGGCGATGGCTTTTCTCTGAACCTGGCCTACAACTTCAACGGCGGACGCCATCTGAATCGGCCGATCAACGCCAACCCGGTGCGCGGCGACTTGTTGACGGCAAATTGGCAGGCGGCGGTGGCGGCCGGAGCAGCGCAGCTCTCTACTGATCCGCTTTCGGTAGCCGGTTGCGGGGTGAACCCGATTCCAGGATCGCCGCTTCCATACTATGTTCCCTCCGCGCTCGTCAGCTTCTTCCGTCCCTCCGGACTCAATCCTTCCTTGGCCGGTGGTCCCTTCACTCCATGTGTTCCCTTGGCGCTGGCCGATCTACAGGCCACAGGGCTCAACGCCGCGTGCAACCCCGGCGCGTCCGGGCTAACTGGCTGCGTGCCCTTCAGCGACATGGATGCCAATTACTCGAACGGCAGCTCCGTTTACCATGGCCTTAGCGCCAACCTGCGCAAGCGCTTCAACCGCCACTACGAATTCCTCGCGTCCTACACCTGGTCGCACGCCATTGACGATTCCACCGACCTAGAGTCGCCGCTCGCGCCCCAAGATAGCTTTTACCCAGGCTTGGAGCGGTCCAACTCGCTCTTTGACCAGCGTCATCGCTTCGTCCTTAGCGGCGTTTACCAGAGCGGTCATTCGATCGGCCACGGTTTCGCCGGCAAGGTTCTCAGCGACTGGACTTTTGCCCCCATCATCGAAATGTCCTCTGGCCGGCCGTTCAATCTCACCACCGGCAGCAGCGATAACTTTCAATTCGTGACCAGCGGAGGCCGGCCCAACGTCGTGCCCTCGGGCACGCCCACCAACGGGTGCGGGTATCCGACGGTTGCCTCCAAGGTTTCGCCTACAGGCTTTTTCCAGGAGCCCTGCTTCGCCGACGTGACACCGGCCCAGCTGGCTTCGCCCAACGCCCTGCTGTTTCTTGACGGCAACTTCCCGCGCAATGGCGGGATTCAACCCTGGACGGTGTTCAACGACCTGCGCATCGCGAAACGCATCTCGTTCGGCGAGCGCTACAACATGGATTTCATCGCCGACATGTTCAACCTTGCCAACGTGTACAACGTCGCGGCCGTCAACCCGCTCTTCACCAGCGCCGGCCAGGCCACGGCCGCCTACGATCCGCGCCAGTTCCAGTTTGCGCTGAAACTGAACTGGTAGAATCGGAGCGTGCGAGAACCGGTGCGGAGCGAACTAGGAATTTGCCAGCTCGACCCTGAGCCCGTCGAAGGGGAGGGATCTGCGGTGCGTGGGCGATTGGCCTCTGCTAAGGCAGTCCTCGCCGCGATTGCGCTGGCCGCGCTGCTTTCCGCTCCCGCGCTCGCCGAGAGCGGCGCGGAAACCTACAAGGCTCACTGTTCTGCTTGCCACGGCGCGAAGGGAGCGGGTGACACCATGCTGGGCAGAAACCTGAAGCTGCGCTCGCTCGGTTCCAGCGAAGTGCAAGACCAATCGGACGATCAACTCATTGCCATCACCGGCAAAGGCAAGAACAAAATGCCGCGCTACGACAACAAACTCTCCAAGGAGCAGATCCGCGAAGTCGTAAAATACATCCGCTCGCTGAAGCAATAAGTTCCGCGCTGCACCGATCTCGCACATTAACGACCGAAAGCGAATGGCCTCGGAAAACGACCTCAGAAAACGATCTGGGAAAAAGAAAAGCCGCAGCAGGTCTGCGGCTGTCCTCGGCTTAGTATCTCGCGCTTCTCGCTGATTACTCGTGCTTATCTTTGTAGATGCTCTTGCTGATCCGGTTCTGCTGGCGATTGATCCCGCGCTGCTCGGCCTTGGTCAGATGGCCGCCGTTCTTCGCCATATCTCTCTGTTCGCGGTTCTGCACGTTGGCTTCACGCTTTTCCAGATTGGCCGTCTGATGCGCGTTCAGTTCTCCGTTCTTGACGCCATTGCCAATGCGCTGCTGTTGGTTTTCTTCGCGCTGATTCACTTCATTCACGCGCGGATGGCCGGGATCGACAACGCCAGGGCCCGCTCCCGAAGTGGTTGAGGTTTGAGCAGAGGCGGAACCCGCGAGCATAAGTCCCCCGACTGCCAGGGCTAACAGCGACTTGGTGAATGTGTTGTTCATGTGGATAGAAACCCCCGCCTGCAAGATTAGTTGCGACGGCATTGTAAGGCGAGGTTACCGTGGTATCGGCCCCCCAAGTTACTACTCACTGTAGGGCGGACACTCCCTTCGACTTCGGTCAGGGCAGGCTCTGTCCGCCGCCTTTGACTTTGATCTTGATTGTGTCCTTCAATCTTGCGCTACGAACGGCCACTCCCAAGATCTGCTCAACGCCATGTATCAGGCGACGATGAAAAGCGGGGAGTATCGCTGATCGGATTCTCGTGGGTTTGGTACCCCCCCCCCCCCCCCCCNNACTGCCCCAATCAGATCTCTATTGTCGGGCTTGCTGGGTTGTAAGTCAATAAATTTCGGTGGCGAACGGCATGCGATAGAAGACTGCGCGAGATACACATCGAGGGTGAGGGATTCGCGGCAGCGGACATCACAGACTCCGATGATCGATACCAGCAAAATCAAGAGCTGGCGCGAGGCAATCACCATAAATATGGTAATATGGGACCGATGAAGACCACTCTTGAGATTCCCGATTTTTTGTTCCGCCGCGCTAAGTCGGTAGCGGCCGAACGGGGCATTCCCCTTCGACAGTTGGTCACCGAAGCGGTGCAGGAGAAATTGAAAACNNCCTGCACAAAGAGAGGAAGCAAATCGAGAAGCGGGTCGAGGAAGCCTTCGAGCGGATCGATCCGGAAGTCTGGGCTTCGAGATAAGACTGATTCGAGAAAAGAATGATTCTCGATACCAACGCGCTGTCAGCCGCGGCCGA
>PLUW01000037.1 GCA_003162935.1 Acidobacteriaceae bacterium
GACACGCCGGAAGCTTTTTCGCGGATTGAGAACCTGCGCGAACTGGTGAATGCGGCCATGGACTCGCGCGACCGCGGGGAGACGCTCGATCAGTTCCTCGATCATGCGGCGCTGGTGAGCGATGCCGATCAGTATGACGAACAAGCGCAGATCACGCTGATGACATTGCACGCGGCCAAGGGGCTGGAGTTTCCGCTGGTGGTTCTGGCGGGACTGGAAGAAGGACTGTTCCCGCATTCGCGGACCATGCTGGAGCCGGATTCGATCGAAGAAGAACGGCGGCTGTGCTATGTCGGGATGACGCGGGCGATGGACACGTTGGTATTGTCGCGCGCCGTTTATAGGCGGCGTTATGGGACGGACATGCCGGAAGCCAGTGTGCCTTCACGGTTTTTGGAGGAGGTGCCGCCGCAGTTGGTGGAAGAACTGGGCGGGGCGCGGCGACGAGAAGCTTCGGCTTCTTCGTCTACCTCCAGATTTTCCTCTGGTGCCGGCGGTTCGCGGACAGGAATGTCCGCGCCACACAAGCCGCACTATTCCTATGAGGACGAGGACCAGAGCGCGGTTTGGAATCCGGCGAAACTGAAGGCGAAGACTCCGACTCCGCTGAAGAACTACAACTCGATCGACAACATTGCCGAGTTTTTTGCTTCGCGGGGGAAGAAATTCAATGTCCCGAAAATGGCGCCGGAAGAGCCTACGGGACGGCGTGGATTCCGTCCCGGCCAGAAGGTCAAACACCCGAAATATGGCGAAGGGACGGTGTATCAGCGCGAAGGGGATGGGGAAGATGCCAAGATTACGGTACAATTCCCTCGCTTCGGTTTGAAGAAATTGGTGGAGAGGTACGCGCAGCTGGAGAAGGCGTAACAACTGCGAAAGAGTCCCGCGACTGGCGAGAACTGCAGATCCCTCGCTACGCTCGGGATGACAATCCACAAAGAAGAAGTTCGAAATAACAATTCGAGAAGAGAGAGAAAAGAACCGCAATTATGGCAAACACAAAAAAGCTGACCAAAGACGAACGCAAGAAAAGCAAACGAGCCGCCCGCAAGAAGATCAAAGCGGAAAAGCCGAAGAAGCCCCGCGACTACGCGCGCGGATCGAAGAAGCCCAAGGTGAAAAAGCTGGCACGCGGCCAGGCGAAGCGGTAAAGAGCCGCTAGCTTTCGGCTACTAGCTTCTAGCGATGACGGAGGCACGGGCGGGTTCGCTCGTGCCTTCGAGTCCATCTGAGGAGACAACGAACTCTTGTCACAACCATCCAGTGACCCAGCCGGCGTCATTCGTACTTCCGACAGCCAGATGTTCTGTTGCAAGTCCATCGACAAGCTGATCTCGGACTCCGAAAACCCGGAACACCGGCTCAGCAAGACGCTGGGGCCGTGGTCGCTGACGGCGCTCGGCATCGGCGCCATCATCGGCTCAGGAATTTTTGTGCTGACGGGAACGGCAGCCGCGGGAGAGTACTTTCAAGCGCCTTCGCTTCTTCACGCGCAGGCGCTGGATGTGATCATAAATTTCGTGCGCACGGGCAGCACCGCCGGAGCGCTGATGCACGGTCGTCCGCCGGCGGGGCCATCGATCGCCATTTCATTTTTGTTGGTGGCGATCGCATGCAGTTTTGCAGGATTGTGCTATGCCGAGTTGGCATCGATGATTCCGATTGCCGGCAGTGCTTACACCTATTCCTATGCGACGCTCGGCGAGATTTTTGCCTGGATCATTGGCTGGGATCTGATTCTCGAATACGTGGTCAGCAATGTCGCGGTGGCGGTTAGTTTTGCCGGTTATGTGAAAGCGCAACTGGCAGTGTTTGGTCTCAACCTGCCGGATAAGTGGGCGAGCCCGGTGTGGGCCTCGGGGCAGTGGACGGGGTCTTACTTCAATCTCCCGGGTTTCCTCATCGTCTTCATTCTGACGCTGCTGCTGGTGCGCGGCGCGAAGGAATCGGCGAAGACGAACAACATCATGGTGGCGATCAAGATCGGCGCCATCCTGACCTTCCTGGTGGTCGGAGGAATGCTGGTGAAGCCCGCGAATTGGACGCCGTTTGCGCCTTCCGGCTTTAGCGGAGTCATCACCGGCGGGGCGATCGTTTTCTTTACCTACATCGGATTCGATTCGGTTTCAACCGCGGCGGAGGAATCGCGCAATCCGCAAAAAGACTTGCCCTTCGGCATCATCATGTCGCTGATTGTCTGCACCGTGCTCTATATCGGCGTGGCCGTCGTGCTGCTGGGCATGATGAAATACACGACCTTTGTTTCCGGAGAGGCCGCCGATGCCCCCGTCGCCTACGCGATGAAGTATCTCGGAGTGCACCCGTTGTTTCAGTCGGTGATCGTGATTGGCGCGCTGATGGGGATGATTTCGTCATTGCTGGTGTTTCAATACGGGCAGGCGCGCATCTGGTATGCCATGTCGCGCGACGGCTTGTTGCCGAAGTTGTTTTCGGCTGTGCATCCGAAATACAAGACGCCGTACTGGTCCACTTGGATCGCTTGCTTTGCGGTGGGAATTCCCGCCGGGTTCGTGGATATAGGGAGCGCGGCCGATCTTGCTAACATTGGGACGCTGTTTGCCTTCGTGCTGGTTTCGGTGGGAGTCATTTTGCTGCGCCGCAATCAACCCGACCGCAAGCGAGCGTTTCGCGTGCCGTTTGTGCCGTGGTTCCCGCTACTCTCGGTGTTGTTCTGCGGCGGACTGATGTTCGGGCTGACGCTGATTACCTGGCTGCGCTTTGTGATCTGGTTGGCGCTGGGGCTGATAATTTACATTTTTTATAGTCGGCATCATAGCGAGTTCAGGAAAAGCAGGTCAGAAGTCAGAAGTTAGAATGCAGAGGTGAGAATCGTTCGTTGAGGGATATGAGGTTACTTCTTCAATTTGACTTCTAGCTTCTGACTTCTCTGGTTGAATCCCGGCTCCCCCATGTCATTTATCCTCTCTCTGCCCAAGGCCGAGCTCCATCTGCATCTTGAAGGCTCAATCGAGCCCTCCACGCTGCTCGAACTCCGACAGCGTCACGGGATGGAAGGCGCTTCACTTGCCGAGGTGGAGCAGCTTTTCAACTACGCAGACTTCAAGGGCTTCCTCTCGGCGTTCAAGGATGTGACCGGACACCTGCGCACTCCCGAAGACTACGAGTTGATCACGTACCGCCTGATGGAGCGGTTGAAGGCGCAGAACGTGCTTCATGCCGAGGTCATTGTTTCGGTCGGCGTCTGCCTCTGGCGCAAGCAGGATTTCGCCGCGATTTTCGAGGGTCTGGAACGTGGACGACAGCACGGAGAGAAAGATTTCGGCCTATCGCTCGTGTGGATATTCGATACCATCCGGCAGTTTGGCGCGGAGAAGGCGCAGAAGGTGCTCGACCTCGCGATTCAGTTTCACGATCGCAACGTAGTCGCCTTTGGCATTGGCGGCGATGAGAGCGCTGGGCCCCCAGAGTGGTTTGCGGAGGTGTACGCGCGCGCCGCGGAGCGTGGGCTTCATCTCACCGCGCACGCGGGTGAGAGCGCCGGGCCCGAGTCGATTTGGGGCGCGCTGAACCTGAAGGCGGAACGCATCGGGCACGGGCTTACTGCCGGGCAGGATGCGGAGTTGATGGAAGAGTTGGCGGAGCGGCAGGTGCCGATTGAAATCTGTGTGACGAGCAATCTGCGCACGGGATGCTGCGCCGAGCTCGCGCAACATCCGGTGCGGCGCTACTTCGACGAGGGACTGATGCTGACCCTCAACAGCGACGACCCGGCGATGTTTCGCACGTCGCTGATCAAGGAGTACGCGCTGGTGCAGCAGACGTTCGGTTTTACCGACGAACATCTGCGAGAGTTGGCGAGGAATTCGTTTGAGGCATCGTTTCTGCCGGCGGAGAAGAAAATTGCATTTCTGAATCTGTTGGATGCAGCGACTCCGCGGGCGTAAGTCGCTGTCCGTCGTTCGCAGCTCGCCGTTCGCTATTCGCAGCCAGGAACCGATCAGCGAAAAGCGAACGACGAACAGCGAGCAGCGTTCTCACGCGAACGACGATCTCCCATCACACGGGCCTGTGGCCCTCGTCACGCCCAGCTGTTTTTGGCCTCGCCTATAATGTCTCCCTATGAAACTCGACGAAAAAATTGCCGAACTGAAAAAACGAGACCAGATGGCCGAAGAAGGCGGCGGCGCCAAGCGGCGCGAGCGCCAGCACAAAGAGGGCAAGATGTCGGCGCGCGAGCGTGTGGAATTTCTGCTCGATGAAGGCACGTTCGAGGAAACCGACAAACTGGTCACGCACCGTTGCTACAACTTCGGCATGGCCGACCAGAAGATCTACGGCGATGGTTTCATCACCGGCTATGGGCGCGTGGAAGGGCGGCTTGTTTTTGTCTTCGCGCAGGATTTTACAGTGTTCGGCGGATCGCTCTCCGAGACCAACGCGGCCAAGATCGTCAAGATCATGGATCTGGCGGCCAAGATGGGCGCTCCCGTCATTGGGCTGAACGATTCGGGCGGCGCGCGCATTCAGGAAGGCGTGATGTCGCTGGCCGGCTACGCCGACATTTTTTTGCGCAACACGCTTTACAGCGGAGTGGTGCCGCAGATCTCGGCCATCATGGGGCCGTGCGCAGGCGGCGCGGTTTATTCTCCGGCGATCACCGATTTTATTTTGATGGTCGATCAAACTTCTTACATGTTCATCACCGGTCCCGACGTGATTAAGACGGTCACGCATGAAGAGGTCACGAAAGACCAGCTGGGCGGAGCGCACACGCACAACGAAACTTCTGGCGTGGCGCACTTCATGTGCCGCGACGATGCCGAATGTCTGTCGATGGTGCGCGAGCTGTTGAGTTTTATCCCGTCGAATAATCTGGAAGACCCGCCGCGCAAGACTTGCACCGATCCGATCGATCGAGTGGATGCGAAGCTGGACACGATCATCCCCGACCAATCGAACATGCCGTATGACATGAAAGATGTGATTCACACGGTGGTCGATGACGGATACTTTTTCGAAATTCACGAGCACTATGCCAAGAACATTGTCGTCGGGTTCGCGCGCTTCAACGGCAAGCCGGTCGGGATCGTGGCCAATCAGCCGGCGATGCTTGCGGGCACGCTCGATATCAACGCGTCGGTGAAGGGCGCGCGTTTTGTGCGCTTCTGCGATTGCTTCAATATTCCGCTGGTGACGTTTGAAGATGTGCCTGGTTTTCTGCCCGGCACGCAGCAGGAGTACGGGGGAATCATCCGGCATGGCGCGAAGTTGCTCTATGCGTTTGCGGAAGCGACCGTGCCGAAGGTGACGGTGATTACGCGCAAGGCTTACGGAGGAGCGTATTGCGTCATGGCGTCCAAGCACATTCGCACGGACGTGAATTACGCCTGGCCGAGCGCGGAGATCGCGGTGATGGGGCCGGAGGGCGCGGTGGATATCGTCTACAAGCGCGAACTGGATGGCGCCAAGAATCGCGAAGCGGCGCGGCAGGAGAAGATCGAAGAATTCCGCGACACTCTGGCCAATCCCTACGTGGCGGCTGATCGCGGATTTGTGGATGCGGTGATCCAGCCGCGCGAGACGCGCAAGAAGCTGATCCAGGCGCTGGAGATGCTGGAGACCAAGCGGGATAAGAATCCGCCGAAGAAGCATGGGAATATACCGCTGTAGGTCGGTCGATGGTCGATGGTCGTTTGTCGTTGGTCGGCAGGCTTCAAATGAGGGGACTTGCTGTGATGGAGGCGGTTGCAGTGGCCTACGTTGTGAACCTCCAAACGAGCTGAACAACTTAATAAAGGCGGAACGAATGAGAAGAGTGCTGCCTGGCGAGCGAAAACAACGACCGCGGGATCATTTCTGGGTGCTGGCTTATTGTTTCCTTGTTCTAGCGTTACTGGCACCGAGCGGAGTTTGGGCGGCGGATGGTTACGAAGTCACCATCGAGCACAGCGTGCCGGTAAAGATGCGGGACGGGGTCGTGTTGCGTGCAGATATTTACCGTCCAAAGACGAACGGCAAGTTTCCGGTGCTGTTGACACGCACGCCCTATGACAAGACTGCGGCGTTGGATTTTGGCCTAAAGGCAGCGGCCCGCGGCTATGTGCTGATCGCGCAGGATGTCCGGGGAAGATATGCCTCGCAGGGTGATTGGTATCCGTTTAAGTACGAGTCGCAGGACGGGTACGACACCATTGAGTGGGCGGCTGCGCTTCCGTATTCGAACGGAAAGGTCGGGATGTACGGCGGCTCCTACGTGGGCGCGACGCAGTATCTGGCTGCGATTGCCCAGCCGCCTCATCTTGCCGGAATTTGCCCCAACTATACGGCGTCCAACTATCACGATGGCTGGACTTATCAGGGCGGAGCATTCGAACAGTGGTTCAACGAGTCGTGGACGACGGTGCTGGCGGAAAATACCATGCGCCGCCGCGTCGAGTCAGGCAGCGACGCTATTAACTGGATACAGACGCTGCCGCTGCTGTCTTATCCTGTGCGCGAAGCACCTGGGTCTGCGGGACTGGCGCCGTATTTCACCGACTGGCTTCTGCATCCCAACTATGACGACTATTGGAAGCAGTGGTCGATCGAAGATCACTATGCGCAGATTCAAGTTCCGGTGTTCAGCCTGGGTGCGTGGTACGACATTTTTCTTGGGGGGACGTTAAGAAATTATGTCCGCCTCAAGAACGAGGCCGGAAGCGAGGCGGCGCGGCGTGGCCAGCGGCTGATCATCTACGTAGGGGGCCATGCCGGTGGATGGAATGACAAGAAAGTGGGCGCGGTTGATTTTGGAGATAGGTTGCCGTTCGATCTCTATGAAGCGACGTTGCGCTGGTACGACAATCTCCTGAAGGGAATGGCGAATGGAGTGGGCCAGGAGAAGCCGGTAAGAATCTTCGTCATGGGCACCGACGAATGGCGCGAAGAAGACGACTGGCCGCTGGGGCGCGCAAAGGCGACCCGGTATTACCTGCGGTCGACCAAGCCCGCGAACGGGCTTGCAGGAGGCGGCACGCTGAGTGCGGCCGCTCCGGCTGAAGAGAAACCCGACCAATATGTGTACGATCCGAACGACGCGGTGCCCACGATTGGCGGACCGCTTTGCTGCGGAGCGCTGCCAACGGGGATTGGTCCCGAGGACCAGCGACTGGCGGAGGCGCGGGGCGACGTGCTGGTATTCACTTCGCCGGCATTTACGCAGAACACCGAGGTTACGGGTCCGGTTTCGCTGGACTTGTATGTGAGCAGTTCCGCGGTGGACACAGACTTTACAGGGAAGCTGGTTGACGTGTGGCCAAACGGGTTTGCGCAGAATTTGACGGAAGGCATTCTGCGCTTGCGCTACCGCAATTCGCAGGAGAAGCCGGAACTTGCAAATCCCGGGGAGATCTATCACATTGCTCTTGATCTTTGGGCGACAAGCAATGTTTTCCTGCCGGGACACAAACTACGGCTCGAGGTTTCCAGCAGCAACTTTCCGCGATTCGATCGAAACCTGAACACGGGCGAGGAACAGGCGAGTGGAACGCACATGGCTAAAGCGACCAACGTGATTTATCACGACAAGGGTAGACCGTCGGCTCTGATTCTCCCTATTGTGCAGTAGGTTGGCGTCGTTGCGGGAAGTGGGGTGATGCGGACCTTGCTTTGTTAACAGCAAAAATAGAGAGTCCCGAGGTGATGTTGGAATCATTCGTCTCGGCCAGTAGCTCGCGTTTAGACCCTTGCTGACCTTTTCCTGCAACTCCCTTGCGGGTGCATTGCAGGCCGATCTTTGCTCGGGCTCCGGGCTCACCGCCAACCGGATAAATCAGTCCAACGCCTCGGGACTCTATCTTGCCTTCAACAGAGGCTCTTGTTCTCCTCGACCAGCGCTTAGCTATAGACCCTTGCTCGCCCTCCCAGACCCACCTCGCGGTTGTCTGAGTGACTACGCTTGAGCCCCGGACGCTGCACCAACCGGAAAAACTTCAGAACGTGTCAAAGAACGATTATGGTTTTAACACTTCTATTATTTTCGTCAATCAAAAATATGCGTCTGTAAGTGGTTATTCCTCAATCGAGTGCAGGGCGTGCACAGGCGGGTGACGCGGAAATTGTGCAGACGGGCGGGCGGCAGCGCGCCATCGCCGGTATTCACGCGATTAGTTGCGGCTTCGGCGCGGCTGGGGTCCCTGGCGCACATCGGATTGTGATTGTGCAAATCGGAGTTTCAGAGGTATGAATGCTGGCGATTCCTTCCGCGCTCGGGAATCCACTACAATACGGGGTCTTAACAGTGGGAGGCATTTTCATGCGACGGCTTCGGACTTCGGCAATCGTCAGTCGGGTATGGGGTTGGGTGTGGATTGGTTGGGTGGGGATTCTGGCGCTGGCGGCAATCGCGGCGGGGCAGAGTCCGGAAGAGAAGACGGCGAAATATATGGAATCGGTGCGGCATCAGCCGGAATTGTTGCTGCCTTTTCTACAGGCGATGCCCAAGGGCGGCGACCTGCACGTCCACTTGTATGGCGCTATCTATGCAGAGAGCATGATCGACTGGGCGTCGGAGAACGCTTTGTGCGTGGATCGCAGCACTTCGAAGCTGATCCACGCGGCTTGCGATTCCTGCGAACCGTATCGGAACAAGCCGTCGGTGCGCTGCGCGTATCAGGATCATATTCTTTACGACCAATTGGTGGATGCGTGGTCGATGAGGAATTGGCATGCGGCGGAGGAATCGGGGCACGACCATTTCTTTGCCACGTTTGATAAGTTTGGTCCGGCGTTCGAGAAGCATGTCGGCGACGCACTGGCAGAAGTGGCGTCGCGGGCGGCGGCCGATCATCTGCAATACGTGGAGCTGATGCATACGGCGGATGGCGCAGGCGCGGCGATGTTGGGCGCAAAGATCGGATGGGACGACGACTTCGCCAGGCTCCGCGACAAGTTATTGGCCGGCGGAATGGCGGATGTGGTCGCGTCGGTGCGCAGCCAGCTTGATGCCGATGAAGCTCGAAAGAAAGAGGTGCTGCATTGCGGGACGGCGCAGGCGGCTGCGGGATGCGAGGTTGCGATTCATTATCTGTATCAGGTGTTGCGCGGATTGCCGCGGGAGCAGGTGTTTGCGCAGATCCTGCTCGGATTTGAGTTGACGAAGGCCGATGCGCGTTTCGTGGGATTTAATCTGGTGATGCCGGAAGATTATTACGTGCCCATGCACGACTTCGACCTGCACATGAAGATCATCAAGGCGTTGCATAAGTTCTATCCGGCGACGCATGTGTCGTTGCACGCCGACGAACTGGCGATGGGGTTGGTTCCTCCTGAGGGGCTGCGGTTTCATATTCGCGAATCGATTGAACGCGCCGGCGCGGAACGCATTGGGCATGGCGTGGCCGTGATGAGCGAAGACGATCCGATCGGGCTGCTGCAAGAGATGGCGAAGAAAAATGTGCTAGTCGAGATTTGCCTGACGTCGAACGATGTGATCCTGGGCGTGAGCGGCGACCGGCATCCGCTGCCGGTTTATATGAAATACGGAGTGCCGGTGGCGCTCGCCACCGACGACGAGGGCGTCTCGCGCAGCGACATGACGCATGAATATCTGCGGGCGGCGGAGACTTATGGCTTGTCTTATGGCGAGTTGAAACGCATGGCGCGCGCGAGCTTGGAACACAGTTTTATTCCAGGTGATAGTCTGTGGGGCGATGAGCGGGAGTTGCGGCGGGCGGCGGTTTGCGAAGGGGAGAAGGCGGCGGGCGATCGACTCTCGGGAAAATGCGAAAAGTGGATTGGGGCGAATGAGCGGGCGCGCGTGCAGTGGGAGTTGGAGCGGGCGTTCGCGGAATTTGAGAAGAGCTACTAGCGTAGGACCTGTTGTCTATCGCACCGGCAAAAAAGCAGGTCCTTCGCTACGCTCAGGATGACAACTTGTATTTATGACAGTGTGTGCTTATGACCCCAGACCTGTTTACTCGCGCTGAATCCGCCGCGGCATTCGTGCTGTCGCAGACCAAGCTGCGCCCGCAGATTGGACTCGTGCTCGGCTCCGGGCTGGGATCGTTTGCCGACGATCTGACCGAGGCAGTGCGCATTCCTTATGCCGATATTCCGACCTTTCCACGTTCGACGGCCGTGGGACATGCCGGGCAACTCGTCGTCGGTAAGTCGGGTGAAATTCCGGTCGCCGTGATGCAGGGACGCGTGCATCTCTACGAAGGCTATCCAGCAGCCGAGGTCGCGTTCCCCGTGCGCGTGCTCGGACGCATGGGCATCCGCGCGCTCATCCTCACCAACGCCGCTGGCGGCATCAACGTCGAGTACGGGCAGGGAGCGCTGGTCATCCTGCGCGATCACATCAATCTTCAGGGGCAGAATCCGCTGACGGGCGCGAATGACGAGCGCTTTGGGCCGCGATTCCCTGATATGAGTTATACCTACGCCAAGCGCTATCGCGAGATTGCGCTGGAAGAGGCGAAGAAGCTTGCGATTCCTCCGCGTGAGGGCGTGTATGCGGCGGTAGCGGGGCCGAGTTACGAGACTCCGGCGGAGATTCGCTACCTGCGCACCATCGGCGCCGATCTGGTGGGCATGTCGACCGTGCCGGAGGCAATCGCGGCGCGGCATATGGGGATGAACCTTCTGGCCATCTCGTGCGTGACCAATATGGCCGCGGGAATTCTCGATCGGGCGCTCGTCCACGAGGAAGTGCTTGAGGTGGGACGGCGCGTCATGGGGCAGTTCATCGCGCTGCTGCGGGCGGTGCTGCCGCGGATTGCGGAGGAGTTGCATAAGACCGGCAGCCCACCTAGAACGTGAGTTTCAATGCCACTTGAAGCACGCGCGGACCACCTCCGCCGAGGCCAGGATTCGTCTGGGCCACGTCAGGCGTCTGGGTGAGTTCGCCGCCCGAAGTTCCTCCCGGTTCAATGACGTGGTTGGGCTGCGCGAAATTGGGATGGTTGAGGACGTTGAAGAATTCGGCCCGCAGTTGCACCCCCAGCCGTTCCGTTAATTGTGTGTTCTTGGTGAGCGAAAAGTCGAGGTTCTTGTAGCCCGGACCATAGATGGAGTTGCGTCCCAGGTCTCCAAAAGTGCCATCGGCGGGCTGAGAGAACGCGTTCAGATTCAGATAGCCGGTAGCCGGGCTCCAGTTGTGCACAATCGGATCGATTCCCGGAACTACGTTGGGGCGTTGGTTGAAATAGTAGCGCCCGCTGGTGTCGTTGGCGGTTACGATTGGAATCGGCCGTCCGCTTTGCAGGCTGGCGATCCAGTTGAGTTGCCATCCGGAGCCGAACTTGCCAGCGGCGTGCCATGAGGGCAGACCGTAATTGATCGCCGCCGTGAAGCGTTGGCGCGTATCGAAGGAGGAAGGCCCATGCTCCGCCTTGAGATTGCTGGGGTCTTGGGGGAAGGCGACGCCGGGGGCGAAATCGATGCCGTCGGAAGCGTCGTCGAGCGACTTGGAAAAGTTGTAAGTGGCGAAACCAGAGACGCGGTGCAAATTCTGAATTCTCAAGGTCGTCTGCAACGCGCTGTAGGTGGACGAACTGATCGGCGTCAGTAAATCGATCGCGTTGAAATTCGGGTTTGGCCGGTCATCGTTCGCGTCGGGTTCGTTCGCGTCCGTTAAACGCACCAACTTCGTGCCCTTGCTGCCGACGTAGCCGATTTCGAGCGACGCCTTGTCGGCCAACTTCTGTTGCACGTTCAGGTTGAAGTTCTGGGTATAGGGACTGTGAAACTGACGAGGCGTTCCGAAAATGTCGTAGGGGCCGCTGGTGGCTACGGTCAGAATTGGGTCGGTTGTGTCGGTGCCGTTGAACGCCGCCGAGTTGAAGTTCATGGGGAGCACTGCTTTCGGCCCAATCGGATTTGTGGCCACTCCGGCGGAGTTGGTGAAGTTTGCGATGAGAAGATCCTGAGGCACGTAGTCGTAAAAAATCCCGTAGCCCCCGCGAACCACGGTGTTCTTGAGCACATTCCAGGCAAAGCCCAGGCGCGGACCGAAGTCATGCAGGTCCCGCGCGTAGAGGCCATTCAGGCCGTCCGAGCCAACCATGGCCAAATTCCCGTCGGACCCCAGGTTGGAAAGCAGGTTGTTCTTCTCGCTGAGCGGGCCGAAATACTCCCAACGCAATCCCGCATTCAAAGTGAAGGTCGGCGCGAAGCGGTAGTCGTCCTGGGCGAAGAAGCTGAAGCCGTTGTTGTAAGTCGTCCGCTGCGTGTTGCCGCTGTCGACGGAAACGAAACTGCAGCAATCGTTGAGGTCGTCCGCCCCGCCGGTATAGAAGTCGGCGAGAGAATCGACGATCGGGTCTGAACTCAATCCGAGGCCCGCCGTGAACTGATAAATTCCGCGCTCCAGATTGTCATTGAAGTTGTCGACAGCTGCGTGGCGGAACTCTCCGCCGAACTTGAAGGTGTGCTTGCCGTGCAGCCAAGTGAAGTTGTCGAGGATCTGAAAAGTCTGGCTGGTGCGGCCGCGGGGAACGCTGTAACCGATCGCGCCCAGGTTCTCGATCCCGGTGAAATCGAACTCCGGGAGCCCAAGCTTGCCCGTGCCGAAGTTCAGGCCATTCGCCTCGGGGTTCCAATTCGCGTTGAGCGAACTGAACGAGGTGCGGTAACGGCTGTAGCCAAAGCGTACTTCGTTGATCTTGGAAGGAGAAAGGGTGGAAAGCCAACTGAGAGAAAGTATTTGAACACGGGTCGGCGACGTTTGCGAAAAGGCCGCCAGGCGCGATCCGGTGCCATAGCCGCCCGGAGAACCCAAAGGAAACACCTGATAATTCCGCGCAAAAGCATAGCGGCCAGTGAGAAACTGCTGATTGGAAAGGCTGTGATCCACCTTTACGATCAAATTATCGCCGCTATTCTGGTCGTTCACCGAACTGGCCAGGGTGTTCGTGTTGCTCTGTGGATAAAAAGCGAGAATGGCGTCGAGGCCGGGATTGATCACGCCACCGTTGAGAGTTTGTGCGATGGATCGCGCCTGCGAAATTTCCGATTGGGTCGGAACTAGAAGGAGGAAGTCCGATCCTACCCGCTCTCGTTCTCCTTCGTAGGCTCCAAAGAAAAAAGTCCTGTCTTTGACGATGGGTCCGCCTAGAGCGCCGCCGAAGTTGTTGTTTTGGAATACCGATTTCCGCGGTTCGAAGTTGAAAAAGTTGCGTGCGTCGAGGCCGCTGTTCCGGAGAAAATCGAATGCGGAGCCATGCAGCCGGTTGGTGCCAGAGCGAGTGACGATGTTGACCACCGAGCCGCTGTTCCTGCCGTATTCGGTGCTGAACTGCGACTGCAAGTTGAATTCCTCGATGGCCTCAACCGGCAAAAGGGCAGCGGGAGCGCCGCCGATGCCAGCCTGATTCAGCGCAGAGTTGTTGAAGTAGGGATCGTTGTCGTCGGTGCCATCCAGCGTGTAGTTGTTGGAGCGGTCGCGGTTGCCATTGATGTTGAATTGGCCAAACCCTCCCTGCGTACCTGCGACTCCCGAGGGGTCAACCGTGGTGCCGGGAGTAAGAGCCACCAGCTTGCCAAAATCGCGACCGTTCAGCGGGAGTTCGTTTACGAGTTGCCGCTCCACCACCTGTCCGAGGACGTCTCTTGTGGTTTCGATCAGCGGCGCTTCCGCGGTCACAGTCATCTGCTCGGTCTGCTGCCGTACCTTGGTCAGATCAAAGTTGGCGGTTGTGTCGAGCCCGACGTTGACCTGAATGTTCTGCGCGGCGGGCGACAGCGGGGCGGACTCGGCGGTGACCGTGTATTCGCCGGCGGGGAGTTCGGCCAGCACGTAGGCTCCATCGGGACCGGTGGTGGCCTCTCGGTGCAAGCCGGTGCCGATGTTCTTTGCCGTGACCTTGGCTCCGGCGATCACCGCGCCGCTGGGATCGGTCACCGTACCGCGGATCGATCCGCGAAAGCTCTGCGCCCATGCCGTCGCGACCAGGAACAGGGCTGCCAGGCTAGTTGCCAGAATCGAGATTGCCAGTGTCCGTCGACTTATGCTTTTGCCCATGGTTGCTTCCTTAGTGGAAATCATTTGTTGGACCTGTTCGAAATTGTATTCTCCCGTCATTGTTTCTCAACGGGCTTCTTGCGGGGAATCCACACCGGTTGCGGCGGTTCGATTTTGTATGCCGCCGCGAAGCTGGCCTGATTGAGCGCAAAGCTGGCTCGTCCTCGCGAATCGATGAACAGCAACGGCTGCTTGAGCGGCACGTCGCTGAACGTTCTGACAAAGGGCATTTCAATTTCGTGACCGGCGATTGTGACTCTCAATTTGTCGCCGCGCTGATAGCCGAGCTTCAGAAAATCGTCGGCGCTGATGTTGGTGATAATGTTGCCGAAGGGGCCGTCGAGGGCGATGACTTCGCCCGTCAGGCCTTTGTCGTCGACGGTGGCAGGCTTCAGATCGAGACGGACTAACTCCTTGACCGGTGGGCCGACCTGGGTCCAGTCGTCGCCGCGCGCAATATGAGCGCCGACCGGTGAAAAAATATCGCGGCCATGAAAAGTGGAGGAAATCTTGGCGCCGACCATCCAATCGGGGTTGGTCACTTCGCGGATGGCTTCGGTGCCGTCGCGGTCTTCGACCATCGTCATCAGGCCATTGTCGGGCAGCACGAAAAACTGCCCGCGCTTCGATTTCACGACCACGGCCTTGCGCGAACTGCCCACGCCGGGGTCGACCACCACCACGAACACCGTTCCGGCGGGAAAGTAGGGAGTCGCCCCGAACAGGAAGCGAGCTCCGTCGCGAATCGAAAAAGCGTTCACCTGATGGGTGAGATCGACGATCCGCAGGTTGGGCGCGATGCCGTACATGACGCCCTTGCACAGCGCCACCGAATCGTCGACGACGCCAAAATCGGTCATGAAGACGATGGTGGGCGGCGGTTGCACCGCGGATTGCTGCGCTAGAAGAAGGCTCGCGGCCAGAAATAAGAACGTAAACCATAAATAGAACGCTCGTCTCGATTTTCCGGTACGGGTTGGCGTTATGTGCATCGCGTTGGCAACCTCCTAAAAGACTACTAGTTTACTAGAGATTAAGGAAGACACAACTGGTCGACGCTTCGCCAGCCCCTTGCCGGTCGTCGGGCCCAAATGTCGCTCCTGTGGAGATGATGATTCTATCCGCACAAGTGCGGAAGCCGAATGCCGCCGCTGCATCTATAATCGGGGCGGGAATTCATCCACTATTATTCGTTCAATGTAAGGAGATTAAACAATGTCTAACGTGATTCCTGAAAAATACGCCGACCTGTTCCAGAAGCGCGCGTTCGCCAGTCTGGGCACTCTCATGCCCGACGGACGGCCGCAGGTTACGCCCGTGTGGTGCGATTTCGACGGTCAGCATGTGATCTTCAACTCCGCCCGCGGACGGCAGAAAGACAAGAACGTGCGCCGCGATCCGCGGGTTGCGATCGCGATCATCGATCCCGACAATCCTTATCGCTATCTGGAGATCCGCGGTACCGTGGTCGAGATCACCGAAGATGGCGCCAGCGCCCATATCGACAAGATGGCGAAAAAATATATGGGAGTCGATAAGTATCCCTACGCGCAACCGGGAGAGGTCCGCGTGCTTTACAAGATCCGGCCCGAGCACACGACCGTGATGGGCTAGGTCGCCACGCGCGCCCGTTTTTCTCCGGTAACGTTTCTTCCGCAAACGAGTCCAACTCTCGACGGGAACTTTGAGGGCGGCCTTTCCGTATTAGAAGGCAAGAGTCGAGAGACCCTCGTCGTTCTGCTGGAGGACGCTATGGAAGTGGAGAAGAATCACGATGGCCTGCACGCGCACTTCATGGATGCGCAAGCCAATCATGTTTCGGCGCAGCAGGTGGTGAAGGCAGCGCATGAAGAGCTCCTCCAGCTCCTGCGGCAGCGCGCCGACGTCATGAAACGCATTGGCACGGTGAAGCAGACGATCTCTGGATTGGCGGATCTTTTCGGCGACCAGGTGCTGGGCGACGACTTGCTCGAACTGATTGACCGTAAGCCCAATGGCCGCCAACCCGGCTTCACCAAGGCGTGTCGCAGGGTTCTGATGGAAACGCGGCGTCCGCTGGGCGCGCGCGAAGTTTGCGTGGAGCTGGATCGGTGCGCGCCCACGGTCCTGGCGCGGCACAAGGATCCGCTGGCCTCGGTCACCACCGTTTTAAATCGTCTCGTCGATTACGGCGAAGCCCGCAGCCTGAGCAACGATCGAGGCCGCCGCGTGTGGGAGTGGATCAGCGAATGCGAAGCCTCGCCGGACGCGATGCCCTCCAGGACGGCTTGAGCCAATTTTCCAGTTTCCTCAGTGAATCACTACCGTCGGTTGAACTCCCGTGGTCCAAACGTCTGCCGGTGGCGTGATGGTGGTCGGTAGCGCGCCGCCCGCGGAGGCTCCCGCCGAGAGGCCAATGGCGAAGCTCACATAGGTGGTCGCAGCCTCGACCTTGGCGCAAGCGGTCGTGCAATTCGTGGTGATGGCCAGATAGTATCGGCCGGCCGCCAGGCTGGTGGAACCTTGCGTCCACGCCAGAGTCTCAAACGCTTTCGCCGGCGCGAAAGCCGTTCCTGGAGTCGGCCCAATATCCAATACGAGATTTCCGGAGTTATCGAAGATTCCAATGTCGTAGTCGTGGGTTGTGTTGTCCGCAGTCGCCACGTCGTAGGTCACCTGGGTCGTGGTCACGTTGTACGGCAAGAGGAATCCCCAAAGCTTGGTGACGTTTGCGGTGGTGGCTTGCGTGCCGCCGGTGTGCTGGCCGCCGGTTACGAAGAACGGCAAGGTCGCGGTGCCTCCGCCTAATGCAGAGATTGTGACGGACCCTGGACCATTCGTAATGTTGATGTTCTGGCCCGCCGTGAGTGTGCCCAGCGCCGGAACGGTGCCCGTCGAACCAATCAGAACCTGCCCGTTGGTGGGGGCAGGTGTCGAAACCAGACTCGTGGGATTCGAAAAATAGGCGATTCCATCGGGCGTGCCCGACAAATTGCTGGCCAGCGTGACTGTGCCGCCCAATGCGACGGTGCCGCCGCCGGAGAGTCCCGATCCCGCCGCGATGGTGACGGAATTGTTGGCGAGCATGCCGTTGGTTATGCCCGCGGCGGGAATACTGATTGTGCCGGTCGAAGTGATCGGTCCTCCCGTTAGACCTGCGCCTGTGGCGACGCTGGTGACCGTTCCTCCCGAGGCCGTGTTGGTCAGCGTGACCGTGCCGCCTAACGCCACGGTGCCGCCGCCGGACAACCCCGATCCCGCCGCGATGGTGACGAAGTTGTTGGCCAGCATGGAATTGGTAACGCCCGCGGGAGGAATGCTGATCGTGCCGGTCGAAGTGATCGGTCCGCCCGTCAGACCCGCGCCCGTAGCGACGCTGGTGACAGTCCCACTGCCGCTACCGCCGGGAAAGGTTTGCCCGGAGGCGAAGGTGATCTGTCCGTTGCTGGCAATCGAGAGCCCCGTTTCCGCGGGCGAGGTTCCGTTCGATCCGAACAGAAGATTCAACGTGCCCGAGGGAGACGATGTGTCGTTCCCGGCCGGCTCCGCCTGCCAGCGGAAGTCCTGAGTGACGCCCGCTGCGGTCGTGCTGCTGAACGCCGATGCCTGCAAATCGAATGGGTTCGAGTTGAAACCCTGGGTAGCCGTCGCCGTGCCCGTGTCCGGCAACACAGCACCTGCCTCCGATACTGTGCCGCTAAACATGCCCGTCGATGCCGACACGCCGCCACTGAAAGCGGCGGAGGTGCCGCTCAGTGCTCCGGTCAGCGTGCCTCCCAGAAGCTGCAGGTAGAGCCCGTTGGTATAACTCGTATTCAGACTGAGACTGCCGCTGGACGTGATCGGCCCTCCGGTCAGTCCCGTGCCGCTAGACACGCTGGTCACGGTTCCTCCCAAACTTGGGGCCGAATTGGTGAGCGTGATCGTGCCGCCCAAGGGCACGCTGCCGCCGCCGGACAATCCCGATCCCGCAGTGATCGTGACGGAGTTGTTCGCCAGCATGGTGTTGGTCACTCCGGCGGAGGGAATGCTGATGGTGCCGGTCCCGGTGATCGGTCCTCCCGTTAGACCTGCGCCGGTCGCGACGCTGGTGACAGTCCCACTACCGCCGGAGCCGGGAAAGGTTTGGCCCGACGCAAAGGTTACCAGTCCGTTGCTCGCGATGGTAAGCCCGGTTTCCGCCGGCGCAGTTCCGTTCGATCCGAACAGCAGATTCAAAGAGCCAGAAGGAGACGATGTGTCGTTCCCGGTCGGCTCCGCCTGCCAGCGGAAGTCTTGCGTCACGGCCGCTGAGGTCTTGCTGCTGAACGCGGATGCTTGAAAATCAAATGGGTTCGAGATGAAGCCCTTGGAGGCCGTCGCCGTGCCCGTGTCCGGCAACACAGCACCCGCTTCCGATACTGTGCCGCTAAACGTGCCCGTCGATGCCGACAAGGCACCACTAAAAGCGGCGGAGGTGCCGCTCAGTGCTCCGGTCAGCGTGCCTCCCAGAAGCTGCAGGTAGAGCCCGTTGGTGTAACTCGTATTCAGGCTGAGACTGCCGCTGGAGGTGATCGGGCCGCCGCTCAGACCGGTGCCGCTAGACACGCTGGTTACGGTTCCTCCCAAACTTGGAGCGGTGTTGGTGAGCGTGATGGTGTTGCCCAAAGCCACGGTGCCGCCGCCAGACAATCCCGCGCCCGCCGTGATCGTAACGGAAGGGTTGGCCAGCATGGTGTTGGTTACGCCGGCGGAGGGAATACTGATAGTGCCGGTCCCAGTGATCGGTCCGCCCGTCAGACCCGCGCCAGTCGCGACGTTGGTTACCGTTCCATTGCCCGTGCCGGGGAAGGTTTGGCCCGAGGCGAAACTCACCAGCCCCGTGCTCGCAATGGAGAACCCCGTTTCCGCGGGCGCAGTTCCATTCGATCCGAACAGCAGATTCAAGGAGCCCGAGGGAGACGATGTGTCGTTCCCCGTCGGCTCTGCCTGCCATCGGAAGTCTTGCGTCACGGCCGCTGCGCTCTTGCTGCTGTATGAGGATGCCTGCAAATCAAATGGGTTCGAGATGAAGCCCTTGGAGGCCGTCGCGGTGCCGGTGTCCGGCAACAACGCACCCGCCGCCGACATGATGCCGCTAAACGTGCCGGTCGATCCCGACAAAGCGCCGCTGAAAGCAGCTGAGGTTCCGCTCAGCGCTCCGGTCAGCGTCCCTCCCGCGAGCTGCAAGTAGAGACCGTTGGTGTAGGTGGTATTCAAACTGAGGGTGCCGCTGGAAGTGATCGGTCCTCCGGTCAGTCCGGTTCCGCTGGCCACGCTGGTGACCGTTCCTCCCAAACTCGGAGCGGTGTTGGTGAGCGTGATGGTGTTGCCTAAAGCCACGGTGCCGCCGCCCGATAGTCCCGAGCCCGCCGTGATCGTAACGGAAGGGTTGGCCAGCATGGCGTTGGTTACGCCGGCGGAAGGAATGCTGATGGTGCCCGTTTTGGTGATCGGTCCACCGGTCAGGCCCGCGCCCGTAGCGACGCTGGTCACCGTTCCATTGCCCGCGCCGGGGAAGGTTTGGCCCGAAGCAAAAGTAATCACCCCAGTATTGGCGACCGATACCCCAGTTTCAACTAAGTCTCCGGTGACACCGTACAGCAGGTTGAGGGTTGCATTGGTGTCTGAAGAATCGTTTCCCGACGGCTCTGCCTCCCAGCGCCAGACATAGGTCGCCGCTTTCGACAAGGACGAGTTGTACAGGGAAGCCTCGATGTCCAGCGGGTTGGAAACGTACCCTTGCGAGGTCGTCGCGGTACCGGTTGGAGGCATGACGGCACCCGCTAGAGCCGACAGTGAGCCGCGAATGATGGCGGTTCCGGATACATCCAACACGGCTGCGGGGCTGGTGTTGCCGATGCCCACGTTGCTGCCGGATTCGTAGATGGTTGAATTCTCAATGTTGCAGGCGGTGGTGAACTTCGTGATCTGGTTGGCCGTGGCAGTGCCATCGCTGGTGATGGAGGAACACGCGGTCTGCGGCACCGGGCTCATCAGGATGGTTCCTTGACCCGGATTTAGAATCTGCGGAGTCGCCTGACCCGAGGCCGACTGCATTGGCGTGTTTTGAGTTTCCGCAAGGAGATATGCCGAAGCCGGTCTTCCGCCCAACATCTCGGTGTCTGCCGCCTTGAGCGCATAGGCCACGCTTAGCAACAGGATTCGCGGCTGCTCCGCTTGTCCATCTGGGCGGATCCCCAGCCAGCGTGCTGCGCCCGCGGAGAAAATCTCCAGCGGCAACCCTGCCTCATTCGTTGCTCCCAGCAACACGCTAAAGCGCCCGGCTGAATCGAGTGGCAGGTTCTGGGTTTCTTGCCAGACTGTAAGCTGGCCCGCTTCATCCTGGTAAAGCGTGAACGTGATTCCATGGTTCCCAGCCAGCGGTTTCCCCGCTTCATCGCGCGCCGATCCATTGATCCGAATCAGGCGAGGCACCGTCGCTGTGGAAACTTCCACCTGCGCGGATGCAACCACGCCCAGGACCACCAGCACCATGACGATGGAAACGGAAAAGCGGCGAAAGCTCACAAGGACCTCCTGCGAAGTAGAGGGGACGGCTAAAATCCGGGGGGAGGGAGAGCTAGCCTGAACCGCCCGAAGAAGCGAGGCAGTTTGCAGCCTATTCGGGCAGCGATGGGTTGATATGGCCGCTTTGCCAGCGCCCAAATCAGGATAGCTCTTGCATATCATCACTTGCGGGTGCATCTTCTTGCAACTCTCCGCTTGGTGTAGCCGGGCGAGTTAATTGATTGGGCTAACCCATTTGGGTAGTGTTTCGCTGGCTAACCAAAGGTGGAATTGACGCATGGCCGAATCTGGGTTTAGATGGGGCTTGGATCACGGGTGCCAGACAATGGGCCAATTTCGCGATTCTGTAGGGTTTCGCGCTCAAGAGATGGAATTAAACATGAAAACTATGAAAAAACTGATCGTTACGATGTGTATGACGGCCTTGTTGCCGCTTGCTTTCGCCCAAAGCGCGCCGCCACCGCGAGTCAACCCAGCCGAGGCCAAGAATCACCTTGGCGAGACCGCAGTGGTATGCGGGAAGGTGGTCGACACCAAGACTTCCCGGTACGGGATCGCCGGCCGCGGAAAACCGGTAACCTTCGATCTCGACCAACCGGAGCCGAATCCAGTGTTCTACTTCGTGACCTTCGGGGCGCAGCCTGGCGGTCCGGAAGAAGCGCTGGCCGCATACAAGGACAAGCGTGTTTGCGTGACTGGCAAGATCAGGACGCAAGCCGGCGTGCCCTTCATCATGGCGGATGATCGTTCCCTGATTAAGCTACAAGCGGAAAACAAGTAGCCGGATGCCGCATGCCCGCGGCAACTTGAAAACGGCGCTCGAAGGGGACGTCCCTTCGAGCCCTCGAATCCGTCTTTATGGCCGTTGCGGCATGACGCCGCGGCAAGGCCCGAAGATACCTCACTCAACCTAGGGAAGGAGCAGGCTATGGGGAAGAAACTGCTGGTGGCACTGTTGTTGTTGGGAGGACTTGATCTTTCGGCGCAGACGGTTGTCCAACAGTTCGCAGCCGTGAGCGCAGGCGCGGGCACGGTCTCAGACATGGATCTGGTTTCACCGACCCTCAAGGGCAGTGTTCTGATTGCGATGCCAGTGCTCCTTTCTCCAGGAGTCAAGGTATTGAGCGTTACCGACAATGCGCCGGAGGGAGGGAACACGTACAAGGAAGTTCCCGGGGCAACTTCGTCTTGCCCGAACGGCCCTCTTGATATTTGGTACTGCGAGAATTGCCATCCCGGCGTGACCGAGCTCAAATTCCATTTGTCCGGTCACGTGAAGAGCAGCATCAATTCGTTTCTGGAAGTTTCAAACCTGGCCTTGTCCTCCGTGCTCGATGGAGAGGGAGCACAGGTAAGCAACGGGACGGCAACCAGCGCAGGTCTCTTGGTTGGACCCAAGATTGCCACCACAGCAACGGATTTTGTGATCGCCCGCTATTCTGCAAATCCTCCCATTCCAACCGGCGTAACTCCCGCGCCGTGGGTATACAAGACGTCCTATGCTTACGTGCTGGACGGACCCCAAGGAACCTATCAACCGACGTTGACCGGCGGGAAGCCCGGGGGGAATTTCTGCATGGGCTTGGCCGCCTTCAAGACTGCCGCGTCCGCTTCCACTTCACGACCCGCTGCCAAGCATTAGGCGCAGGGGCAGCTCTTTTCACTCGAATACTGGATCGGGTGGAATCGCCAGAAAATCCGTCCCGGATCTGCGATCGCAGGTCGGTGGCATAAGGAAACCCTCCCGCGATCATGCTGCTTGGTCATCTCAGCATGATCGCCGGGAGGGTGGGGTGGGCTGCCAACCTTGTTATTTCTTCTCCGCCTCTTTCGCGGGCGCCAGCGCCGCGCTCTGCTTTTGTGCGTTCAGTTCCTGCAACACGGTTTCCCGCAGCTTTGCGTATCCAACCGAGCCACTCAGGAAATGACCATTTACGAAGAAGCTCGGAGTGCCTACCAATCCGAGCCGCAGGCCTTCCTTGGAATCCGCCTTCACGGCGGCAGTTTGTTCTCCGGAGTCCAGGCATTTGTCGAAACTGGCGGTGTCGAGTTTCAGGTCTTTCGCCTGCTGTTTCAAGTCCGACAGTTGCAGTTTCTTGTTCTGAAACAGAGCGTCGTGATACTCCCAGAACTTCCCTTGCGCGGCGGCGCAGCGCGCGGCCTCGGCGGCTCTAGCCGCAAGCGGGTGCATGGGAAGAGGAAAATCCTTGTAAACCACGGACACTTGATCGCCAAACTGGTCGCGCAGGCGATTGAGATCCGGGAACACTTTTTGGCAATACGGGCATTCATAGTCGGCGAACTCGATGATCTGTACCGGAGCCTTCTCGGAACCAAGTCTCTGCGCCTTCTCCACATCGACGTGAGCGCTGGGTTGGTTCAGCTCAACGACCACTCCGTATTGTCCTCGCAGGTCGGCGATGTAGGCGTCGCGCGCTTTTTTCGTGCGCAGTTGATGCACGGTCTCGATGATATTGGGCCGCGCCGTCTCGTATGGTTCCTCGGTTTGCACGCCCTCGTAGTAAAAGCGTAGCTGATCCTCGGTCGGCTCCGGAACGTTCACCGCCACGTGACGCTTGTAGAGTTCATCGAGCGTCACGCCTTCTTTTTTCGCCTGCAGTTCCAATAACTGATCGTCGATAAATTGCTCGAGGGCATCGCGCTCGGCAAGGTAGTACTTGTATTTGGCCTGGAGCAACTTGCCTGCCTGCTTTTGCTCCAACTCTTCGGTAGTGACCTTGCGGCCGGCAATCTCGGCGACTACGGCGGACTCATTCTGGCCCATGGCGGGCATCGAAACAGCACCCATGGCGATTCCCAGTCCAAGAGCAAGCAGAGTATTCCTAGTGAACATTGTGGATTTCCTCTTTTAAAGATGTCTTTGGGGGGAGCAGAACGAGATAAGTCTATAAGAACCGGACGCCGGGTGTAAACACCCGGCGTCCGGGATGTTCGGTGTTTGGCTCAACCGAAGCAGCTCAACTGAGCCGCCTCAGTCCTGCCTCACGTCAGAAGACTAGAAGTCGCGGTCTTCCGGCGTGCAGCTGATCGTGCCAGAGCCGCTGCCCAGCAACTGCGCGTAGTAGCACAGGTTCTGGAGCAGGGTCTGTTCAGCCGAAACCAGGTTCGAGTCGTGGAACGCGGTTTCCGTCTGGACGTATGGCGCTGCGCCCTCGGGATACTTGTTCGCACTGCTCTGGATGTGGGTCGCCCAGCCGCGCAGGCCAGCTACCGGCGTGGTAGCGGTCGGGTCGAGGCTCGAAGACGAGATGACCTTGATGACGCCGTTGGGAACGGGTTTGCCGGTCAACGGGTTATTGGTCAGTTCGGTCTTCAGGGATTCCGAAAGCAGGCCGTCTGGCGTGATCTCGCAGGCGCCGCAAGCTTGCAGTTCCTGGCTGTTGTCGAACACGTAGATGGCCGCCCACAGGTTGCCAGCGGTGTCGCCGTCATTGATGAACCGGATCGTTGCATCCGGAGCAGCAGAGACGTTGTTGGCAAAATAAGTGGTGAAATAGACGCTGTTATCTTGCGCGAAGGCGTTTCCCCCGAGCATCAGGGCGATGGTCAGAACTACGAACACAAATCCTAGCTTTTTCATTTGTTGGATCCTCCTGGGTTTGTTTTGCCGCGCCTTGCGCTGGGGGAGGATCAGCTACGGGCGCTGGAAGAACTCTACCTTTTCTAGATTTCTTTACAAGTACCCACGTGGATTAGCCAAAGACACTAAGACTCCGAGCTAGTCCAAGTGGGTTACTTCATGATCTTATGGAGTAGTTAGGATCACGTCCCATTACTGCCCGATTGCCAGGCGGTTTCGGGCGTGTGGTTGTCCCTTTATTTATTTTATTTATTGCTGCTGCTGCGGTTGAAGCTGTTCGCGGAGCTGTTGCGCCCGCTCCCGCATCAGTTTTCCCATAATCTCCGGAGTCAACGACTCCTTCGGCGGCAAGCTTGCAGGGTCGATGGGCAGGGGCGCGCTCACGCTGGAGGGAGCCGTTGGCGGTGGTGTCCACAATACGGAGGCTGTGGCAGTGTTCGTGACTTCCGGCGGAACGCCTGGGAGCGCTTGTTCTCCCCGCAGCGAGAGCAGAACTTGTGCCGGCATGTTCGGGTTTTGCGACGAGCTCACGATGATGAAGTCGTAGGCGGAACCATTGAGCAGCCGTACCAGCACATCCTGTGCCGGCGCCGGGCCATCATGTTCAAAAATTCGCTCCAGGCCGCTGCCCGGAGGCACCTCGATCGCCGCCCCACTCTTCTCGGCAACCAGCTTCAGCACCTCGGCCAGCGTTGCGTTGCGCGCATCAATCGTCAATTGGCCATCGCGATAGGTGACGACGGGTGCATTTTGCGTGGCGACAGCCGTTTCCGCCGAGTCGTCCGGCAACGGCAGCAAGGGAGTGCCGCTGGCGCTCTTGCCAGCTACTGGGGCGTTGGTCATCCGCGTCAGCGGGGTTGGGATCGGGTCCGTAGGACGCGTGGCAATCGGTGCTGGCAACGGCGGAATTGGCGAGTTATGAGCCAGGAGTTGGGTTCCAACCGTTGGAGCGGCAGCCACTGCGCGCGGCAGGGGAATCGTCGAGGCGTTGCGGGAATCGACTTGGATCTCGAGCCCCGGCGCAGCGGCAATCGCAGACGGCAGCGGGGGTGTCGAACCGCGAGCGATCGTCTGTGGTTCGATTACGGGAGCGGCGGCGAGCGCATTCGGCAAGGGAAGCGTGGTGGCCTTGCGGGAAACGATCTGGCTTCCAGCGGCCGGCGCAGCCGCAACCGCAGCTGGCAGCGAGGGTGTCGAACCGCGAGCGATGGTCTGTCGTTGGACTACGGGAGCAGCAGCCAGTGCCTTCGGTAAGGGTAGCGTTGAGGCGCTACGGGAATCGATCTGGATTTCGAGCCCCGGCGCAGCCGCAATCGCAGACGGCAGCGGTGGTGGCGAACCGCGAGCGATGGTCTGTCGTTGGACTACGGGAGCGGCAGCCAGCGCATTCGGCAGGGGAAGCGTTGTGGCTGTGGCTTTGCGCGAAACGATCTGGCTTCCAGCGGACGGGGCAGCGGCAATTGCAGCTGGCAGCGCGGGTGGTAACGAGCCATGGGCGATGCTTTGTCGCTCCATGGCAGGCGGCGCAGTAACCGCATTCGGCAGCGACGGCAGCGAATCCCTGGAGGCAACGGTCTGAGTCTGAACCACTGGCGGCGGCGCGGTAGCATGTGGCAGCGGCGGGAATTGGGCGCCAGCCGCTATACTGCGTCCTCCAACCGCGAGGTCCGCGATCTGTTGAATTTCCGGGGTGGAGACAGGGGCAGGGACAGGGGCGGAGGCAGGGCTGGTTTTCGTCGCCGCAGCCGGTGCCAGCTGGATCTGCGTCAATACCGAGTAATTAGGATCCGATACCAGAACGCCTTCCAGCGTCACCACCTGAGGCTCTGGAAGTGAAGCTGGCGTCCGATAGACTCCCTTGTCGTCGATGCTGCCGCAAGCCAGGCCGGAGCAGCCGAGCCCGGAAACATTCCAATGCACGGCCACCGGTTTTCCCTGCGCGTCCGTTACTTCGAAGCGCTGGACTTGGTCGGCTGCTACCGTCGGCTCACTAGGACGAATGATGAACTTGTGTTGAAATCCATGTGCCGTGCGCCGCACGATCAGGGCGGGTGGATCGGAATTCGGCGACGCCGAGAGCGCCTGCCATCCGAAACCGGCCAGCAGGATCGTTAAGAGTATTCCGCGCATGGTTTTTGGGATGAAAAAGGGCGACTCGATAAACCACCGCGACCCGCCGACTCCACGATCGCACTTGGCTCGAATGTCCTTACGCATTACCGCCTCAGTTCCAGGCGCCGCCATGCATCGCATGGGCGCGCATTCACTACTTTGGATGCGGCTTGCGCCACCGCGTGCGGGGAAGGCTGCGTTGCTAGGGGGAGCGTACTCCTGCTCAGTAGACTACGGCAATCCCCGGCCAGCAACTCCACGAACGGGTTAGCCAATCCGCGTAACATTCTGAGCTAATTCGTTTGGGCTATAAAGCAATGCAGTGAACCAAATTAATGATTCCTTAAATGCAGTATAACAGGCACTCGCTCACGGGCAGAGTCTTCCCCGGAGCCCTTTGCGGACCTTATTTGCGAACCATGTGCGATCCCCCAGAAAAGTTAACAATCCTGTGGAAAAGTAGGCAACATCTTGCACAGGATTAGGCAGCGTTTTGCGCCGCGGAAAAGCGATAAATGGCATTGACAAAGTGGGCCCTGTGCGGGATACTGATCACCGCTGGTTCCGGGCCATTAGTTGTGGCTTGTTCGCAACCTCCCCCCTAAAACCGGAATTCAATCAGAGATTTTAAGTGATCGCGATTTGCACTGAGCGCGGTTATGTCCAGTACGGAAACCTGTGTGTGAGGATTCCGGCCTGAACGGGACAAGCCGGTTCGAGCACTGGAGAATATAGTGACAATGGCAGCGAGCGACAACGGCTTCTTGCTCCTGGATGCCGGGTTGAATCTGATTGCTTCGAATGCGCCCGCCCTGCAGATCCTATGTTTCCCCAGCGGGCCAGACCGCATCAAGCAGCCCAAGGTCTTTCTGGCCGATCGCGTACGCACTTCGCTGCTCGACCACCGCAATCAGGACAGCCCGAACTTTGTCAGCGAGTTCCGATCGGGGAAGCGTCGTTATATTTGCAAGAGCTTTCAACTGGACGGTAACGGACAACATCCGGTTCAGCCCGCTTTCGCTGTTCTGTTGGAGCGCAATGCCGTGAGCAGCAATTCAGCTCTGGCGGAAATTGCCGATCAGTACGATCTGACGCAACGCGAAAAGGAAACCGTGGAGTTTCTCTTGCAAGGTCTTACCAGCAAAGAAATCGCCACTCGCATGAAGATCAGCCCCAACACGGTCAAGGCGTTTCTGCGATTGGTCATGGTTAAAATGAAGGTTTCGACTCGCTCTGGAATTGCCGGCAAAATTGCCGGATCCTCACGGGCGAACGGGTAAGTTTTTGGTTGCGCATTCTGGGGTTAGGCGGGAACTAGTTCGATTGCAGAATTTACGGAACTAGCGATTTCAGGCATCATGCAAACTGTGATGCCATCCTCAGCTCAAGAACGGCGCCGGCATGAGCGGTTTCCGCAGGTTCTTGAAATCCATGCCCGTAGCTTGCTATCGGGCCGGACGGCGGGCGCCCTGCCCAAAGAATTCGAGGGTCGCATTCACAACCTCAGCAATGGCGGCATTTGCATCCTAAGTTCGACGCCCCTCCAGGCTGACACGTTTGTGACCTGCAACCTCCCGGTGCTCGATATTCCGGTTTCGATTCCAACGATCATGCAAGTGCGATGGACCACAAAGCAGGGAAACAAATCTCGGAGCTACATCAGTGGTCTCCAGTTTGTAGCCTAGCGCGCGGCCATCTTAAGTCATAAAGTAGTGGCCCGATGAAGGCCATGGGTGCCCGATTGATCTAATTCGAATGGGCTAGTTCGAATTGAGAATTGAGATGGTATAGTCCAATTCATATAGTCCTAATAGGCTAGTTTGTTCCCTCGCCCCTCCCCCGAGCCGACAGGTTTTCGCCATGAGACTCGGTCCAGCCATTCGCGCCATAAGTGTTCTTAGTGCGCTCTTATTTTCCGGAGTGTTTGTGAGCTGCGGCGGGGGCAGCATGTCAACGAAAAGCCCCGCAAAACTCACGCTCATAAAAATTGCTCCGTCGAAGCCGGCCCTTGCCAAAGGCACGACGATGCAGCTCGTTGCTACCGGAGTCTTCAGCGACGGCACCGAGCAAACGTTGGACGCTTCTCTGACTTGGCAGTCCAACAAATCCTCGGTTGCCACAATTGACGCGCAGGGCAACGTGACCGGCGCCGACGAAGGCGTCGCCCTGGTCTCTGCGTCTTCTCAAGGGATCACCGGAAGCGCCTCGGTTACCGTCGGGCTGCCGACCTTACTCAGCATCGCCGTCTCTCCTTTTCAGTCGTCTTTGCCGCTTGGCGAATCCGAGCAACTCACCGCGACCGGCAGCTTCTCCGATGGAACCGTTCAAGATCTAACGCAATCCGCGACTTGGACTCCCGTTGCCCCCACCATCGCCAGCGCCAGCGCCCAAGGTTTAGTGACCGGCGTGAGTGAGGGCGTCACGCAGGTGTCTGCCGACTATCAGGGTGTGACCGGCAGCGCGTCGATCACAGTCGGAGTACCAGCATTACTCAGCATCACCTTGGGTCCAGACCAGTCTTCTTTGCCCCTCGGTGAATCCGAGCCGCTGACCGCGACCGGCAACTTCTCTTATGGAGCGCCTCAAAATCTCACTCAATCCGTGACCTGGACTTCCTCCGGTGCGGCAATCGCCGTGACTGCTCAGGGAACCGTAACTGCACAGAAACTGGGCGTCGCTCGCGTGTTTGCCGTCTATCAAGGAGTAACCGGCGCCGCCTCGGTCACCGTGGGACCACCGGCGCTGCTGAGTATCACAGTCAGTGCGAACCAGCTCTCTTTGCCCAAGGGCGAATCCGAGCCCTTCGCCGCCATCGGAAACCTTTCCAATGGAACCACCCAAAATCTAACGCAATCCGCATCGTGGAGTTCCTCCGTTTCGACCATCGCCAGTGTGGGCACGGGCGGCACCGTCGTTGCCAACGCAGTAGGAACCTCCACCATCAGTGCGACCTCTGCATCCGTCACCGGAGCCGCGAACCTGACCGTCACTCCTCCCGTGCCTATCGCCTTGAATATCAACCCGCCCACTTTGTCCATCGTTCTGGAGGGCAGCCGCCAGTTACAAGCGATCGCGACCATGAGCGATGGAACCACGCAAAATATGACCGGAACGGCGGCGTGGAGCTCGATCGAGCCCGCCATTGTCAGTGTCAGCCCGGGCGGACTCGTAACTGCCCAGCAGGTTGGCTCGGCGACCATCCTCGCCCAAAGCAACAACCTGTCGGCATCGGCGAGTCTCACCGTAATACCACTGATGGCCGTGAGTTACTTCAGCCTGATTGATTCCGTAAACGCCGGCGTTGACGGCACGTATCGGTTGATCAATCCGGGTCTTACGGCCGGCAATTCGTCGGCCGGCAGCCTGTGCGCGATGGTCTACGTTTTCGACCAGAATCAGGAAATGAACGAGTGCTGTGGATGCGCGATCTCCGACAGTGGCCTGCTGACTCTCTCCCTGCTCAACGATCTCACGGCGAACACTCTCACCGGGAACGCGCCTCGGGCGGGACAAATCAAGGTCGTGCCCTCCACTCCCGGGCCCAATCAACAATGCAACGCCGCTTCGCCATCTCCCAATGGAGTCGTCGTGGGATGGGGAACGAACGCTCAGAATCCCTCAACCGGCGCCTCTCCCATTACGGAAGAGGAGTTTAGTTTGGTCCCGCTGTACGGCGGCGAAGCGACCGTCATGGAGAACTTGTGCAGCTACATTCAGCAACTGGGCAGCGGCAGCGGCATCTGTACCTGCGGAACCGGCGGCTGATGCGCCCCGTTGATGCGCCCCGACGACGCGCCCAAGGTTTCTGTTCGTGGTTGCCGGGTGGTTTCAATCCCGCGCCTCCGCCACGCTTTCCGTGTGCTAAGGTACCAGCAGCGTGAACAGTCCGGTGCAAACTCCGTTTGACAGCGTGGAGAATGCCCAGCAATACGTGGGCCTTTTACTCGATGCGATCGCCGAAGCCAAGAGCGAGATCGCAACCGACCTCGTCGACGCCTCGCACTCCCAGTCGGAGCGCCGCTTGCAGGCTCTGCGCATCGTGGAATTCAAGCTGGACAAACTGGAACAACACCTGAAGACCAGCAGCCGCCTGCTCAACGACCTGCGCACCTTGCGCCGCCTTCTGCTGGACGAACGCGCCGAACCCGGACCCGAGAGCGGCCAAGATTCCGCCGGTTAGATCGGGGATTTCTTGCCCCGTAGCAAATAGGGAATTGTCATCCTGAGCGGAGCGAAGGATACGCTTTTTGCCGGCAGCAATCGCGCGCTTGACTCGCTTCCGTTCCGAGAGCCACCGCCAACCCCCGGCTTACGCCTTCAACTTTTCCGCAAATTTCGCTTCCAGCTTGGCCAGTTTCGGTGAAATCACAAACATGCAATACGGCTGGCGCGAATTTTCGTTGTAGTAATTCTGATGGTTGCCTTCGGCCGCGTGAAACTCCTCCGCCGGTTCAACCGCGGTCACGATCGGCTCCGGAAACACCTTCGCCGCCGTCATCTCCGCAATCACATCCTCGGCAATCCGTTGCTGCTCTTCATCGCTGTAGAAAATGACCGACCGATACTGCTCACCCGCATCATTGCCCTGCCGATTCAGCGTCGTGGGATCGTGCACCGTGAAGAATACGTCGAGCAGTTCACGATAGTTGATAAGGTCGGGATCGAAACTGACCCGCACCACTTCCACATGCCCCGTATCGCCGTTGCACACCTGTTTGTAGGTAGCTTGGTCCGCCCCTCCGCCCATGTACCCCGACTCGACGTGCGAGACGCCCGTCAACCGCTGAAAAACCGCCTCAATGCACCAGAAACATCCGCCGCCGAAAACCGCTGTTTGCTCTTTGGCCATGGTTTTTAGATGCGCTGGGGCGTGGGAAGTTCCGCGCCGTTTTCACCACGGAGACACGGAGTCACGGAGACACACAAAGAAAATTGTTTTTCTCCGTGCCTCTGTGCCTCCGTGGTAGGTGTTGCACGTTTTACACCGACACCGTAAACGACGTTTCCGTCCGCGTCACCGGACGATAAAGCGTGTCGCGCTCGATCGGCTCGCGCCCCGCTTCTTCGATCAGCCGCACCAGATCGTTCCGCCGCAGACCCTGCGGAGTCGTCGCTCCCGCATCGTGGTAAATCTTTTCTTCGACCACCGTGCCGTCGATATCGTCCGCTCCAAAGCGCAGCGAGATCTGCGCGATCTTCGGAGTCATCATCTGCCAGTAAGACTTGATGTGCGCGAAGTTATCCAGCACCAACCGGCTGACCGCAATCTGCTTGATGTCGTCCATTCCGGTGGTCGTAAAAAGATGCTGCAACGGCGTGTTCGCCGGATGAAACGCCAGCGGAATAAACGTCTGGAAGCCGCCAGTCTCATCCTGCAAGGCGCGCAGCTTGAGCAGATGATCGACGCGGTCCTCGTCGTTTTCGATGTGTCCGTAGAGCATCGTCGCATTCGATTTCAACCCGATCTGGTGGGCCAGCCGCGCCGTATCCAGCCACTGATCGCCATCAATCTTGTGATCGCAGATGATGTGCCGCACCCGATCGGCAAAAATCTCCGCCCCGCCGCCCGGTAGCGAATCGACGCCCGCTTCTTTCATTTTTACGAGCGTCTCGCGAATCGTCAGCTTCGAACGCTTCGCCAGGTACGCGACTTCCACCATCGTGAAGGCCTTCATGTGGACGAGCGGAAAGCGCTCTTTCAATCCGGAAACAAGATCAAGAAAATATTGAAACGGCAAATCGGGATGCAGCCCGCCGACAATGTGAAACTCCGTGACCGCCTCGGTGTAGCCGGAGGATGCCGTTGCAAACGCTTCCTCCAGCGCCATCGTGTAAGCGCCCGGAGTATCTTTCTTCCTCCCAAACGCGCACAACCGGCAAGCCGCCACGCAAACATTCGTCGGATTGATATGCCGGTTGACGTTGAAGTAAGCCTTGTCCCCATGCATCCGCTCGCGCACCCAGTTGGCCAGCCATCCCACGGCCAGAATGTCGCTCGTCCCATAAAGCGCAAGCGCATCGCCCTCGTTCAAGCGTTCACCTGCGAGGACTTTGTCTTTGATCGGGACGAGGCGCGGGTCGTCGGTCTGAAATGGGTGTGAAACAGGCATCGCTATTGATGATACCGCAGGACGTGATGGAAGTCACAGCGGCTGAGGGTGGTTGAATTCGGACTATTGCTCTCAGCGGTATTGGTATCCGTGTGGGTGATACCCAGACCACCTGTGATCTGTGATCGCATAACGGGCGCGATCTTCCTCGTCATCTAACCGTTGTTCAATCTCGCTGGCCAGTGTCCCTTCAGACACGCGAAGCCCCTTCTCTTGTCGTGGCCGGTCGAGTGCTTCGTATAACCGCTCGCATCGTTGGCATAGATCCATGACGCAATTCTCTCCCCACCTCTGTGTCAACGCAAGACAAATTCAGCCGCTACTGAGTGGTCGGTAGCGGGCCAGTTTCGTTTTTCATAGGCGGCGGCGTATGATCCCGGTGGGTCAATCGCCTCGTTTCATGCGCTTCGTTCCGGCCACATTCGTCATACTCCTACTCCTGCTGCCCCTCGCCGTGGTCTGCGTCCAAGGGCAAGAATGGGACTGCCAAACTCCTGAGTGTGAGGGGCACAAGGCCGGTTACGACTGGGGTATGAGCCATGACGCGACGGAGCAAGAGTGTGAAACGGCTGGTGAGCACACAAACTCACCTTCATTTGCAGAAGGATGCAGGGTTGGCGTGCGAGTGAGGGAGCGGCTCGCAGCGCAACGGTTTGCCGAGGCACGTGAGCAGATCATCCCTTTGGTTCAGGGATACATGCTGGGGAAGCAACTGGCGAAAGAGCTACGAGTCCTCCCCGCTGAATGCGAGGAAGCGTACAAGTCGGTTGTGGAGGCTAAGGGTGAAAGCCTCGCCATTCCGTTTAGAACCGGCTGTCTGGAAGTGTCAAGGAAGCAGGCTAACAAAGTTGTCAAAGAGCGGGCGAAGGAAGCCTCGAAGCAAGCTAAGAGGCAAACGCCAGAGGAAAACAGAAGTGCATCGCACGTCCCAGCAGGTAGCGACAACCCCGTTGATCCACAAGTGATCGCAGACGCTATAGCAGGTGCGAAAGCAGGCGATGCTGCTGCACAATACAACCTTGGCTACGACTACTACCTTGGCCAAGGAGTACCGCAGGACTATGCGCTGGCAGCAGTTTGGTGGCGTAAAGCTGCTGAGCAAGGGAACTCAAGCGCACAAGGCAACCTTGGCTTGCTTTACTTCGAAGGCCAAGGTGTTCAGCAGGACTATATCCAAGCCGGGGCTTGGTATCGTAAGGCTGCGGAACAAGGAAATGCCGAAGCACAAAGCAACCTTGCTTCGCTTTACGTGAGCGGCAAAGGTGTGTCGCAGGACTCTCAACGGGCTGCACAGTGGTCGCTCAAATCAGCGAAGCAGAACAATGCTGTTGCGCAATGCACCCTTGGCACCCTCTACTACTTTGGGCAGGGTGTTCCGCAGAGCTATGCGGAAGCCTATTTTTGGCTGGACCTTTCCGTAGCCAAGATGAATGGATCCGACAAAGATAAGTGCGAAAAAACTCGCAATGACTCCGCCTCGCAGCTGGCACCCGCGGAGTTGTCAAAAGTGCAAGAAAAGGCAGCAAGATGGTTTACCGAGCATCGGGTGCTTCCGTAGGAGCGTGGCCCACTCTTTGCCCGGCTATTCAAGCTGCTCTACAGTCATGAAAAAGTCATAAGCCACGCCACTCCCTCCACCCGCAAGATTAGCCGAGTAAATGAGTGGGGTTCCAGCGTTAGCCCTCACAAGAAAAGTCGCACCGGGCAATGCTCCCGTCGCCACTGTCGGCACGCAAGTCTGAACACATGCGGGTGAACCCTGCCCACTGGCGGCTTGTAAGGCAAGGTTTATCGGGCCTTGATTTATGGAGCCGACTTGGTCGGGGGAGTTAGTCATGATCTGCGTTCCTCCGTCGTCAGTCCACTGAAAAGTGGTGACCACGACGGGGCAATCGGAGTCTTCGGGGTTGTTACACGAGGAGGACTTCGGGAATGGCTGAACCATGTAAACGGAAATCCGGTACAAGGTGCTCTTGGTTGGCGTGACCAGCGTGGTCGCTGGGATCGAGGCTGTCTGATTAGTCAGTGCTACCTTCGCAACGACCTTCGGCAGCGATGGTCTTACCGAGTCTGGAATAGCACCGCCCGCCCATGTGCCCAANNCCGCTATCAGTATGTACGAAATCGTCTTGTGCATAGACCTGTCCTTATCCTCTGAGTGTCGGGGTCTACCTCGGTTACCGATTAGGGGAAGGAAATTCGCGGCAATCGAGGACCACGGGAATTGTCCTCCCGATGCAGGCCAGCGGTCAATGACTGCGCCGCACAGCCGACACCGTCCAACTCAGTCCTTCCAGATCTTCTCGATTCACAGCATCGCCGTGGCAGCATACAATTATCATAGAATAGTCAGCGAGGACTCCATGCTCGACACCCGCGCAATCCACTCCTTGACCGATTTCCTGCGCAACCATAAAGCGCATGTCAAGAGTCTCAAAAAGACGAAAACTCCGGAAGTGCTGACCGTGAACGGCAANNGCTTGCACCACATGGAAACCCTTGCCGCAATACAGGAGGGAATGGCCAGCGCGGAACGCGGCGAACTGAAACCGGCCGCGCAAGTCTTGGACGAGATGCGCCAAAAAATCGACCGCGGCATCGACCAATTGGATCGCGGCCTCGGCGTCCCAGGCCCCGAGGCCAGAGCGCGCCTGCGGCAGCGGAAGAGCGTGAAGTAGCGATCAGCGGGTAGTGGGTCAGTATGATAGTGACCCACTACCGATCAGCGCTAGCAGTTGACAGCACGCGTTATAATAGGAAATAGGCTACTGTCCTGCGCGACGGTAGGGGTAACTGGAGTCTAAGTTCTTTGAAATCTGGATTTTGAGAGACGGCCCGAATTGTAACTCATTGATTCCAAGGGGGCAGAAAGTAAGTATACCCCTAACCCATTTGTTTTGAATATTTTGAAAGTAACTCATTTAAAATGAATATTTTAGCTAAATATTGGGGGGGGGGGGNNCAAAGCAAAAGAACACCACCGAAATCACCCCGTTCATCGTGAAGAACGCAGCATTCAGCTTGCTAAGATCGTCGTGCCGCACCAGCGAGTGCTCATAAAGCAAAAGCGCAGCGACAGCAATCACTCCCACAACCGCGAGCTTACCTAACCCAAAAGTGACGACCAGCGCCACCAGCAGTCCAAGCATCACGATGTGAAACAAGCGAGCGATGACCAGCGCATTCTTGATTCCGAGATAGCGCGGCAC